>JAYZIH010000033.1:0-2896 GCA_036165695.1 Pseudomonadota bacterium | reverse complement strand
AAGGAAATAACAGGTGTACTTCTATCGAAAGGTTATAATATAAGTCAGATTAATAATATAAGAAAAAATATTTCAAATATTAAAGGAGGAAAATTATCTTTATATTTAAAAAGAAGAGATACGATTTGCCTTTTAATATCTGATGTGCCCAATGACATTCCAAGTGTTATTGCTTCTGGGCCTTTAGTTCCTGATTATAATACATTAAATTTAGAAGATTATGATAATGATATAAGAGAAAGGCTTTCAGGTATTAAATTTAATAAATGTCCAGATAAGGAATATTTTGAAAATATCTCAACAAATATAATTGCAAAACTTGATGACGCAAAGAAGGCCTGTGAAGAAAAAGCTAAAGCTTTAAATTATAAGGTTTTTTTAAATAAAAATTTTATTGAAGGTAACGTTAATAAGTTGTCATCATATTTTAGTGAATATTTAGTTGATGCTGAAAATGGCGTTCATATATGGGGAGGTGAGCCCTCAGTTGAACTTCCAAAATCACCGGGCAGAGGTGGAAGAAATCAACATCTTGCGTTACTTGTTGCAGAAAAGATAAGTAATAAGCCGTATATTTTTCTTTCTGCTGGGACAGATGGTACTGACGGAGTAACTGATGATGCTGGAGCAATCGTTGATGGTGAAACTATTAAAAAAGGCAATCATGCTGGTTTGTCATCACAGGATTTTATTAGTAGGGCAGACTCTGGGACGTACCTTGAAAAAGTAAATGCAATTTTACATACAGGTCCAACTGGCACTAACGTTATGGATTTGATAATTGCAATAAAATAGTTATATTTTTTTCAAAGAAAAAGTATTATCACGATAGATTAAGTAGCTTGGCGTATTATGCCAGTCTCCTAAAACATAACGATACCTAGTCTTATTATTCACTATTACTTTATGAGTATTTATCCTATGTGTGTGTCCGTGAATAATAATATCTAGATCATTAATTTCAAAATATTTTTTAACGGTATCTAAATTTACATCCATAATATACTCAGGTTTTTGAGAGACAATCTTCTTACTTTTTTTTCTCAAAAAATTAGCTACTAACATTTTTAAATTATAACTTAGAATATTTATTAAAAATATAGAAAACCTACTTCTAATAAATTTTCTAAATCTTTGATATGATAGGTCATCTGTACATAACAAATCACCATGAGTAATAAGAATTTCAAAACCATCAATATTTAAGTAATATTTATCATCAAGTATTAATGCATTTAAAAATTCAGGAAAAATTTTTCCAATTAAAAAATCTCTATTTCCATGTATAAAGTAAATTCTAGTTCCATTTTCACTAATTAGTTTTAGTTCGTTAAGAATATCAGAATATTCTTCTAATCCTTGCTTATCATCTACCCAATATTCAAACAAGTCACCTAATATATATAATTCCTTCATATCAGACGAATGACTTTGCAGGAAGCTAATAAATTTATTTATTACAGTTTGATTTTTATAATCTAGATGTACATCAGAAATAAAAAAAATATTTTGCATTATTGTCTATAATATTTTTACAGAAATTATTTTTATTGGGCTTAATGGAACATTTTCATGATAACCAGAATTTCCTGTCTTTACTTCTGCAATTTTATCTACAACTTCCATTCCTTCTATTACCTCGCCAAATACACAATACCCCCAACCTTGAGGAGATTCTTCTGTGAAATCTAAAAACTCATTGTCCTTGAGATTTATAAAAAATTGTGATGTAGCAGAATGTGGATCTGAAGTTCTTGCCATTGCTATCGTACCTCTTTTGTTACTTTTGCCATTAGTTGCCTCATTTTTTATTGCTTGCATTGACTCTTTTTCAGACATATCTGCGTTTAGGCCACCTCCTTGTATCATAAAACCATTTATTACCCTATGAAATATAGTTTCATTAAAAAAATTAGACTCAACATATGATTTAAAATTACTAACTGTATCTGGGGCTGATTCATCAAATAGCTCAATTTTTATATTACCCTCAGTTGTTTCCATCATAACTATAGTATTCATTTCAGCATTTGCTCCTATTGTAATAATATACAGAATTATAAAGAATATTTTTTTTGCACCAATAAATAGATACTTAAATAAATTCATTGCACACCATGTTTTTTAGATTAAAATATCAACTTAAAATTCAGGATATCATAATGCATTAATTATTTGTATTTGAACAATGCCATTATCTATTTTTTTTGTATAATATAATTTGATTTCGGGGTATAGCGCAGTCTGGTAGCGCATCTGCTTTGGGAGCAGGGTGTCGGGGGTTCAAATCCCTCTACCCCGACCATTTGCGCCTGTAGCTCATTTGGATAGAGCATCGGATTTCTAATCCGAGGGTAGCAGGTTCGAGTCCTGCCAGGCGTGCCAGATGGTGAGAGTAGCTCAGTTGGTAGAGCACAGGTTTGTGGTACCTGATGTCGCGGGTTCGATCCCCGTCTCTCACCCCATGGAGGGGCATTAGCTCAATTGGTAGAGCATGCGGCTCTTAACCGCCAGGTTTAGGGTTCAAGTCCCTAATGCCCCATTCTATAACATTTATGATATTATTTACTCCTAATTAATTACTATTAAAGGAAATGAGAAATATAAATAGAACAATTATAGCCTCTATAATCATTAGCTTGCTTACTATTCAGTATAGTTACGCTACTGATATTATACTTAAAACTAATAGCACAAAAGTCTGCACAACACATGGTATAGAAGTTGTATTAACAAAAATAAACACTGATATCTCAAAGAATAAATTTTCTTGCTGTAGCGACTTAAATATATTTTTTATTGATTTTAAATTAGAAAAATCACCTATTTTTATAGAATATACAAGCCAGGCAAATATCTTGGCTCTAAAGCAAATACAATATAAATTATTAAAAAA
>JAYZIH010000032.1:0-7782 GCA_036165695.1 Pseudomonadota bacterium | reverse complement strand
ATGAGCATTTGCATATTCTGATGTTCCTGCAAAAACAATCTTTATCTTAGACATAATTTTTTTGATTTATATAGCTGATTTATATTTTGGAGTGTTATTTCTTTTTAGGGGTATACCCTCTTTTTTCATTTTTAATATTTTTTTCTTTATCCTATCTTTTTTCAGATTAGATAAATAATCAACAAATAGTTTGCCATCTAAATGATCAATTTCATGTTGTATACAAACTGATAAAAGGTCTTCTGCTTCAATTACCTCTTGCCCCCCGTCATAATTCAGGGTTTTAACTTTTATTTTTCTAAATCTTTTAATTTCCTCATAAAATCCAGGAACTGATAAACATCCCTCTTCCATTGTATCTTTTTCCTGAGAATTAGAGATTATTTCTGGATTTATTAAGACACATTTCTGTTTTTCTTCTCCAGAAATATCAATTACTATTATTCTTTTATGTATATTTACTTGGGTTGCGGCTAAACCAATGCCCATTTCTTCATACATTGTGTAAAACATCTGATCAACAATCTTCCTAATATTGTCATCAACTTTATCCACAGGCTCTGCTACTGTTCTGAGCCTTTCATCGGGGAAATGTAATACTTCTAATTTTTCCATTTATCTATATATTCTCAGTTATATCCCAGATATAATTATACTCTCTGCATGCATAAATGTTTACAAATTAAGTTAATTTGCTCAAATTTTTAAAGGAAAATCAATCACCTTTGACTAAATCACGACAATGTATTAATGTTCTATTTATAGCATAGTAGAGGTATACGTATTTTTGGTAGATTTTTAATTTAAATCAACAACTTAAGGAATTCCTCATGAAAGAAAGCATACTAGACGTCCTAATGTACATGTTCCAAAGTTATGTAGAAGATAATGAAGAAGTTGAATTAGACAGAGAATCATTGCATAAAAACTTATCAAGCGCTGGCTTCACAGATAAGAATATAAACCGAGCTTTTGACTGGTTGGAAGGATTACCAGGAATTGATGAAAAATTTTTATTAAACAAGCCAACAGAAAATAGTTTTAGACTATATAGTGAAAATGAATTACAAAAAATTGGAGATGAAGGATTAAGTTTCTTATCTTTCCTTGAAAGACTTGGTGTAGTCGATAGCGAAATAAGAGAACACGCAATTGATCGTATTATGGCTTTAGATACTAATAATGTTGACTTAAATCAGATTAAATGGGTAGTTTTAATGATACTCTTTAATACCCCTGGAAATGAAATTAATTATACGTGGCTACAAAATCTAGATTCTGGCAAATCAGTTCCATATATACATTAGCTAGAATTACTATTTTTTGTGACCGAGGACGATTATGAGTTCAAATATAGTTATAGTTGAATCTCCTGCAAAAGCTAAGACTATTGAAAAGTATTTAGGAAAGGGCTTTTCTGTTATTTCTACGGTTGGGCATCTCCGAAATTTGCCTTCTCGTAATGGGATTGATGTTGAAAATAATTACAAAATGAATTATGAATTAATTGATCGTGATCATAATAAACCTACGCAAATAATTAAATCAATAAAAACTGCATTAAAGAATGCGTCTAAACTATACCTGGCAACTGACCAAGATCGTGAAGGCGAAGTAATTGCTTGGCATTTAGTGGATATTTTAGAGGATGATAAATGTTTGAAAGATATAGAGGTTCATCGTATTGTTTTTAATGAAATAACTAAGGATGCAATTTTAAATGCTATTCAAAACCCTAGATCTATATCTATAAACCTAGTGAATGCTCAGTTTGCTAGACGTGCAATAGATTATCTTTATGGCATGGGACTATCTCCATTACTATGGGGTATAGGAATTCGCAAAGGATCTGCAGGGAGAGTTCAAAGCCCTGCATTAAAAATGACTGTTGAAAGAGAGGAGGAAATAAAAAAATTTAATCCTCAGGAGTATTGGTCAATTAATGCCAAATTACAAAAAGAAAAGAATATTTTTGAATCTTCCTTGATTTCAATAAATGGCAAAAAACTTGCAAAGTTTGACATTAATAATGAAAAAGAAGCTTCTAAAATCAAGGAGGATATTACTAACCTTTCTTCCCAGAATTTAACAGTATCAAGTATCACTAAGAAAAAGAAAAAGAGACAGCCAGCTAAGCCATTTACGACGTCAACCCTTCAACAAGAAGCTTCTAGAAAATTAAGATTTTATGCCAGGAAGACAATGAGTACTGCCCAAGAGCTGTATACTGGAATTGATTTAGGCGATGGGCCAGTTGGCCTTATAACTTATATGAGGACTGATTCAATTAATCTTGCTAATGATGCAATAAAGGAAATAAGAGAGTTGATCCCAAAGACATTTGGGGAAGATATGCTTCCGGACGAACCAAGAACTTATGTTAATTCTTCAAAAAATGCACAAGAGGCTCATGAAGCTATAAGGCCAACTAGTATAAGTAGAACTCCAGAAGATTTAAAAAAGATTTTAAATACAGACCAGTACAATCTTTATTCTTTAATTTGGAAAAGAACAATTGCCTCTCAAATGAATGATGCAATTCTTGATGCAGTTGCAGTAGATTTTGAAATTGGAGATCATATTTTTAGATCAAATGGTCAATCCATTCATTTTCCTGGTTTTATGGCCGCATATTTAGAGAGCTCTGACGATGCAGAATCTGATGAACAAGAAAAAATATTACCGCCTTTAGATGAAGGGGATGAAGTTAAGATAAATGAATTAAACGCAGCACAACATTTTACAAAACCGCCTCCAAGATATACTGAAGCAAGCTTAATTAAGAATCTTGAAAAAGAAGGCATTGGAAGGCCAAGCACATATGCAATGATTATTGAGACACTTAAAAATAAGGAATATGTAGAAGTCGAAAACAGAACTTTAATTCCAACTGGTAAGGGAATGTCTGCATGTTCATTCTTAGCAAAAAATTTTGAGGATTATGTTAAATATAGTTATACAGCAGAACTTGAAGAAACTCTCGATATGATTGCAAGAGGAGAAAATGAGTGGGTGCCAGTTACTGATTCTTTTTATAAGCATCTTACTGAAATGGTAGAAACTACAAATAAATTATCCCCAGAGGAGAAAAAACAAGAACGTATTCTTGGTAAGGACCCAAAATCTGGGAAGGATGTAAGTGTTAGAATTGGACCTTACGGCCCACATGCCATGATTGGAAGTAAAGATGATCCATTTGAGAAAACAGGCAAACCAAAGTCAGCATCGCTTAGGAGTGGACAATCAATTGATACTATAACTCTTGAAGAAGCTTTAGATTTGTTTCAGATACCACGTGTGTTAGGTAAAACACCTGAGGGGGAAGAAATAACTGCTTGTTTAGGAAGATTTGGTCCGTATCTTAATTACGGTGAAAAGAAAAACCTATCTTTAAGAAATTTAGAAAAAGAAGGAGAAGATCCATATGATCCATATACAATCACACTAGAACAAGCACTACCTTTAATAGCTACTAAGAAAGAAATTGATGCTAATAAGGTAATTAAAATTTTTGAAGAAAAAAATATACAAGTACTAAATGGAAGATATGGGCCTTATGTAACTAATGGCAAAAAAAATGTAAAAATTCCTAAGGATAAACAACCAGAGGAACTATCACTTGATGAGTGCGAAGAGTTGATAATAAAAGCACCAATTAGATCTCGAAGATTCGCAAGAAAAAAAGGTTAGTCATAAAATAATATGACAGTTGTTATTAACCCATCAGCCCCTGAAGAGTATGAAGACATTTCTAATGCAATAGTTAAGGGAAAAATTGTTGCATATCCAACTGAATCTGTGTTTGGAATAGGGTGTGATCCAGAAAATGAAAAGTCAATAAATAAAATTATTGCAATTAAAAATAGGAGTAAACAAAAAGGCCTTATTATTATTGCTGATGAGGTTAAAAAATTAAGTAAGTTTATTCATAAAGATTATCTTGATTTATTCATTAAAAAGAGTGATATAGAATCTAAGCCTACGACTTGGATTGTTCCATCCTCAAAACATGTCCTTAATTTAGTTAAAGGTGAAGACTCTAGTGTTGCATTAAGAATAACTCAACATCCAATTGCTTCTAGAATATGTAAGTATTCAAATAAAGCAATCATTTCAACAAGTGCTAATATTTCAAGCAAAACTCCTGCAAAAAACTCTAATGAGATTTTAATGCAATTTGGAGAAGAGATAGATATCATAGTGGATGGAAGAGTTGGAGATAGCATAAAACCAACACAAATAGTTGATTTAATAACTAATAAAGTTATTCGTGAGAGTTAATTATGACAGGTATGCCAGATAGCAAAAATGCTGATGAAGTAAGAAAAGAATTTTTAATTCTGCAGAATGACATTATTGAAAAATTTTCTAAACTCAAAGAAACAAGTTTTTTAAAAGATGAATGGAAAAGAGATGAAGGGGGGGGTGGTATATCAGCAATCTCTCAAGATGGAAATGTTTTTGATAAAGTAGGAGTCAATTTTTCTGATATTTATGGAGATAGCCTTCCAAGCTCAGCAACTGAGAAAAGAAAAGAATTAAAAGGAAAAAATTATAGAGCTATGGGTGTTTCCGTTGTTAGCCATCCAAGGAACCCTCATATACCAACAGTTCATTTGAATGTAAGATTTTTTATAGCTTTTGGGAAAGACTCTCCCCCTATTTGGTGGTTTGGAGGTGGTTTTGATATGACTCCTTACTATGGATATGAAGAAGATGTAAAAGAGTGGCATATATCTGCAAAAAAAATGTGCGATAAATATGATAAAAATATATACACAAAGTTAAAGAAAAATTGTGATGAATATTTTTATATTAAACATCGTAATGAACCTAGAGGAATAGGTGGAATTTTTTTTGATGATTTAAATTTATGGGAATTTGATACATGTCTTAGTTTTGTTAAATCAGTCGGATCTTGTTTTATAGATACGTATATACCAATTATAGAAAGACGCATGGAGACAAAATACTCTGATCAAGAAAAAGATTTTCAGCTTTTTAGGCGTGGAAGATATGTTGAATTTAATTTAGTTTATGATAGAGGAACTTTATTTGGTTTGCAGTCTAAAGGTAGATCAGAATCAATATTAATGTCTTTACCTCCGCTAGTTAAGTGGAAATATAATTATCCAATTAATGAAGGAAGTAAAGAAGAAGAATTATATAAAAAATATCTAGTTAAAAAAAATTGGATCTAAATAAATAAAATTTATTTTTTTATAATAATACTAATTTTTTTTGATAGGACTGGCGGATCATGTGGAATATGTAAATGGTCAGCAAATAAAAGTTGTATTGTATGCTTTCCTTCTTTTAACTCTAGTTTTGTAGATTTTTGTGCTTTCCCAAAATGTATAATATTTTGCGTTGAAGGAAGAGGCGCTTTGAGGTTCGGCATATTCTCTAAATTTAAAAGTAGGTGATGATGCCCACTATTCTTTTTTTTCGTTCCAGCTGGAACAACTTCCATATTATTAATAACAAATTCTATATTAATCGGTGATTTATATACCTCTCCATCCTCTATACCTACAATCTCTACAGATGCGTTTTCTGGGGATGAAGATTGATATGCATGTACTATACTAAATATCAGACATACAGAAATCAAAATTACTCTAATAAAATTATGTTTCATTTCTTATAAAAATTTTAAAGCTTATTATTAATAATATAATAAATAGGATAAGTGTATATGCTGGGATGGTCAACCCAAGAAATGTCCAGTCAACATCTACGCAAGATGAGCTAGATGTAAAAGTTTTTTCTATAGCCTCAGAAAATGGTAGATTTTTTATATAGTAAAATATGTCAGCCCCACAACCATTTCCAAAATCACCTTCTTCCAAGTTTTTGTGTGCTTCCTGTATGTATATATGCCAAGAAGCACTTATAGTCCCTAAAATACTGAAAAAAATAGCCATTATATTTGTTGTTTTAGGAAAAATATTTTGTCTGGTTGCGAGAAAGAGTATAAAGATGGCAATTATTAAAAATCTGTCAATTAAGCACAGTGTGCATGGCATTAGCTCTAAGACCATATCAAAGTATATATAAGCTACTAGGAGGCTTATTATACAAAGGGCCAAACCCTGGCTTTCTAATTTTATCGTTTTTAACATATCTGTATTATAATCTTAACATACTAGGGTGAAATAAATATTTATGAGTAAATCTCTTTTCCCAGAAACACGCATGAGGCGTAATAGGAGTGACAAATTTATAAGAAATTTAGTCAGGGAAAATGTTGTTTCAGTAGACGATGTTATTTATCCGGTTTTTATATTGCCAGGAAAAAATAATTCTGAAGATATATCTTCAATGCCAGGCATCCAAAGGCTATCCGTTGATCTTATTTTGCCTGTTCTTGAGGATTTATATAAAAAAGGACTTAATGCTGTAGCTATTTTCCCAGTAGTTGATAGTTCAGAAAAATCAGAGGGTGCTGAGGAAGCATATAATAGTAATGGTTTAGTTCAAGAAACAATTAAAATAATTAAAAAGGAAATTCCTGAATTAGGAATTATCTCTGATGTTGCTTTAGACCCATATACAACTTCTGGTCAAGATGGAATTATTGATAAAAATGGAAACGTTTTGAATGATGAAACAATACAAGTGCTAGCAAAGCAAGCATTGTCTCATGCTGAGTCAGGTGCAGATATAGTTGCTCCATCAGATATGATGGATGGGAGAATTTTAAAAATAAGAGAGACCCTGGAGTCTAATGATTTTACTAATACAAAAATATTATCTTACGCAGCAAAATACGCATCTAATCTATATGGTCCATTTAGAGATGCTGTAAATTCAAAAAACAGTCTTAAAGGTGCATCAAAGGACACATACCAGATGGATTTTGCTAATACTGAAGAAGCTAGAAATGAAGTAGAGTTAGATGTAGAAGAAGGCGCTGATATTGTTATGGTAAAACCGGGATTACACTATTTGGATGTTATATCAAAAATAAAAAATAAATTTAATATTCCAGTTTTTGCATATCATGTTAGTGGTGAATATTCTATGATTAAAGCAGCTGCTAATAGCGGTTACCTTGATGAAAAGAAGGTTGTACTTGAGACTATGACATGCTTTAAACGTTCTGGTGCAAATGCGGTTTTAACTTATTTTGCAAAAGATATTATAAATTGGATAGGATAAATATAAATGAACAGATATGCTGTTTTTGGAAATCCAATTAATCATAGTTTATCCCCAAAAATTCATAAAGAATTTGCGAGTAGCTTCAATAGAGAAATTCAGTATGAATCAGTGTTAGTTCCTGTTGGTAAATTTAAAGAAGAAGCCGACAAATTTTGTGATTTAGGTGGTAAAGGTTTAAATGTAACGCTTCCTTTTAAGCCTGATGCGTATGACTATATTGATGAAGCAGATAAGTTTGCTGAACTTACTGGTGCTGTGAATACTATAAGATTTATAGATGGAAAAAAAATAGGTTATAACACGGATGGCATTGGTTTTGAGAGAGATGTTAAGAATAACTTAAAATATAGTTTAGAGAATCAAAATATTTTGCTACTAGGAGCTGGTGGTGCAGCTAGAGGTATTATTCCAAATATATTAAATTCTTCACCTAATCTAGTCTCTGTTTACAATAGAACGTATGAAAAAGCAGAGATTCTGGCAGATTGTTTTTCTATTTTAGGAGATATATCGGCTGTTGATGAAAGTTCACTATGTAATAACCAATATAATATGATTATAAATGCAACTTCTATTGGAAGCTCTAAAAATAAAATGATAGAAATCCCACAGGTT
>JAYZIH010000031.1:0-6416 GCA_036165695.1 Pseudomonadota bacterium | reverse complement strand
TTTTGATTTTAAAAAGATTGATATAGCAATGTTTTCTGCCGGAGCTGAGATTTCAGAAAAGTATGTGCCAATTGCAACAAAATCAAACACTATAGTTATAGATAATACATCGCAATACAGATATGAAGATAATATCCCGTTAATTGTTCCTGAGGTTAATGCTAATGTAATTCCTGAATATAAAAATACAGGGATTATTGCTAATCCTAATTGTAGTACTATACAAATGTTAGTTGCTATTAAGCCAATTCATGATGTATCAAAAATTTTAAGAATAAATGTTTCTACATACCAAGCTGTATCAGGTACTGGAAATGAGGCTATTGATGAATTGAATAATCAAATAAAATCTTATGTTGGAGGTAATAAGATTGTAAATACAGTTTACCCTGAACAAATTGCTTTCAATGTAATACCTCACTGTGATGTGTTTATGGAAAATGGCTATACTAAGGAAGAAATGAAAATGGTCTGGGAAACAAAAAAAATATTAGATAATGATATCGATGTTAATGCTACAGCAGTTAGAGTCCCAGTCTTTTTTGGACATTCTGAGTCTGTACACCTTGAATTAGAAAAAAAATTAAAAAAATCTGATGCTTTAGATTTATTAAGAAATAGTAGCAATATACTAAAAGTTTTTGATGAAAGTGGTGAGAAACAATATCCAACTTCTATTGATTCAGAAAATAGTAATTTTGTATATGTTGGAAGAGTGCGTGAAGATATATCAATCGATAATGGAATAAATATGTGGGTTGTTGCTAATAATATAAGAAAGGGTGCAGCTTATAATAGTATTCAAATTGCAGAAATCCTTATAGCTAAATATTTATAATTATCTTTATATAATGAAAATAGTTTTAGGTGTTCAATACTGTGGAAAAAATTATAATGGTTGGCAAAAACAAACAAAAGGAAAAACTATTCAGAGTGCTATAGAAATGGCATTATCTGATTTTACGCAAGAAAAGATATTAACTTATGCTGCCGGAAGGACAGATACTGGAGTCCATGCAACAGGACAAGTAATTCACTTCGAAACAAATATAAATAGACCATCTTACTCATGGGTTTACGGGTTAAACTCAATTTTACCTGATGATATTTCTATAACAGATATGAAGGAGGTAAAAAGTGATTTTCATGCTAGATTTTCTGCTTTAAAAAGAACATATCGTTACATAATATATAACCATAGTGTTAGACCAGTAATGTATAATGAAAAAGTGTCATGGTATAAAGAAGATAATCTTGATGAGCAAACTATGGCTAAAGCAGCTAAACATATAATAGGAGAAAAAGATTTTTCATGCTTTAGATCAGCAAACTGTCAATCTAGATCTAGTGTAAAAAAAATCTATGACTTGCAAGTTAAAAGGACCAAAGAATTTATACATATTGATATAACAGCAAATGCTTTTTTATATAATATGGTAAGAAACATAGTTGGCAGCCTAGTTTTAGTAGGAGCTGGAAAAAAGAAAACTAATTGGATAAAAGATTTAATTGAAATTAAAGACAGATGTGAGGCCGGGAAAAAGTTTCCAGCACATGGATTATACTTAGTTCATGTTGAATACGATAAAATTTATGAAATAGATTTTAAAAGAAGTTTTCCACATTACTATTAGGTATTGATAAGAAATATGACAAAAATAAAAATATGTGGCGTTAGAGATGAAACAACTGCAGAATCTATTATGAAGCTTGATATAGATTTAATTGGAATTGTCTTTTGCAGAAAAAGTATACGATGTATTAAAATAGATGAGGCAGAGAAAATTGTTTCTAAAAAAATACCCTCTACCTCTATTGTGGGCTTATTTTCGAATGATGATAAGAAGTATGTAGATGAAATAATTTCTAAAGTTAATATAGACATAATCCAATTTCATGGGGATGAAACTGACGAGTACTGCTCAAAATTTAATATTCCATATATTAAAGGTGTTTCAGCTACTGGTAGAAATAAAATAGAAGATATTGATTTACAATACCCTAATGCAGAGGCATTTATTATTGATAGTCATTCAGAGGATGGTATAGGTGGTACAGGTAAATCTTTTGATTGGATTAACTTTGATTTTAAAACACGTAAACCTATAATTTTAGCTGGAGGTCTTAAGGCATCAAATGTTAAAGAAGCTATATCTAAGGTAAAACCTTATGGTGTAGATGTTAGTAGTGGAGTAGAATCAAGTAAAGGAATAAAGGATATAAACTTAATAAGAGAATTTGTGAGAGCGGTGAGAAATGAAAAATTTTAATAAAGATAATAAATATAATTATCCAGATGAGGACGGTAGGTTTGGAATTTTTGGAGGTAGATTTGTGGCTGAAACTTTAATTAAGCCACTAGATGACCTTAAATCAAAATATTATGAATTAAAAGGAGATAAAGACTTTATATCAGAGCTACAAAATGATTTTTCAAATTATGTAGGCAGACCAACGCCACTATATTTTGCAAAAGGATTAACTAATTTTTGTGGTGGGGCTAATATTTTTCTAAAAAGAGAAGATTTGTGCCATACAGGAGCACATAAAATAAATAATACGATTGGACAGGCTATTCTTGCTAAAAAAATGGGGAAAACAAGGATTATAGCTGAAACAGGAGCAGGACAACATGGAGTAGCCTCTGCAACGGTTGCCGCCAGACTTGGCATGAAGTGTGTAGTTTATATGGGTGAAAAGGATGTCTATAGGCAAGCACAAAATGTTTATAGAATGCAGTTATTAGGTGCTGAAGTTGTAAAAGTAACCTCTGGATCTAAGACTCTTAAAGATGCGTTAAATGAAGCATTAAGAGACTGGGTTACAAATGTTGATGATACATTTTATATAATCGGGACTGTTGCTGGCCCAGCGCCATACCCTGAGTTAGTTAGAGATTTTCAATCTGTAATTGGAGTAGAAGTTAAGGAACAAATGAATAATATAAATAGAAAAGCTGATGCACTTATAGCATGTGTTGGAGGGGGATCAAATGCACTTGGTTTATTTTATCCTTTTATTGAAGACGACTGCGATATATATGGTATAGAAGCTGCTGGTTTAGGTCTTGATTCAGGAAAACATTCAGCTCCACTCAATAAAGGCAAGATAGGGGTACTACATGGAAATAGAACATACCTTCTTGAGGATGATAACGGACAAATAATGGATACACATAGTATTTCAGCGGGTTTAGATTATCCAGGAGTTGGGCCCGAACATGCGCTTTTAAAAGATCTTGAAAGAGTACAGTACAAATCAGCAACTGATAAAGAAGCACTAGAAGCATTTAATTTGTTATCTAAAACTGAAGGTATAATCCCAGCGCTAGAGACAAGCCATGCAATATCCTATGCATGTAAATTATCAAAGCAAATGAATAAAGATAAAAATATTATCGTAAATTTATCTGGAAGAGGTGATAAAGATTTAAATACTGTTGCCGAAATTGAGGGATTAAAGATTTGAATAGGATAGAAAGAAAATTTACATCTGCAAAAGATAAAAACAAGAAGTGTCTCATATCTTATATTACCGGAGGGGATCCAGACTTAGAAACTTCATTAGAAATTATGCATACTCTAGTTAGTTCCGGAACAGATATTATAGAACTAGGGGTTCCTTTCTCTGATCCGATTGCGGATGGACCCGTAATTCAGAAAGCATGTGAGAGAGCACTTAGTCAAAATACATCATGTAAAGATATTTTAGAATTAATAACTTTATTTAGAGAAAAAGATAATGAAACCCCAATTATACTAATGGGGTACCTAAATCCAATTGAAATAATGGGTTATGAGAATTTTTCAAAGCAAGCTCAAAGCGCAGGGGCTGATGGAGTACTAGTAGTTGATCTTCCATATGAGGAGGCAGCTAATATTGTAGATATTTTTAGATCATATAATCTTGATAGTATTTTTTTAGTAGCTCCGAATACAAAAAATGAAAGAATAGAAAAGATCATGAATTTTAGCTCTGGGTTTTTATACTATGTTTCACTTAAAGGTGTTACAGGAGCTCCAACCCTTAATTTAGACGAAACACTTAATAAATTAGATGAAATAAAGAAATTTACAAAACTTCCTTTAGCTGTAGGTTTTGGTATAAATGACCCAGAGTCTGCAAGATTACTGTCTAAACATGCAGATGCTGTGGTTGTTGGAAGCGCAATAATTAAAATTATTGAAAAGAATATCAATAATAGGGAAAATATATGCAAAGGGATATCTAGTCTACTGCTTTCAATAAGAAGTAAATTAGACGAAGGAGGATAAACTTTAAAATGAGCTGGTTTAAAAAATTGTTCCCATCACGTATACGTGTAAATAGACAAAGGAATAAGAAAAAAATACCTGAGGGTATATGGGAAAAGTGTAAAAACTGCACAAAGGTTCTTTATAGAGAAGAGATAGTTAACAACTCGTACATATGCACTAGTTGTGATTACCATATGAGAATTGGAGCCAGAGATAGATTAAATCTATTCCTTGATCCAGAAGGAGCAACAGAAATTAATGAAAGCTTATATTCGAAAGATTTTTTAAAATTTAGAGATAGCAAAAAATATAAAGACAGAATATCTGACGCTCAAGACTCTACTAATGAAAATGATGCTTTAGTGACTATGAAGGGTAGGCTAAATAATATTAATATTGTTGCAGTATCATTCGAGTTTGATTTTATGGGAGGATCAATGGGCTCAGTTGTTGGAGAAAAATTTTGTCGAGCGGCTAAGGTTTGTTTAAAAGAAAATATACCTTTAGTATGTTTTTCTGCGAGCGGAGGAGCTAGGATGCAAGAATCTTTAGTCTCTCTTTTCCAGATGTCTAAAACTGCTAGTGTTATATCAGACATGAAGAAACAATCAATTCCATTTATAAGTGTGTTAACAGATCCAACAATGGGTGGGGTATCTGCTAGCTTAGCAATGCTCGGAGATATCCTTATAGCTGAGCCTAAAGCTTTAATAGGTTTTGCGGGACCAAGAGTTATTGAGCAAACAGTTAGAGAGACTTTGCCTGAAGGATTTCAGAGAAGTGAATTTCTTCTAGAACATGGAGCAATTGACATGATTGTAGATAGAAGAAAATTGAGATTAGAAATTACTAATTTACTTAAGATACTTACAAATAATTCAGATTCACAGTATAAATCAGCATTAGCATAACACATTTAACGTGAAACAATTTTCATTAGATAGTTGGATCGATTGGCAATGTAAACTTCATAAAAGTGATATGGATTTTAACCTTGACCGTATTACAAAAATTGCTGACAAGCTTGATTTAATTAAGAATAAAAATATAGTTTTTACAGTTGCTGGTACTAACGGAAAAGGATCAACTGTATCCATGCTTGAATCTATATTATATGAACATGGTTATAATATTGGCTCATATACATCGCCTCATATAATAAAATATAACGAACGAATAAAAATAAATAAAAAGCCCGTTTCAGATGAGGAAATATGTGATGCCTTTCAGAAAATAGATAATATTAGAGGAGATATATCGCTTACTTTTTTTGAATTTGGAACATTGGCATCTTTACTAATTTTTAAAAGATATAATTTAGATGCAATAATTTTAGAGGTTGGTCTTGGTGGGAAAAAAGATGCTGTAAACATAATAGACCCTACAATTTCTGTTATTACAAATATAGGTTACGACCATATGGATATATTAGGGTCAGATCTTGAACAAATAGCTGAAGAGAAATCTGGGATAATGAGACCGTCTGGTGTTACGGTCATAGGATTTGAAAACCCTCAGATTTCGATTCGTAATAAGTCGAATGAATTAGATAATAAATTGAGTGTTTTTGGAGAAAATTACTGGATTGAAGAAGAAAATGAAGATTATTGGTATTTTCATAATAAAGAAGGAAGAACTATAAAGTGCTTATACCCTTCGCTAAAGGGTGATATCCAACTAAATAACGCGGCTACGGCAATTCAAGCTATTATGTCTTGTAGAGAATTTATAGTTGATGAAAAAATTGTCTCAAGGGCTATCAGAAAAGCATCAATTATTGGTAGGTTTCAAATAATTTTTGACAAGAATCAGGTAATATTTGATATAGCGCATAATGAACAAAGCTCAAGGAATTTACTAAAAAATATCCAAAGATATTATCCTAATAATAATTTCCATGCTGTATTTAGCGTTGTAAAGGATAGGGATATTGATGGGATATTGACGCCTCTTAAAGATATTTTTACAAGTTGGCATATTGCAAAAATTAATAATGAAAGGGGTTTGCCGCTAGATAAAATTAAGAATAATAATTTTTTTATATACGAGAAAACCTTTACATATGATAATATAAATGAGGCATACACTGGTGCCAAGGAATACATTTCAAATGAAGATGATATTATTATAGTCTTTGGTTCATGTTACGTTGTATCTTTA
>JAYZIH010000030.1:0-4654 GCA_036165695.1 Pseudomonadota bacterium | reverse complement strand
TTTGGCACCTCGATGTCGGCTCATCACATCCTGGGGCTGAAGCAGGTCCCAAGGGTATGGCTGTTCGCCATTTAAAGTGGTACGCGAGCTGGGTTTAGAACGTCGTGAGACAGTTCGGTCCCTATCTACCGTGCGCGTTTGAGAATTGAGAGGAGCTGCTCTTAGTACGAGAGGACCGGAGTGGACGTACCTCTGGTGTACCGGTTGTCACGCCAGTGGCATTGCCGGGTAGCTAAGTACGGAAGGGATAACCGCTGAAAGCATCTAAGCGGGAAGCCCACCTCGAGATTAATTCTCACTGGATCCTTGAGATCCCTGAAGGGCCCTAGAAGACTACTAGGTTGATAGGCTGGGTGTTGAAGCGTGGTAACACGTGTAGCTAACCAGTACTAATTGCCCGTGAGTTTTAACTATATAACATCCAAATATATTGGATATATATAATAAAGATTGCATTATTTTTGAAAGAATTGCCTGACGGCTATAGAGTACTTGTACCACCTGATACCATTCCGAACTCAGAAGTGAAAAGGTACATCGCCGATGGTAGTGAGGGGTCTCCCCTTGTGAGAGTAGGACACCGTCAGGCTTTATTTTTTTCAATACTAAAAAAATAGATGTAATTTATTTGCTTCTTATTATTTATAAGTATTAATATTATCTAATGGAAATCTTGCAAATACCGGCATTTACTGATAATTATTTTTGGATTTTATATTCTGAGGAAAATAGAAAGGCCACTGTTGTTGACCCAGGAGATAGTAAGCCAATTATAAATGCATTATCAGAAAACAATTTAGACCTTTCTAATATCTTAATTACACACCACCATGCTGACCATATTGGCGGCGTAAATGATTTAATAAAAGAATATCCTGAAGTAGAAGTCTTTGGACCAAGTGATGATAGGATCCCTAAGACAAAGATAGTAAATGATAAAGACAATCTATATCTAGAAAATATTAAAACACATTTTCAAGTGCTTGATGTTGCAGGGCACACAAAAAGTCACATTGCGTACTACACAGAAGAAAAATTATTTTGCGGAGATACATTATTTTCCTGTGGATGTGGAAGACTTTTTGAGGGAACGCCAAAACAAATGCATAAAGCATTATCAAAAATTATGAGACTGCCAAATGAAACTTTAGTTTATTGTGCGCATGAGTATACTTTAGATAACATAGGTTTTGCAAAACTCGTTGAGCCTGACAATGAAGATTTGCTAAATAGAGAAAAAGAAGTAACGAAGCTAATTGAGCAGAACAAATTCTCTATTCCATGCCTATTAGGTGTTGAGAAGAAAACTAACCCCTTTTTAAGATTTGATTATCCATCTGTTAAATCATCTGTAGAAAATCATTATAATATAAATATTGATAATGCAACTGACGTTTTTATGTATACAAGAAAATGGAAAGATGAGGAGTATGATTAATTATAAAAAGTATTTTTTTCTATTATTTATTTTTTTAAGTAGTTTAGCCTTCCCTAAAAATACATGTGAGTCTATATATGATTCTTGTATAGATAATATACCGAAACCACTTATCGATACATCATATAATATTGATAAAAACGGCCTCATTACTTCGGATGTAAATTTTAGGAATATGCCGCTGATTAATTCTAGTAATAGCAAAATATATAGAGTAATCAAAAAAGGAACTGTGGTTAATGTAGTTAAAAAATATTATTTAAGGCACAACACTATTGTTCCGGTAAAAAGAAGGGACGGGCATTTTGATCACTTAAATAATGGTAGATATCAAATATGGTATCTTATTAATAGTGAAAATGAACATGGATTTGTTTATGAAAATTTTGTATCTATAAAGAAACCATTACCCAAAATTAAAAAGTATAGGCATTTAGACTCAGTAAATTGGACAAAAGATAAAGTAAATCCTCAAAAAAGTATAGAAATTGTAGTCAAATACGAAAATGATAACCCCTACTACATGATAACTGGCTATGCTTGGGATTATAACTCAGGATATTCTACTTTTAATATTCGCGGCGAAAAGACAAATAATATTATTAGAAGCAAATATGATGAAAAAGATATAGCGCTTAGATTTTATGATGATGGTTATATTTTGATAGTTTCAGAAATAGAAATTTTTAAAGGAAGATACTATAACTACTAGGTGATATACACTCAAAAGACGTATACAATAAATATCTAATGAGCGAATACATACAAATCTTATTTTTTCTTTCCATTACAACGCTTGTAATCATCATTTTTTTATTTTTTAAAAAGAATTCAAATATTGAAAAAGAAAATGTAAAACTATCGTCCTTAGTTGAAAAGAAAGATCTTCAGATAGAAAACCTAACAAAGCAAATTGAGGATAATGAGAATTTTTCTGATAACTTGAAGAATGCTGTAAATGCAATAACAGGTGATATTTTTGAAAAAAGAACTAAAGATTTCAAAGAAGAAAGTTCAGAGAATTTAAAAAATATCCTTACACCTCTGAATGATGAGATTAAAAGATTTAAAGAAGCTTTTGAATCAGTTGAAGGTGAGAGCAAGACATCAAGAGCTCGACTTTCACAACAAATTGAAGACCTATTAAAAACACAAGTTGAAACTAATATTAGTACTGATAACTTAGCACTTGCGTTGCGAGGGGATTATAAGCAACAGGGTGATTGGGGAGAAACCCAACTAAAAATAATTTTAGAAAAGTGCGGTTTACGTGAGGGTTATGAATATGAATTACAAGAAGAATTTAAGGATGATAATAATGAAAGGAAAAGGCCAGATGCAATAGTTAAACTACCAAATGATGTTGTAGTCCCTATTGACTCTAAAGTTTCACTTAATTCTTACTATGATTTTATTAATGATGGGGGAACTAACGAAGAAACGCAAAAAAAAGTAGCTGACAATATTAAAAATCATATTAAAGATTTAGGGTCCAAAGATTATGCGAATGCTATTGGATCAAAATATGACAGAGTCTTAATGTTTATCCCAAATGAAGGTGCTTATTATACTGCAAAACAGATTGATCCTTTAATAGATGACTTTGCTAGCAAGCATAATATCGGGATTGTTTTACACCATACTATGTACCAAACTTTAAAGTTAATAAATTTAATGTGGAGTTATGACAGGCAAAGTAAAAATGCACAAGAAATTGCAAACCAAGGTAGGCTTTTAATGGAGAAATTAGATAATTCGCGCGACTCATTTGACAAAGTAGGAAAACATCTTGACAGTGCGCAGACTAGTTATAGTGATGCTTTAAAGCAACTATTCACAGGACGAGGTAGTTTGCAAGATAAAGCTAAAAAATTAGAAAGCTTAGGTGTTAATTCTAAAAAGAAACAGATATAATTTATAAATGATAAAAATCTTTAAAGTAATAATTATTTTATACTTATGTTTCTTTAATAATAATTTATTACTCGCAAAAAAGTCCTCTGTATCTGAATGTAATGAAATAGCGAGTATAGTTAATGAGAGTATGGGCGGTATGAAAACTGATGCAATTACCACCCTTCAAACTACAGTTTGTGTACCTAAAGGTAAGCAAGCTCAATTTATATATAAGTATTTTGTTAAAATGGATGGTATATCTGTCTCAGATATTGAAAATGTAATCCCTGCAGCTAGAGCTGAAAATGTAAACACTTGGTGTACAGACCCACAACAGAAAATTGTGATAAAGCAATTTCATAGTGTAGTGTATAAATATTATTCTGAAGATGGATCTTATCTTGCAGAATATGTAATCTCAGAAAAAGACTGTAGGTAATTTTTATATTTTACGCTTAGTGGTGTCCTTTAAAGTAACAATTTGATAAAATTCTATATCTGCTGAGTTTTTCTTAATTATTTTATAGTAACCAATTCTTTCAAACTGACAACTATTTCCTTCATTTAAATTCATTATTGACTTATCAACTATAGAATCATTATAGATAATTTTCTCATTGCCATTAAAATGTGTAATCTTTGATTTAACATAATTACTTTGATCTAGCCAATGTATTATACCTTTGACCTTATTTTCCTTAGTAAGTTTAAAGCTACCCTGATCATATTCACACTCTAAATAGTTAATACTTCCATCATCATTTTTCACTACATTAGTACAAATTATATTACAGGCATACTTCAACCTAACTGTGTTTCCAGGAAATAAACGAAAAAATTTATCTGGTGGTGACTCCATAAAATCATCATGGTCAATTATTATTTGATTTGATAATGTAAGAGTCCTGCCATCTGCAATTTCAATTTTTTTTGATTCACCCGAAAAATTGGTTATTTTTACTTTTATAGGTTTTAATATTCCAAAATACCTAGGTGCAGACTCATTTAATTCTTCTCTAATACAGTTTTCTAGTACAGATAATTGTATTTCACTATTTTTTTTAGTAACTCCAATTCTATTACAAAAATCTTTTATAGATGAGGGGGTATATCCTCGATTACGGAGACCTGAAATTGTTGGCATACTAGGGTCATCCCAGCCATCAACTAATTTTTGTTCTACTAATTCATTTAGTTTTCGTTTACTCATAATACAATTTTCAAGCTCTAGCCTAGCAAATTCAATTTGCCTAGGTATATTTTTTGTTTTACATTTTTCTATAATCCAATCATAGAGTAATCTGTGATCTTCAAATTCAA
>JAYZIH010000029.1:0-11993 GCA_036165695.1 Pseudomonadota bacterium | reverse complement strand
ACGAAAGATAAAAAAATACAAGATATAGAAATTATATTAAAAAAATCTCTTCTTATTAAATTCCCTATTGATCCAGAGAAAATAAAACTAAAAAGTAATAAGCCAGGTATAAGTAAAATAATAAAATCCATTTTATCCTCGTAATCTACTAATAATATTTATATCGATTGAATTTCGAAGCCTATATAATGATATTAATATTGCTAATCCAATAGCTGATTCAGCTGCAGCTACAGCAAGAATGAAAAAAACAAAAACCTGGCCAACAATATCATGCTCAAAATAAGAAAAAGCTATGAAATTAGTATTTATAGATAGAAGCATAAGTTCAATAGACATTAATAAAAGTAAAATATTTTTCCTATTTACAAATATTCCAAACAAACTAATGCAGAACAGTAAGGAGCTAAGTATAAGTATATGATTTAAAGTAAGCATAAAATTTAGTCCTTCATTATTTTTAATCTGTCAGCTTTAGTTGCATTAATCTGTGTTTCCGTATTCTGCCTTAAAACTTTTTTCTTTTTTGAATATGTTATTGCTATCGCAGCAATAATAGCTACTAAAAGAATAAAAGCGGTGATCTCAAATGAGATTAAATGATTTGTGTAAATCTCTATACCGAGTAAAGATGTATTACTTACATTAATATTATTTATAACTGGTGTAGCTATATTAAAGTTTCCACTTAAAATAATTAATAATAGTTCTACAAACATAGTTAAACCAACTATGCTAGATAAAAATATATAGCTATTTTTTTTGGGTATTTGTTTTTCATGCTCAGATAGCATCATTACAACAAATAAAAATAAAACTAGAACAGCTCCTACGTATACCAATACAAGTAGTATCGCAAGAAATTCGGCATTAAGAAGTAGCCAAATTATTGCAGTATTAAAAAATATAAAAACTAAAAGCAAGGCAGAATTTACTGTATTTCTAATTAGTATCATCGCTATAGATGAAGTCAAAATTATTGCAGATAAGAAATAAAATAATATTAATTGATATTCCATACTAGCTCTCTTCTTGCCTTATTATCTTTCTATTAGAAGCAATTTGACTTTCATATTTATCACCAATTTTTAATAAATCTGTTTTATGCAAAACACTATCTTTTCTTTCTTCAAAACAGTATTCAAAAACGCTAGTTTCTACAATTTCATCTACTGGACAAGCTTCTTCACAAAAACCACAATATATGCATTTAAATAAATCAATATCATATTTTGTTGTTCTTCTTGTTCCATCATTTCTTTCTTCTGTATCAATAGTTATTGCTAAAGCTGGACATACGACCTCACAAAGCTTACATCCAATACATCTTTCTTCTCCGTTTTCGTATCTTCTTAGGGCATGCAAACCCCTGTATAGCTTTGATTGTGGTGTTTTTTCTTCAGGATATCTTAAAGTTATCTTTTTCTTAAAAATATTCAAAAAAGTTACTTTTAACCCTAAAAATAATTCTAACAATAAAAACTTTTTAATAATTTTGTTTATCATAATTTTAACTAAACCAAGGCTGAAGATTAAAATATATAGCTATCATCTCAGCAAAAATCCATACTAAAGTAACTGGTATTAGGACTTTCCAACCCAATGTCATTATTTGATCATACCTATATCTAGGAAATGTTGCTCTAAACCAAAGAAAAGTAAACATAAAAAATAAGGTTTTTAATAAAAACCAATGTGGGCCATCATCGATTAAATAAAAAATAATACTTTCAATTAAGTCTCTCTGTTCATTATGGACAATATAACTTGTATCAAAAGGTGATAGCCACCCACCAAAAAATAAAACTGACGTTAGTACTGCAATTAATATCATGTTTGCATATTCTGAAATAAAAAATATTGCAAAAGTAATTCCTGAGTATTCCACATGAAAGCCTGCTACTAATTCAGATTCGCCTTCTGCTACATCAAAAGGTGCTCTATTAGTTTCTGCTACACCAGATATTAAGTAAACAAGGAATAAAGGTAATAAAGGTATAAAAAGCCAATTAAATATTGATCCCTTTTGTGCCTCAATTATATCTCCAAAATTAAGACTGCCAGTTATCATTATTACACCCACTAAAGCAAAACCCATTGCTATTTCATAGGATACAATCTGAGCAGCTGATCTCATTGCGCCAAGAAGTGCATATTTAGAGTTTGAAGCCCAACCAGCTATAATAATTCCATACACGCCCATAGAAGTTAATGCTAAAACATATAATAAACCAGCGTTAATATCAGCAAAAACAAAGTTTTCCGTAAAAGGAATTACTGCCCAAGCACCAAGAGCTGTTACAAAAGCAATAATAGGGGCAAGTAGAAATAAGAATTTATTTGAGTTTTTAGGGATTAAGACTTCTTTAAAAAATAATTTTAAAGCGTCAGCAATTGGCTGCAACAAACCAAAAGGTCCAACAACACTTGGTCCATGTCTTGATTGCATCGAAGCAATTATTTTTCTTTCAGCATAAGTATAATAAGCAACAGCAATTAATAGTGGGAAAATTATTAATAGAATTATTATAAGATCAGATACTACGTTTGGTAGAAAATCTAGACTAAATATAGAAAAATCTATTGTTGGTATAATATCAGACATTTTCAATTATAATCCTTTCATATGATTTACCTAAAAGTTGATGCTCCTTTTCTGAATCTGTAATATATATAAAATTATTAGGTACATTTTCATCCACCTCATAATAGGTGAGGAATGATTTATCAGATTGCTTTAAAATTATTTTATTCTTATCTAATTAAATTCCATTTTTTTCTAAAGTATTTTTATTAATCCTAACTACTATATGTTTTGAAATTGATTTATTAAGCGCATTTGATCTTCTTACTATAGAATTTACAGTATAAGGATGCCTATATCCAAATCTACATAATTGCTCACCTTTTAAATTTTTATTTAAAGATACGTTTTTTGGAAATTTATAACTAGATATAATATTTCTTCTAAATCTATTACTAATTTCATCTAAAATATCTTGATTAGATTTATAGTCATATCTTTCTTTGTTAAATATACCGCCTAATTTTAAAAGTATTTTCCAACCTTCCTTTGATTCATAGTATGGTTCACATGTTTTAGCAAAGCTCTGCCATCTCCCCTCTGCATTAATATATGTTCCAGAATTTTCAAAACCTGTTGATAAAGGTAATATTACGTCATATAAATTTACATCATCTTTGTCTAAGTGAGATTGTACTCCTATAGTAAACTTTGATGAATTTAATGCCTCTTTTAACTCTTCATAATGATAAAAATCTGCAAGCTCTAAATTATAAAAAATATAAAATTTTAATTTGGAAGTTAAAGATTCTTTTACGTTGAGGCCAATATTTTTAAGATTATAATCTTTATCTCTAGTATATGGTATGCATTCCGTTATCCATGCCCCAGCTGTGTTACAGTGATTTGTTAATATAGATAACTCTATCCCGAGTAATTCAGAAATTGAGAAAGATAAAAATTTAATAATTTGATAGTCAGGGTGACACACTATATTTGACCCGAGTATTACCATTGGACTTTTAGATATTATAAGTTGCTTAGCTATATTTTTTATTGAATTTGGTTTATTTATATTTTTATTTTGAATTAACTCTAATATTTTTTCATTAGGTCTGATATCAATTTTTCTATCTTCTAATAATTCTTCATAAAGTAAACACAATATATCAATTACATTATCTGCTGTTACCAAGCAAGAATCATCTAGGTCAAAATTATAATCATATTTATATGAGTGTATTGATAATATATTTGCATTATTACGTTTTGCTTGCCTTATTTTGTGTGAAATAATTGGCTGGTTATTTGATAAATCACTGTCTATTAAAAGAATTGTGTCCTTATTTGGTATTTCACTTATAGGTACTGATATTCCAGGATAACTTGAATTTGATTCCTCAAGTCTAAAATCATCTTGAAAAACTCTATGATCAATATTTTTAATGCCACTATCTCTTAATATTTTTTGAAATAAAAATTGCTCCTCAATTGTAGAATCTGCACTTATAAATCCAGCCATTGAATCTTTATCAATATATTTTATATTTTCAGAGATAATATCAAAAGCTTTTTGCCATTCAACCTCTTCATATCTTCCTTTAATTTTTACTAAAGGATTTTTTAATCTTTCTTTATGATAATTTCCTTCATAATAAAATCTATCTCTATCTGACAACCAAGTCTCATTTATTTCTTCATTCTCACTTGGGGTAATTCTAAAAATTTCATTATTATAAACATGTGTGTATATATTGGACCCTACGCAATCATTTGAAGCTATTGATTTTATTTCTTCAAGTTCCCAGGCTCTGCCTTTCATATGTGAAGGGCTAGCATTTAGTGCTCCAACTGGACATATATCAATCATATTTCCGGACATTGGTGACTTAACTGCTGAGGAAACATATGTTCTAATTTCCATGCTTTCTCCCCTACCTACTGCTCCAAATTCTTTAAGGCCGGCTATTTCTTCACCAAATCTTACACACCTAGTGCAGTGTATGCATCTAGTCATGTTGGTTTTAATTAAGCTTCCTATCTCATAATCAACAACAACTCTTTTTTCAAAGTTATACCTTGATTTTAGACTACCATGCTCCATAGATAGATCTTGTAGCTCACACATTCCTCCCTGATCGCAAACAGGACAATCTAGTGGATGGTTTATTAATAAAAATTCTAATGTATTCTTCTGCGCACTAACTGCAATGTTAGATTTTGTAAAATACTCATCATTTTCGTTAACAATTGTTGAGCACGCTGGTAGTGCTTTAGACATACCTTTTTTTTCAATTAAACACATTCTGCAATTTGCTGCGACAGATAACTTATCATGATAGCAAAATCTTGGGATATGAATATTATTTCTATCAGCAACATTAATTAATGTCTCTCCTGATTTAAATGTGTATTGGTTATTATTAATCTTTATTTTCATTTTATATAGCTTAAAAATTCTTCTTTAAAATTTTTTAAAAAACTCTCAACAGGGAAAGCAGCAGCATCTCCTAAGGCACAAATTGTATTACCCATTATCATTGTTGGTATAGACTCTAAAGTCTCTATGTCTTCATAAGTACCATTTCCATTTAACAAATTATCCAATATTCTATATATCCATCCAGTTCCTTCTCTGCATGGTGTGCATTGTCCACATGATTCTGAAAAATAAAATCTAGATATTCTATGTAGAACTTCAACCATATTTGTATCTTCATCCATAACAATAACTGCTCCAGAGCCTAATAATGATCCTGCTTTATTTATTGATTCATAATCCATATTTATATCCATAATTGTATTTGCTGTTAATACTGGGACAGATGAACCACCAGGAATTACAGCTTTTAATTTTTTCCCTCCAGCAACACCTCCTGCAATTTTCAACAGTTCTTTAAAAGGTATTCCAAGAGGTACTTCATAATTTCCAGGTTTATTAACATGTCCAGATACTGAAAAGCATTTAAGACCAGGGCTTTCTTTAGTTCCAAATTTTCTAAACCATGAAGATCCATTGGATAAAATTTTTGGAACTGAAGCAAGTGTTTCTACATTATTAATTATAGTTGGACATCCATATAAACCTTGTACTGCTGGAAATGGTGGTTTAAATCTTGGAAAACCTTTTTTGCCCTCAATAGACTCTAACATAGCAGTTTCTTCCCCAACAATATATGCACCTGCTCCAATGAAGTCATAAACATTAATATTTATTTCAGTATTAAGAATTGATTTACCTATATATCCAGCGTCATATGATTCAGATAAGGCTTTTTTGAATGCAGTATAAACGTCATCTATAAATTCTCCCCTTAAATAACAGTATGCTGTTTCTGCTCCAATTGCGTAGCTACTAATTAACATTCCTTCAATCACTGCATGCGGATTATATTTTAGAATATCTCTATCCTTGCAGGTACCAGGCTCTGACTCATCAGCATTGCAGATAAGATATTTTTTTTTATTACTTTTTTGATCAATAAAACTCCATTTTATTCCTGTGTAAAAACCAGCGCCTCCTCTACCTCTTAATCCAGAATTTTTTACCTCTTCAATAATAGATTCCCTATTAATTTTCCCATTAATAATTTTCTTCCATGATTCATAACCACCTGTTCTGATATATGTATCTAAGGATGCTGGATTCTCTGATTTAAGAGTTTCATAGCAAAGTATATTTGTCTCAACATTACTCTTCATTGTCTAAACTCCTAAAAATATTATCTATTTTTTCTTCTGTAAGATCTTCATAATATTTGTGATCAACTTGCATAACTGGAGATCCACAACATGCTGCTAAGCATTCTCTTTCATCTTTTAAATAATATTGGTCAGTTGATTGACCAACTTTAATACCTAATTTATTTTCTATGTAGGATAAAATTTTGTCTGATCCATTAAGCATACATGATACATTTGTACACACAGAGATCGTGTGTTTTCCAATCTCCTGAAGCTCAAACATTGAGTAGAAGCTAGCGTTCTCATATACATCAATATTCTCAACTTCTAAGTAATTTGCTACAGCCTCAATATGTTCATCTTTTAAATACTTAGTTTCATTTTGTATTAAGTGTAATGCATATATTATCGCTGATTCTTTATTATTAGACGGAAATCTTTTCATCCATATTGACAAAGAATCTATTTGCTTATTATTTAATTTATATGCTTTTTTAGATTCCATATATCACCTATCTATCTCTCCAAAAACTATATCTTGTGTCCCAATGACAGACACAACATCAGATACCATATGGCCAACAACCATTTCACTTAAAGCTGCTAAATGTGAAAAACCAGGAGGTCTAACTTTTAATCTATATGGTTTATTTGATCCATCAGATATGAGCGTCACACCAAATTCACCTTTAGGATGTTCAATCGCAACGTACGCTTCACCTTCAGGTATACAATAACCTTCTGTAAAATATTTAAAATGATGTATTAGAGACTCCATATCCTCCTTTGCTTCAAATTTATCTGGTGGAACAGCTTTATTATCTTCTGTCATTACTTTTCCTGGGTTATTATTTAACCATTCTATGCATTGTTTTATAATCTTATTTGATTGTCTCATCTCCTCTATTCTTACTAAATATCTATCATAACAATCCCCATTAGAGCCAATAGGAATATCAAAATCTAATCTGTCATATATTTCATAAGGTTGTTTTTTTCTTAGATCCCAATTAATGCCTGATCCTCTAAGCATAGGTCCTGTAAAACCTAATTGAATTGCCCTATCTTTATTAACAACTCCAATTCCAACTGTTCTTTGCTTCCATATACGATTATCTGTTAGAAGGTTTTCATACTCGTCGATACAATTTGGAAACCTATTGCTAAAATCTTCTATAAAATCAAGAAGAGATCCTTCTCTAGATTTATTTAATTCTTCTATTTCTTTTTTATTTTTCCATTTTGATTCAGCATATTTTGGCATTTCTATTGGTAAATCTCTAATTACTCCTCCAGGTCTATAATATGTAGCATGCATTCTGGTTCCAGAAACAGCTTCATAACAATCCATTAAATCTTCTCTTTCTCTAAAAGCGTAAAGAAATACACTCATTGCGCCAATATCTAAAGCATGAGCTCCTAGCCACAGTAAGTGATTTAGAATTCTAGTAATCTCATCGAACATTACTCTGATATATTTTGCTCTCTCTGGTATATCTAGTTCCAATAATTTTTCAATTGCCATAACATATGCATGTTCATTGCACATCATTGAAACATAATCAAGCCTGTCCATATATCCAATACTTTGGTTATATGGTTTACTTTCAGCTAATTTTTCCGTTCCTCTATGTAATAAACCTATATGAGGATCAGCCTTTTTAATAACCTCTCCTTCTAGCTCTAAAATAAGTCTTAACACGCCATGAGCAGATGGGTGCTGGGGACCAAAATTCATTGTAAAATTTTTTATATCAGTGATACTCATTTTTTATCCTCTCGTATAACTTTTGGAATAAGTACCCTCGGTTTAATTGATACAGGCTTATAAATTACCTTTTCTTTTTCAATATCATAATTAACTTCAACATGGCCAACTAAAGGGAAGTCCTTTCTCATTGGGTGGCCAATAAAACCATAATCAGTGAGTATCCTTCGTAAATCAGGGTGTCCAATAAAAATGATTCCAAATAGATCATAAGCTTCTCTCTCAAACCAGTTAGAAGAGCTCCATATATTAACAACTGATGGTATAGAAGGATTTTCATCATCTTCGCAAAACACTTTTACAGATAGTCTTGTATTATTTTTTAGTGACAATAAATGATATAAGGCTGCAAATCTTTTATTAGGTTGGTTGTCATATCTTTTTATATCTTTAAACTTTACTCTAGCATTTGACTTCTTCTTAACGCCCCTTGTGTAGCTTTTACTATTTTTTCTAATATCCCATTCACTAATTTTATATTCAGAGTAGTCTATAGCAACTATATCTATCAGCATTTCAAATGGAAGCGTCTTGTTGCTATATAGTATCTTCATTAAATTTATAAAATCATGTTGCTCAACTATAAGTGTATTGTTATCTAAGTTAAATGTTATTTCATTTAACTCTTTATCTAAGAGAGAATTAAGTAGATTATTTTCTTGGTTCACTATGTTTTTACTCTTTTAATAGTATTATAATTATTAATCTTGTTTTTAAGCTGTAGAATTCCATATAAAAGTGCTTCTGCCGACGGTGGGCAACCTGGTACATAAATATCAACAGGTATAATTCTGTCACAGCCCCTAACTACTGAATATGAGTAATGATAATATCCACCACCATTGGCACATGATCCCATTGAGATAACCCATTTTGGATCTGGCATTTGATCATAAACTTTTCTAATTGCTGGTGCCATTTTGTTTACCAAGGTTCCAGCTACGATAATAACATCAGACTGTCTAGGACTTGGGCGAAACATCATTCCAAATCTATCTAAATCATAGCGCGATGCTCCTGCATGCATCATTTCAACAGCACAGCATGCTAACCCAAATGTCATAGGCCACATTGAACCAGTATTAGCCCATTTGATTAGATCAAACGAGTTTGTTGTAACGAAACCATTATGGTTATTATTTATGTTGTCAATAATGTTCATACTCTAATCCCAATCTAAAGCTCCCTTTTTCCATTCATAAATAAAACCAATAATTAATACAAATAGAAAAACTGACATTGCGATTAGTGACTCAAGGCCAATAGTTTTTATAGTTACTGCCCAAGGAAATAAAAATGCTATCTCTAAATCAAAAATTATAAATAGTATAGCTATCAAATAATACCTAACATCAAACTTCATTCTAGCATCACCAAAATGATCAAAACCACATTCATAAGGAGATGTTTTAGCATTATTGACATCCTTAGATCTATTTATCATTAAAGATAAAATTAATGGAGAAAGACAAACAAATAAACAAACTCCAATAAAAAGAAGTATTAGAAAATAATTTTCTAGCATAAATCACCCAAAAATAATCCTAGATACATGTAATTATACAAATTAAATGTTTGGAATAGTATATAAAATTTACTGCAGTCTCAGTGATTATGGTGCCGATGGCCGGAGTCGAACCGGCACAGCTTACGCTACTGCCCCCTCAAGACAGCGTGTCTACCAATTCCACCACATCGGCAATAATTTATTAATCAGGAATATTTATAATCTCATCAGTAGAATCTATATTTAATTCTGTTTCATTTTTTTGTTCTTTATCAATTAAAACACTAGAATCCTGTGTTTTAGTTTTTGCCATATAAGCTAATGATAAACAGTTAAGAAAAAATAGAAATACTAGGAAACCTGTAAGTTTGGATAAAAAAGTACTTGCACCTCTAGCACCAAAAATAGAAGATGAACCTCCTCCAAATATAGCACCAGTATCTGCTCCCTTGCCTTGTTGTAATAATATTAAAATAATTACTACGATAGATAAAATAACTGCTGTAATTAGTAATATTGTATATATCATAAAAACTTTCCTCTGTTATATTGTGTTACATATTAATTTAAATTTTTCTGTAGATAAAGATGCTCCTCCTACAAGTACACCATCAACCTCAGATATCTTTAAAATACGATTAGCGTTTTCTGGATTAACACTTCCGCCATAAAGAATACTGATATTATTAGATGAAATTTTTTTCATCAAGTAATTTTTAATATATATATGCATATCTTTTATTTCTTTATCATCAGGAGTTTTATTAGTGCCAATAGACCATATTGGTTCATAAGCAATAATAATCGATTTAAGAGCTTCTACATCAAACAATACATCAAGCTGCTCTTCGATTTTATTGAAGCATGTTCCATTTTTTCTTTCTGATTCATTTTCCCCGCAGCAAAAAATAGGAATAAGATTGTTCTTTATAGCCTCTGATAATTTATTTTTCAATAATTCATTAGACTCTAAATAATTTTCTCTTCTTTCAGAATGACCTACGATTACATGCGAACAACCTAAATTTTTTAACATATCAGCTGAAACTTCACCTGTAAAAGCACCGCTAGCTTTGTCGCAACAATTTTGAGCTCCGACATAAAATTTTTTATTTATGTTATTTCTAATTAGTGATTCTATATGTATGTATGATGGACATATAATTATTTCTTTTGATTTGGTATCAAAACTATCATTGAAAATATTGCTGATCTTGTCTACTAACTCAGCTGAGCCATTCATTTTCCAGTTTGCAACTATTATTTTATTTCCCATGTATAGATTCCATTTCTTTTTCTATTAAATTATATAATATTTGAGTAATATCATCGACTTTTTGCTGATTTTCTGATTCAACCATAATTCTAATAAGTTTCTCAGTACCAGACTTCCTTATTAGAAATCTTGACTCTCCATCTACTATGTTTTTTTTAGATAAAGCAGAAGAAATAATTTTCTTTATTTCCTCTTCTTCAATATCAAATTTTAGATTAATATTAGTTATCTTTTGTGGATATTTATTTTTAATTTTTGCCTCTAAAACATCTTCGCCTAAAATATTTAGATAATATAAAACAGAAATCATGGTAATAACTGAATCACCTGTTTTGCTTCTATCTAAAGATATTATATGTCCAGAAGGCTCCCCACCTAGTTCCCAACCAGTCTCATATAATAAATCTAAAACGTGTTTATCTCCTACAGCAGATCTTCTAAATTTTATATTTTTTTCTTTTAGTGATGTTTCTAACGATAAATTTGACATTAAAGTACCAACTACTCCATCACAAATCTCCCTATTTTTTAATTTCCCTTTTGCTAATATATATAAAATATCGTCCCCATCTAAAGTATTTAATTCGCTATCAACTATAATTACTCTATCTCCATCACCATCCATACTTATACCTATATCAAAGTCTTTGCCTCTCATATAGTCTTTTAAGGTATCAATATTTGTAGATCCACATTTTAAATTAATATTTTTACCATTAGGACTCTTATTAATAATATCTGCAGTAATCCCTAACTTATTAATAACTTCAGGTACGACTAAATAATTAGATCCATTTGCAACATCTAATGCAATCTTAAAATTTTTAAAACTAATACCTTTTGGTATTGAACTAAGACAATTTTCTATATACTCGCTTCTATCAGTTTTTTTTATTTCAATTAAATCATACTCCTTGTTATTCCTAACATCGTTTATTTTAAGATTAATATTATTTTCTATTTCTAATTCTTTCTTCTCATTTATTTTTATACCGTTAGAAGAAAATATTTTTACTCCATTATCAAAATAAGGGTTATGTGATGCGCTAATCATAATACCTAAAAGGTAATTATTTTTTTTTACATAAAATGGTATGGCTGGGGTTGGAACTACGCCTAAATTATGAATTTCATGGCCTTCCTTTATTAAGTGCCCACTAATTAACGATATAATCCTTTCACTAGATTCACGCGTATCACAACCAAATATAATTTTATTTGAATATTCTTTTTC
>JAYZIH010000028.1:0-9757 GCA_036165695.1 Pseudomonadota bacterium | reverse complement strand
ACCTAAGGAAGCAGTTAAAGAAGAAGCTAAAGAAGAAGCACCTAAGGAAGCAGTTAAAGAAGAAGCAGTTAAAGAAAAATAATTTCTAAAAATAAAGATTTATATTTTATTTTTCTCTATAAATAGAAAAATCTACCAGTTTAATCATTAAATCCTTATAATTACTCTCTTCAAAGATAGATATATTCCTTTTCGCTTCATTTGCATGATATTTTGCTTTTTCCAAGGAAAGTTCAATTGCCCCAGTTCTATCAAGTATTTCTTTTAAAATTTTAAATTCTGATTTATCTTTATTAATAAGGATATTTTTAATTAATTCCCTATCATCTTTATTTGAAAGCTCATAACTATATATTAATGGAAGTGTAATCTTGCCACTCTTAATATCATCTCCAATATCTTTTCCAATTTGATCTAGGTTTTGTGCAGTTAGGTCTAAAATATCATCTGTTATCTGGAAAGCTATTCCTAAATTTTTCCCGTACTCTGATAAATTATTAATTTCAGAATCTTTTGCATTTGCTAAAACTGCTGTTGACTTAGATGCTGCCTCGAAAAGTGTTGCTGTTTTATTATATATAATTTTCATATATGTCTCGTATGATATATTTATATCACTTACATGCATGAGTTGTAGAACTTCACCTTTTGCAATCCTATTAGTTGCCTTAGATAAAATTTCCATTATGTCCATACTTTCTAAATCAACCATTAATTCAAAAGATTTTGAATATAAAAAATCACCTACTAAAACACTTGCTTCATTTCCCCATATTTTATTAGCAGTATCTTTACCTCTTCGCTTGCTTGATATATCAACTACATCATCATGTAGAAGTGTCGCAGTATGGATAAATTCAATAACAGCACCAAGTTTATATATTTTTTCCTTTTCAACATTGAGTGAATTCCCGATTATTGCTACTAATAAGGGTCTAATTTTTTTAGAAGGCGCTCCAGTAATATGCTGAGATACAGTATCAATCAAGCTAACATCTGATTTTAGGCAATCTTTTATGAGATTGTCAATTTCATCGATGTCATCTTTCACAAAGTCTATTATTTGATCGTAATCCATAAATTTCATTGACCTATTTTTTTCATAAATGTAGAATACATTTTCCCAAATTATTTTGATAGTAGTATCTTTCTTCTATCTTAGAGTATATGTGAGAGAAATAAAATGTATGCAGTAATGATGACAGGTGGTAAACAATATAAAGTTTCAAAGGGTGATATTATAAGCATTGAAAAGCAAGATACAAATGCTGGTGAAACTATAAAATTTGACAAAATTTTACTAATTTCTGATGGTAAAAAAGTAGAAATTGGCAAACCATTCGTCAATAATGGTATTATTGAAGGCAAGGTAATGGCACAGACTCGAGAGAAAAAAGTAGATATAATAAAATTTAAGAGAAGAAAGCATTATAAAAAACACCAAGGACATAGACAATATATAACAAAGATAGAAATTACTAAGATTTCAGGGGCAAAATAAGATGGCACATAAAAAAGCAGGCGGAAGTACAAGAAATGGACGTGATTCTGAATCTAAGAGATTAGGTGTAAAGAAATATGGTGGTGAACTTGTAAAATCTGGTAATATTCTTATAAGACAAAGAGGGACTAAGTTTCATGCTGGTTCAAATGTTGGCTGTGGGAAAGACCATACCCTTTTTGCAAAAAAAGATGGTCATGTAAAATTTTCAATCAAAGGTCCAAAAAATAAAAAAACCGTTAGCATTATCTCTCCAACGTAAATTAATTTTTATATATATTACTTACATACCTTTAGCTATTTATCTGCGTAAATCCCAATTTTTTTAGCGAGATATAAATGAAATTTGTTGATGAAGTTACTATTATTATTAAAGCTGGAAACGGTGGGCATGGCTGTTCGAGCTTTAGAAGAGAGAAGTATATAGAATTTGGGGGACCAGATGGAGGTGATGGGGGTAATGGAGGATCGGTATATTTCTTAGGTGTAGAAAATATTAATACATTAGAAGATTTTAGGCACCAAAGTCATTTTAAAGCAGAAAATGGGGAAAATGGAAAAGGGAAAAATATGACTGGAAAATGTGGAAATGATTTAAATATCCCAGTTCCATTAGGAACAGAAATATATGACTCTAAAAGTAATAAATTATTAGGAGAAATAATTAATAAAGATGAAAAACTTCTTATTGCAAGTGGTGGTAGAAGAGGACTTGGTAATTTAAAATTTAAATCTTCAATTAATCGTGCCCCAAGAAAGTTCACAAAAGGATTAGAAGGAGGTGAAGTTGAAGTAAAATTGGAACTGAAACTATTGGCAGACGTAGGGCTTCTTGGAAAACCAAACGCTGGGAAATCATCTATTTTAGCTTCTATGACTGATGCAAAACCTAAAGTTGCAGACTATCCATTTACTACGCTCAATCCAATTTTAGGAGTAGTAAAATCAAATTATGATGATACATTTGTGCTTGCTGATATACCTGGTTTAATTAAAGGAGCATCTAAAGGGCAAGGATTAGGGATACAATTTTTAAAACATTTAGCCAGAACAAAAATTTTACTTCACGTCGTAGATGGCTCAAATATTGATTATTCAGAAATTATGTCTAATATTGAGAGTACAAATGATGAACTATCAGAATTTAGTAATTCACTTATTGAAAAAAAACAATATATAATAATTAATAAAATTGATTCTATCGATGATAGTAATTTAGAGGAAATAAAATCAGATTTAAGTAAATATTATAATAAAGATGAAATTTTTTATATATCTGCAATAACAAGAGAAGGAATAGATATATTAAGAAAAGAATTATTTAAAAGTCTATAAAGGGACAAAATGAAAAATAAAAATATATGGGTCATAAAAATTGGCAGTTCTTTAGTGACAAAAAAATCGCCTGGGATAAATATAACGAATATTAAAAAATGGGCTAGTCAAATTTCAAAGCTGATGGCTGAAGATATTGGAGTAATATTAGTATCTTCTGGTGCAATTGCTGAAGGCATGAAGAGACTTGGGGTTAGTGATAGACCAACTAAAATTACAGATTTACAAGCTATGGCTTCAATAGGTCAGATGGGTCTTGTACAAGCATATGAAACAGAGTTTAAAAAGTATAAGTTACTTACAGCTCAAGTTCTTCTAACTCATCAAGATTTAAATAATAAAGAAAGATATTCAAATGCTAAGTCTACAATAAGAAATTTAATTAAAATGGGAATTATACCTGTGATAAATGAAAATGATGTAGTTTCTACGGAAGAAATCAAATTCGGGGATAATGATACTTTAGCTGCTTTAGTATCTAATCTTGTTAATGCAAATAAATTAATAATACTTACTGATCAAAATGGTTTGTACGATAATGATCCAAGAAAAGTTAAGAATGCTAATCTTATTAATGAAATATCAATTAAAAATAGACTAATTAATAAATACGCAAAGCCAAGTATAAGTAAGCTTGGTAGGGGTGGTATGATTACTAAAGTTTCTGCTGCTAAGATAGCTGCAAAATCAAAGACAGAAACAGTTATAGCTAAAGGTACAAAAGAAAATATTCTTATTAAAATAAAAGATAAAGATAAAACTGTGGGTACTTATATTTCTAGCAGCTAGAGTGACTTAATCTGTCTATTAAGTCTACTTTTATATCTTGCTGCTTTATTTTTATGAATAATTCCTTTTATAACACTAGAGTCAATTACTGGCATAGCTTTAAGGTAGTTAGTTTTAGCAATTTCTTTGTCTCCTGAAGAAATTGCCTTAAAGACATTCTTCACGTGAGTTCTGAGTTTAGACTTTAAGGCAACATTTCTTTGTCTCCTTTTTACTGCTTGCCTAACTCTTTTCCTTGCCTGAACTGTGTTTGCCATTAAATTAGCTCCTATATATTTAGTAGAGCGTAAATATGCTGTTTTATCACTAATTTGTCAATAAGAAACTAAAAAGTATTTGAAAATTATATATAATCTCTCTATGTCTGCTAGTAAAAATAAGATCTTTAGGAACACAACAATAGTCTCTGTATTTACTCTGATTTCTAGGGTTTTTGGATATATTAGAGATGCAGCAATATTTATTTTCATTAGTAATGCGACTGGAGCTCTTGATGCTTTTTTTGTTGCATTTAGAATACCAAACTTTTTCAGAAGAATTTTTGGAGAGGGCGCATTATCAATTGCTTATATTCCCGTACTAACAGACTACAAAGAAAACAAAAAAGAAGAAGTTAAAGAATTTGTTGATAGTAGTATGACAACTATTGCTTGTATATTATTAGTTGTATCTATTATAGGAGTATTACTTGCTCCTATATTAATTTATATTATTGCTCCTGGCTTCATTAATGTTGGAAATAGCCAAGTTGATTTAGCTGTACAACTACTGCAAATAACTTTTCCTTATATGTTTTTTATATGTTTGGTTGCAGTGGCAGGTGGAATATTAAATACATATGATAATTTTTCAATACCTGCTATTACGCCAGTTCTAATGAATTTGATACTAATTTTCTCTGCAATATATTTAGCACCAAAATTTGAAGAACCAGTATTAGCATTAGCTATTGGAGTTTTAGTTTCTGGTTTTGTACAACTTGCTTTTCAAATTTATCCACTAATGAAAATAGGTTTACTGCCAAAGTGGAATTTAAATTTATATCATTCCGGTATAAAAAAAATAAAAAGACTAATGCTTCCCGTAATAGTTGGCTCCTCAGTTACTCAAATAAATCTTATATTTGATACTATTATTGCTTCCTTCTTGATAACAGGAAGTATAGGTTGGTTGTATATATCTGACAGATTTTTGGAGCTGCCATTAGCAATTTTTGGAGTTTCTATAGCTACAGTAATGTTGCCAAAACTATCAATGTACTATTCTCAAAAAAATGAGGATTATTTTAATAAAATAATAAATTGGGGATTAAAATTAACTATAGTTATTTCTATACCGACTATGACAGGTTTAATAATGCTATCAGAACCAATTTTAATTTCACTTCTACAGTATCGAGAATTTTCTCTGTATGATGTAAATATGACTTCTGTAAGTTTGATTGCATTTGCTGCAGGCTTGCCAGCTATGATTGGTGCAAAAATTCTTATACCTGCATTTTATTCAAGACAAAATACAACTTTCCCTGTACGTGCTGCAATTATTTCTGTTATTTTTAATTTTGTATTAAATATAGCCTTTGTTATTGCACTATTAAGCATTGAATTTAAAGGTGTTCATATGGGTCTTGCGATGGCGACAAGTATTTCTGCTTACATAAACTTTTATCTTTTATTCAATGAAGCTAGAAAAAAAGGGATCTTATCTATTGATAAATCCTTATTACCACTTCTCTTTAAGACTACCATAGCAACAATAGTGATGATCTTTGCAATTAACTATTTTTCGCTTAATGCTTTAGAGTGGTCACAGTGGGTTATACAAAAAAGATTAGGTATTTTATTCTCTATTATTATCTCATCAATAGTTATATATCTAATAACACTAGTAATTTTAAGAGTTAGATTCAATGAATTTGACCATAAACATTTATAACTATGAAGATTATTAGAGATTTAAATAATTATAATTCTACTAATTATTTATCAGCTTCAATTGGTGCCTTTGATGGCATTCATTTTGGGCATAGTAAAATCATTGAAGATATAAAGCTAATATCTAAAGAAAATAATACGAAATCTGCATTAATAACATTTTACCCTATTCCGAAAATTTTCTTTGGTGAAAAAAAATATGAGATATACAACATTAGTGAAAAAATAAAGTTAATCTCAGATTTTAATATTGACTATCTTTTTTTACTTAGATTTAATAAAAGCCTATCATCAATGGAATCAATAAAATTTATTGAAGAAATATTGTTAAATAAACTAAAAGTAAAGAATTTGCTAGTAGGGAAAGATTTTAAGTTTGGCAAGAATCAAGATGGGGATATAAGAACATTAAATAAATACTATAATACAGGCCAAAGAAATTTACATATAATTGGCGAATATAAAATTAATGGTTTGAGGGTTAGTACTACAAATATCAGAGAATTAATAAGTGAGAATAAATTTGATGAAGTAGAAAAATTACTTGGGAGAAGATATTCAGTATCTGGTAAGATAATACATGGTGAAAATCTAGGAAAGAAACTTGGATTTCCAACTGCTAATATAAAATTTGAAAGTGAACTTCTCGATGGTGTATACGCAGTTAAAACAAAAATTAACAATAAATTATATCAAGCTGTGGCAAATATTGGATTTAAACCTACATTAAAAGGAAAAAAATACCAATTTGAAGCACATATTTTAAATTTTAATCAAGATCTATATGGCAGGCACTTATCTTTTGATATTATTAAAAAAATCAGAAATACAAAAAAATTTAATAATCTAGATGAATTAAAGGGACAAATTAATAAAGATATTGAGTCGGCTAAGAAACATTTTTAAACTTTATGAAAGAATATAAAAATACCTTAAATCTTCCAAAAACAGAATTCCCAATGAAGGGGAATTTACCTTCAAATGAACCATTAATTCAGAAAAAATGGGAAGAAATGAAACTTTATGAAAAGCTTCTAAAGGAAAGAGATGGTAATAAGAAATTTATTCTGCATGATGGCCCACCCTATGCAAATGGAAATATACATATCGGACATTCAGTAAACAAAATTTTAAAAGATATTATATTAAGATCTAAATCATTATCTGGATACTACGTACCTTTTACACCTGGATGGGACTGTCATGGTCTACCAATCGAGTTAGAAGTAGAAAAAAAAATAAAAAAGGATCAAAAAGTTACTGATAAAGAATTTAGAAGTTTATGCAGGCAATATGCTAATGAACAAGTAATAAATCAAAAAAATGACTTTATGAGACTTGGAGTGATTGGTGACTGGGAAAATCCTTATTTAACTTTGGATAAAGAGTTTGAATCTTCCATATTAGATGCATTAAAAAAAGTATATAAGAATGGTCACTTACAAAAGGGGTTTAAACCCGTTCACTGGTGTGTAAAATGCCAATCAGCACTTGCAGAAGCTGAGGTTGAATATGAAGAAAAAGAGTCCACGTCAGTTGATGTTAAATTTAGACTTTTAGACTCTAATGTTTTATTAAATTCTTTAGGCATAAAAGATAATATAGAAGAAATTTCAGTCGTTATTTGGACAACAACACCTTGGACCCTTCCTTCAAACCAAGCTGTAGCAATTAATAATTCAATTAATTACGCCTTGCTTTCATGTAATAACGAATATTATATTATTGCAGATGATTTAGTTAATAACTTTCAAGAAAGAACTAAGTTAAAAACTAAAAAGATTAAAGTATTTGATGGATCAATACTATTAAAACATAAATTAAAACATCCTTTTTTGGATATTACTGTACCTATTTTACATGGGGAACATGTTACTGTAGAAACGGGGACTGGTTGTGTTCATACAGCTCCAGCGCATGGTATTGAAGATTTTAATTTAGGAGTAGCATTTAATTTATCTATAGTAAATCCAATTCAAAGTAATGGTATATTTAATGGGGAGCCTTCAGAATTAAATAATATTCATATATATAAACTTGATGAACCAATAATAGAGATTTTAAAAAGTAATAGTAATTTACTACATAAAAATAAATTCAGACATTCTTACCCACATTGCTGGAGGCATAAGAACCCTGTAATATTTCGCGCAACACCTCAATGGTTTATATCAATGAATCAAAAAAAGTTAATACAGAATGCTCTAGAAAAAAGTAAAAATGTAAAATGGATACCAGACTGGGGATTATCAAGAATCAGGTCAATGCTTGATGATAGGCCAGACTGGTGTATCTCAAGGCAGAGAAGATGTGGAGTACCTATAACCTTATTAGTCAATGTAGATACTGGAGAATTACATCCAAATACAATTGAAATTTTTGAAACTGTAATTGATAAAGTAAGGAAGGAAGGTATCGATGCTTGGTATGAGGTAGATATTAAGGATTTGATAAAAGAAAAAAATTATGAAAAAGTAAATGATACACTAGATGTCTGGTTTGATTCTGGAGCGACTCACGAAGCAGTTTTAAAAAAGTCCAAAAACTTAGAATTTCCTGCAGATCTTTATCTTGAAGGTTCTGACCAACATAGAGGATGGTTCCAGTCTTCTTTATTAACTTCAATCGCAATTTCAGGTGAACTACCTTATAAATCTGCAATGACACATGGGTTCACAGTTGATGCAAAGGGAAATAAGATGTCGAAATCTAAGGGGAATGTTATCTCACCTCAGAAGATAGTAAATAGGTTAGGTGCTGATATTTTAAGATTATGGGTAGCCTCGACCGATTACTCGTCTGAAATTACTGTGTCAGAAGAAATACTTAATAGAACTTCATATAAATATAGAAAAATTAGAAATACTATAAGATTTTTATTAGCAAATACGAATGACTACAAAAAAAATGATAATGATGTAATTTCTGTAGAACTTGATAAGTGGATAATGAAAAGATCTATAGATCTCCATGAAAAAATAATGAAAGAATATAAGGAGTATAACTTTCACATTCTAATCCAAATGATACACGTTTTTTGCACAAACGACTTAGGATCGCTATATTTAGATATAATTAAAGATAGACAATACACAATGAAAGATAATTCTTCAGCTAGAATCTCTGCTCAAGCAACAATGAATCATATTTTAAATATGCTTTTATTATGGCTTGCTCCAATTTGTCCGCATACAACAGAAGAAGCATGGAGCTATATGAAAAATAATAAAGAGGAATCTATATTTTTACAAACTTGGTATGACTATAAAAAAATAAAAATAGAAAAACCAAGTATAGATGAAAATGATTGGCAGAATATTTTTGAAGTGAAAAAATTGGTTACAAAAGTACTAGAACAAAAAAGGGAAAGTGAAATTATAGGGTCATCATTAGATGCATCAATATTAATATCATGTCAGAAAAAAATTTATGAATCTTTATCTAAGCTCGGTACTGAACTAAAATTTATGTTTATAACTTCTAATGCTGTTATTAAAGAATGTGATGATTTCTCTAATATGACAATAGAAAATATTAAAGATGAAAAGCTATCAGTTAAAGTCAATAAAGATTCTAATCCTAAGTGTGCTAGATGTTGGCACAAATGTGAAAGTATTGGGGAAAGTAAAGAGCATAAGGAGATCTGCAAAAGGTGCATAGAAAATATTGAGGGAAATGGTGAGAAGCGTGTATTTGCGTAGCGAATATTTAAAATTTACTACTATTATATCTCTAATATTTATCATAGATATTTATACAAAAAATCTTGCACTGGAAAATTTATTGTTAAATTCACCATTAGAGATTAATAATTTTTTTAATCTAACTCTAGTTTTTAACCATGGGGCTGCATTTAGTATATTAAGTGAAGCTGGTGGTTGGCAAAAATGGTTATTTATTATTATGTCTATAATTATAGTTTCTATATTAGTTATTCTGTTAAAGATTGACAATGACGAAAATAAAATTGCACTATCTCTAATTATAGGCGGAGCATTAGGAAACTTATTTGATAGAATAACCTATGGTTATGTTATAGATTTTCTTGAATTTCACTACCAAAATTTTTATTGGACAATTTTTAATTTTGCTGATATAACTATTAGTATTGGGATAATAATGTTAATTTATAGTCTTTTTTGTAAAAAATAATTATGGAAATTTTAGTAGCAAACCCAAGAGGATTTTGTGCTGGGGT
>JAYZIH010000027.1:0-6116 GCA_036165695.1 Pseudomonadota bacterium | reverse complement strand
TACATCATAAAATAATATAATACTCTTACCGCTGTTATAGAAATCTATAATTTGATTTTTTCTTTTATCTGTTATTTTTTTTGGGTGAAAAACAACTAGCGTATCAAAGCTCCCTAAATTCTCTACTTTCTTATTAATCAATTGAACGTCAAATAAAGATTCGAGCTGCTGGATTATGGCCCATGCTGGAGTAGGTTCATTTCTTGTGAAATCATATGAACCAAATATAGGTGTTGAAGAAATTACACCTATTTTAGGTTTTGATAAATTAATTAAGCTGTATATTGTCTTAGTAACAACATATTCAATCTGAGATTCTTTGGAAGGATCAAAAAATTTTACAATTTCATGTTCTCCATATGTATTTTCAGCCACTAAACCAAAAAAAACATTATCCTGGTTATCATTCATAGGGACAGACTGCAAACCATATTTCATGGCTAAATCCTCTTCATCAGAGAATGGTATTGGGTCAATAACCTCTAGTTTAATTTTACCATTTGACTTATATTCGTATGATTGTAAAAACTCAATTACCCTCTTTGAATAGCTTCTTAAATATGAGTCATCTTTGGTGAGGCTGTTAGAGTAGTAGAGTTTTAATTTAATTGAATCCTCTACTTTTGAAACAATATTTATCGTTCCGTCGCTTAATGTATATAATTTATTTTCAGTTAAATCTAATCTAAAGTCTTTAAGCACATTATCAGCTAGCGCTATAAGTAAAATGAAGGCTATAAAACTAGCAATAATTTGTCCTTTAGTTTGTAAATTTTTTACTACCATTATTCACCCTTCTTTATATTTACTATCTCAATATTGACATATAGCCAAAGCAAAATTAAAGCTACGTAATAAATTAAATCTCTAATATCGATTATACCCTTACTTAAAGACGAAAAATGAGAAAGTATGCTTAGGGACGATATTATATCTACTAAAGATTGGTGTAAAAACATACTAAAAAAATCTAGAACTAAATTAGTCCCACTCATTAAAAATACAAAACATACAACAACAGATAGGATAAAAGCTATGACTTGATTTTGTGTAAATGATGATACACATGATCCAATTGCTAAAAAACCTCCAGCCATTAACAAGCTACCTAGATAAGCAGAGAATATTATCCCATTATCAGGGTTTCCAAGATAGTTTACTGTAATCCACATTGGAAAAGTTAAAAGCAAAGAAATAGAAATAAAAGCCCATGCAGCAAAAAATTTTCCTAAAACAGCCTCAGAAGTTTTTATCGGCAAGGTTAATATTAATTCAATAGTCCCAGACTTCCTTTCTTCTGCCCACAACTTCATAGAAACAGCTGGAACTAAAAATAAATACAGCCAAGGATGGAAACTAAAAAATGGTAATAAATCTGCTTGCTCACGTTCAAAAAAATTACCCATATAAAATGTTAAAGCACCAGACAATATAAGAAAGATTACTATAAAGACATATGCTATTGGTGTAGCAAAATATGATTTAAACTCTCTTTCAAAAATAATTCCTACATTCTTCATTTAATTATTGCTCTGTTGTAAGTTTCCTAAAGACTTCATCATATGAGCCTTTACCTAGTTTTTTTAAGTTTACAGCGCTATCATGATAAACAAGATTCCCATTAGCAATAATACTAGCGTTACTACAAACAGCACCGACCTCTTCTAATATATGTGTTGATATAATAATGGTTTTATCTTTTGATATTTTTTTTATTAGGTTTCTAACTTCATGTTTCTGATTTGGGTCTAATCCATCTGTTGGTTCGTCAAGGATCAATATATTTGGATTATGTATTATTGCTTGTGCCAGCCCAACTCTTCTCTTAAAACCCTTAGAAAGATGTTCAATTCTTTTTTCAAGCATGGTTTCTAATGATAAAGCTTCAATTACATAATTTATTGCATCATTTGTTTTTTCTTTACTTATATTTCTAATCTTTGAAATAAATTTTAAGAAATCACCTGTTTTCATTTCTCCGTAATGAGGAGCTCCCTCTGGTAAATATCCGATAGATTTTTTTACTTCTAGTGGATTCTTTAACACTGAATAATTATTCACCAGAATATCTCCAGCATTAGGGTTAATAAATCCAGTAATCATTTTCATTGTAGTTGTTTTTCCAGCACCATTTGGTCCTAAGAAGCCAAGGACCTCGCCTTTACTAACTTTAAGGCTAAGATTATTAACTACTATCTGAGAATCATATTTTTTTGAAACTTCTTTTATTTCTATCATCACAAAATCTCTAGTATCATATGGACGATAAAGATAACATATTTTTCAAATATTTGGTTGACTAATACTTAGTGACTTCCTTTTCAACCACTTCTTTTACTAAAAGATAAACAGCTCCATAAGGATTCAAAATTGCAAATTTATTTAAATTGCTTGAATTTGTAGCATCCTCATTTCTTTGTCTATTAAAACAATTCACCGTTGAAAGGTTTTTTGCTCTTGCGTATGGCATAGCTTTTTTACTTGCTACACATGACTCATCTGCTTTTGCAGGTGGTGGCGTATTTACGTCTAACGCAAATGCTGCTGTTGAAAAAGCTACAATGAATATAAATATATACTTCATATGTATAATGTTACTTAAATAAGGATAAATTTCAATACAATTTATAAAATTAGTCTAATTTGTTGATATGCATGCAAATAACTTCCTATCGACAAGCTTAAATTCTTTGTTCTCTTCAGATATCAGCATATCATCTTGCATGCTAAGAGTTCTGAGATCTAGTTTTAATATAAATCTCTTTATTATTTTTTCTTTTTTTATATCAAAATACCCTTCAACAATGTCAGCACTATCTTCAGTTATAATATAATCAAAAGTAGACCCAGAGCTCAGGGTATTTATTATTTTATAATTTTTAAACCAAGTAATAGTATGTTTTGTATTATCCTGAATATTAGTACACTCAAACTCCATTTCAAAAGCATAAGAATTGAAATTTATCAATAAAGTTAATATTAAAAAAATATTAGGTATTTGCATGTGACATAAAATTATATTTTCTATTAATATACCTTGTTCCTCCGAATAGGAAGGCTCCATAAAATAATGTTCCTAAGAGAGTTAGTTGGAAGAAAGGTATGCCGCTTATATAGCAAGTTAATAAACCGCTAAAAGTTTTTTCATATAAACCAGAATTAAGCCAAAAGCCATAATTTGATATTATAAAAAATATTAAACATGAAAAAATTGTAGAAAATATAATTCTATTGAAAGATTTATTAGTACTTAGAAATATTACTCCAATATAAACGATTGCTATATATGCAAAGTATTGCCATAAGACACCTTTATAAAAAATAGTAAAGCTATCAAGCATATGAGTATAAACTATATTATTAAGGTATATGTCACTAATAAAAATTGATAGTAATGGAACTAAAGTGGCATGTACTTTATTGTAGAAATATGCTCCACTAAAAATACTAATAGCTATAACTGGTGTAAAGTTATCTGCATGAGGCAAAATTCTTGATAATGCTACTATTACAATGATGCCAATTAAATAGATATTTTTTTTATGTTTCTGCGTCAACATCTTTAGTTTACTAAAAATCATGGTGCCCAGGGCCGGAGTCGAACCGGCACGGTATTGCTACCGAGGGATTTTAAGTCCCTTGCGTCTACCAATTCCGCCACCCGGGCATTACATAAATTATTATAGACAAAATATGATACACGAATTCATTATATTTAGCTTAAAAATATATACATGGGCCCTAAAATAATTTTATATTTAAGGAGCCGGGTTAGGAGATGCTTTATGTATGTCATTTATAGATTCCAACATCTCTTGTGTAACTTTAATATTAATAGAATCTATATTTTCTTTTAGTTGCTTCATAGTTGTTGCGCCAATAATATTACTTGTGACAAATGGTCTTGTATTGACAAATGCTAAAGCTAGTTGTGTAGGTGTAAGATTAAATTCTTTTGCTATTTTAATATATTGTGTTGTTGCTTTTTTTGACTGTGGCGTAGAATACCTAGTAAACCAATCACCGAATAATCCTAATCTAGAATTTTTTGGATATTTTGATTGGTATTTTCCAGTCAAAACACCAAAGCCTAACGGCGAATACGCTAATAGACCAATATGTTCTCGATATGATATTTCAGAAAGCCCTATTTCATAAACTCTATTAAGCAAACTATAAGGATTCTGAATACTTACAATTTTTTTAAAATTATTTTTTTCATGTATTCTGAGGTATTCTAATATTCCCCATGGTGTTTCATTGGATACGCCTATATACCTAATCTTTCCGCTTTCGACAGCTTTATTAAGCGTCTCATATGTTTCTTCAATTAGTACGCCTAAATTCATATTAGGTAGATAATCCAGTTCTCCAAAGAAATTAGAATCTCTTTCTGGCCAATGTACTTGATATAAGTCTATATAGTCAGTTTTAAGTCTTTTTAGTGATGAGTCTATAGCTTCATTTATCTGTTTCTTGTTTAACCTAGTCCCACCTCTAATATAGTCCATCCCGGGTCCAGCTACCTTTGTAGCTAATATATATTTATCTCTTTTTTTATATTTTTTAATCCAAGATCCTATATATGATTCAGTTAGTCCTTGTGTTTCTTTTTTTGGCGGTATTGCGTACATTTCTGCAGTGTCAATAAAGTTAACACCATTTGATATTGCATAGGATAGTTGTTCATGAGCATCAGACTCGCTATTCTGCTCTCCAAACGTCATTGTACCAAGACATATAACGCTAACTTTTTCTTCAGTTTTTCCTAGCTTTCTATATTGCATAGCTTTTCAATATAATTTATTAATTTCTTCCGAAGTTTAGTGGAGGCTGAGGTCGGAATTGAACCGGCGTAAACGGTTTTGCAGACCGCAGCATAACCACTCTGCCACTCAGCCACACAACTAAATTTTTTAAGTAAATGGAGCGGGAAACGAGGTTCGAACTCGCGACCTCAACCTTGGCAAGGTTGCGCTCTACCAGCTGAGCTATTCCCGCATATATATTCCACTACCTATAAATTATCGTATTTCTTTACAAAAGTTAACGAGGTATTTTACCATAGAAATAACAGATAGGAATGCCGCTATGTATATGCCTAATATTCCTATTTGATAAACGTCAAAGTCTAATAATGTCCCTTTGTAAAGTAAAAATGCAATAGATACAAGCTGTACTGTGGTTTTAAGTTTTCCTAAAAAGTTAACATTTAAAGAATTCGTTGAATTTAAAATGGCAGACCACTCTCTAAGGGCAGACACCATTAACTCTCTAAAAACTATTAAAAATACAGGGATGAATATTAATAATCTCGTATCATTATATAGTATTAATAATAAAGCAGTGATAACTAGAATTTTATCAGCTACTGGATCTAAAAATTTTCCAAGTAAAGATACTTGTTCAAGTTTCCTGGCAGCAAAACCATCTAAAAAATCAGTAATTGAAGCTAAAATAAATATGAGCACTAGTATAGAATTACTTCCTTCGTTAGATGATGAAAAAAAGTAAATAACTAGTATAGGAGCAAATATAATTCTAGTAAAAGTAATAAAATTAGCTAAATTTTTTAGCATTAGTTTGTTTCTCCATGAAATTTTGTATATATAGCATTTGCAAGCGTCTTATTAATACCAGGTATCTTCTGTATTTCATCTTCTCCAGCTTTTATAACACCATGTATACCACCAAAATATTTTAAAAGCACCTGTTTCCTTTTTGGCCCAAGTCCTGGAATTTCTTCTAAGGGTGATTTTATTCTTTTTTTATCCCTCTTTTTTCTATGAGCTGTAATCGCAAATCTATGCGCTTCATCTCGAATATTTTGAAGTAGATGTAGAGCTTTTGAATTTTTACTAAGAGTTATTATTTTTTTTCCATTATCAATTATTATTTTTTCGTTACCAGGTTTTCTTTCTCTGCCTTTAGAAATTCCAATAACACTTATAGTATAAATTTGTAAACTTTCTAGAACTTTAATTACTGCATTGACCTGCCCTACTCCACCATCAATTAAACATATATCAGGAAGCTCTTTTTCTTCTTTTTTTAACCTAGTGTATCTACGACTTAAAACTTCAGTCATAGCTGCATAGTCATCACCATCATGTGTT
>JAYZIH010000026.1:0-4558 GCA_036165695.1 Pseudomonadota bacterium | reverse complement strand
TAAATAATATTAAAGTTGGATTGTTTATATGTGAAGATATATGGAATATTGATAGCACAAAGGATCTTGTAAAAAATGATCAAATCGATTTATTAGTTTGTATAAATGCTTCACCTTTTGAGATTAGAAAAGATAAACATAGAGAGGTGTTATTAAAGAAAATATCTACAGAGAATAAGGTAGATATTGTTTATCTAAATACAGTTGGTGGACAAGATGAAATTGTGTTTGATGGTTCTTCTGTAATAATGAATAAAAATGGAGATATTTTGTACAAACTAAAATCATTTTATGAAGAAGATTATAAGTTTATATTTAATTCTAAAAAAAATGAAGAAGCTTTATTTGAATATTTACCTAATGAGTCTTCAGAAAAATTATATCAGGATATGTATAATGCTCTAAAGCTTGGTACCTATGATTATATTAAAAAGAATAATCTTGACGGTATTTTGGTTGGGTTGTCAGGTGGGATTGACTCTGCGTTGACCTTAGCAATAGCTTGCGATGTCTTTGGTCCTAATAAAGTAGAGGCAATACTTTTACCATCTAAGTATACATCTGATTTGAGTAATGAGTTAGCTATAAAGCTTTGTGAAAATTTAAAAGTAAAATATTCTATTGTTTCAATTGAAGATATTGATAAGATTATTAACATATCATTAGAAAATATTTTTAATGGCTTATCTAAAGATATAACAGAAGAAAATATTCAAGCTAGAATTAGAGGATTAATACTTATGGCTATATCTAATAAGTCTGGAAAGGTTGTTTTAGCAACTGGAAATAAGAGTGAAATGGCCGTTGGTTATTCAACATTATATGGTGATATGAGTGGAAGCTTTGCGCCTCTGAAGGATGTTTATAAAACTGACGTATATAATTTAGCTAATTACAGAAACTCTATATCGAAAATAATACCAGAAGATATAATAAAAAGAGAGCCAACTGCAGAACTTTCTCCTAACCAAAAAGACACAGATAGTTTGCCCAAGTATGAAGATCTCGACTCTATTCTGAAAGAATTTATAGAAGAAAAGAAATCATCTCAGGAGATTCAGAAGTTAGGGTATGATAAGTTAATAGTAGATAAGACTATTTCTATGGTTGTTGAGAGTGAATATAAAAGAAGACAGTCAGTACCAGGAGTTAAAATATATGGCCAATCTTTTGGCAAGGATAGAAGATATCCAATTGTAAGCCAGTTTAAGTTTTAATAAATCACTCATTTAGGAGTTCAATAACGATTGATTCATCGTCGTTTTCTAAAGTTTCTACATTTTCAGTTTCATTAGTTTTAGTAGTTTCTAGTTCTTTCTTAATAGAAACGTTACTAATTTCATCTTTATTTATTAGACCCTTATCCTTATTATTTTTTGTAAAATCTTTAACTTCAATTTTTTCGTCAGAAAACCACCACCAACTCTTCTTTTTTTTATCATCATTATTTTTTACCTCTTTCCCTTCTTTATAAATTTTTGTTACTTCATAACTCTCTGACTTTTTTTTCAAAGGCATAGTTATACTCTCACTATTATCAAAATATTCATTTACATAATCTTCTGAAAAATCATCATCAGGTTGTTCAGCTATATTTAGACCAAACCACATTGTTATATCATCTGCTGCTTTACTAAGCGCAATTAAATCTTCTTTTAGCTCCTCTTCCTTAAGTTTTTCAAAATATGGAGACTTATAATCTGGATAATTTAAAGAAATAATTTTTTCTACTTCTCTATAACTATTAAGCATATTAAGTTTTTTGTATGATTCACGTAGGAATATCAATGCATCTGCATTTTTAGGTGATTCTGGGTAATTTTCAATTGTGTATTGGCATCTATTTATTACTGCCACATATGCCTTTCTTTTAAAATAGAAATTAGCTACATGGAGCTCATAAGATGATAATGTATTTCTTAAATATCTCATTCTTCTAAGTGAATCATTTGCATATTTAGTATTTTTATACTTAGTTATTACTATTTCAAAATCTTTAAAAGCATTGTGAAGATTTTCAGGGTCTTTATCATCTTGAACGTGCGGCAAAACTTTATTTAAAAAGCTCTTCCCTCTAGAAAAATTTACTAAACCTCTTAAGTAATGTAGATAAGCCATATGTCTACTTGTTGGGTTTAGATTCATAAACCTATCAATCTCAATTATTGAGTCATCATACTTTCTTTCTTTATACAATAAATAGGCTATATTTAGCTGGCTTTGAATCGCTTTTGGTGAAAATGGTGCTAAAGCTTGTACTTCCCTGTATGCTTCAATCGCGTCTTCATACATTTTATTTTTTTGTGAAGTGACTGCCAAATCATATTTTGAGTCAACATCTGTATTAATTTCTTCCTCTTTCTCACCTGTATCAAACCAAGAACATCCTGATATGATAAAGAGAAAGACAACAGAAAAAGTAATTTTATTTATCATTGCTTTATTTATTATAATTAATTATAAATATAAAATGAAAGATACCAAAGCTAATGTTATAGAATATATAATTCATGAAGAATGTAAAGGGTTAAGGGTAGATCTAGCCATCACAAAGGAAATACAGCTATATTCTAGGAGTATCATACAAAGATGGATAAGAGATGGAAGAATTTTTGTTGATGGATCTATTGTAAAGCCAAGTGAGTTATTATTAGGTGGGGAGAATATTCTGATATATCCTGAAAGCACTATAAATAGAGATTTTATAGAACCTAATGATATAAAAATAGATATACTTTACGAAGATAATGACTTAATAATTGTAAATAAAAATAAGGACATGGTTGTCCACCCAGCTGCTGGTCATATTGATGATACATTAGCTAATGCGTTAGTTTACAGATATGCGGAATTATCTAACCTTCCACGTGCTGGTTTAATTCATAGACTCGATAAAGATACAACTGGTATTCTAATAGTAGCTAGAAATATTGAGAGCTATACAAAGCTAGTTAACCTACTATCAAATCGACTAATTAAAAGAAACTATATTGGCTTTGTCCATGGAAAAGTTGAGAATGAAGGTATAATTGATCAACCTATTAATAGAGATAAATTTAATAGAAAAAAAATGTCTGTAACAAGCAATGGAAAAGAATCAAGGACAGATTATAAAGTTATAAATAGTTATCCGTGTGCTACAAAATTACTTTTCACTTTGCATACTGGAAGGACCCATCAAATTAGAGTACATTGCGAGTTTCTTGGTAACCCAATAATTGGTGATAAACAATATAATAGAAGAGACTCTAATAAAAAAAAGATGGGATTTAATATAGATTTCCCAAGGCAGGCACTTCATGCACATCATGTTTCTTTCATACATCCAAGCAAAGAAAAATTAGTTAAGTTTGAATGTCCAATACCCAGGGATATGGAGTCACTGGAGGAGGAACTTAATGAAGCATGAAGAATATTTTTCCCCAGATAATTGGGATAGACCTGATAATATTGAAGTTTATGTTACTACCAAAAAGTCTTTTGGGATAAAGTGCTCAAGCTTATCATATACTGATGGAAATAATACTATAGATGTTAGAAATAACAGAGAATCTCTATCAAATGAACTCTTACCATGTAAAATTCGATGGATAAAACAGGTACATGGAAATAAAGTTATAAATTTTGATACTGACAATACTTCTTATATAGGAGATGGAGCATTAACTTATAAAAAAGACGCAGCGTGTTGTGTACTTACCGCTGATTGTATGCCTATAGTAGTCACAGATAATAATGGAAGTTTTGTTTCTGTATTACATGTAGGTAGAAAAGGTTTGCAGCTTCGAATAATAGAATCATTATTTGAAAAGATAAATAATACTAGAAGCATATACATAGCATGGATAGGTCCTTCTATTTCAGAAAAATACTATATAGTTGATGACCTTATTAGGGAAAATTTTATAAATATTAATAAGGAATATGGCCAATTTTTTTCTCCAAATGGAGATAATAGCTACTGTATGAGCTTACAGGATTTAGCTGAATATCAGCTTAAAAATTTAGGAGTTAATAAGGTCTTTAAGTCAGGTCTTTGTACATATAATAGCCCTGATTTTTTTTATTCCTACAGAAGAACAAAGACTCATGAAAGATTTGGAACTTTTGCATGGATTAGATAAAAGAAAAGGCGGTTACGAATAACCGCCTTTCTTCAATTACATTAAAATGTGTAATCAATTATAAATCGAAGTCTTTATCTCCGTCATTAGAAGAACAATCACGTGGTGTGATGCCTTGCTCTTTTGCATAAGCTTCAGCACCTTCATCGATAATTGCTTGTGATAAAGCTACATCACCTTCGATCCAGTCACTTGCTACTTTCCACTGACGCTTAGAAGCTTGCCATTGCTGGAACTTAGCTAAGTGTCCACCTACGTGGTCCATACAAGTAATGTTAATTTCAGGAACTAGCCCTGTAGCACCAAGCTCATCTAGACGTTTTTTATCTAGACGGAGATTTTCAAATCCCCAACGAGTTTGCGCACTGTTAACTTTTGGTCCAAAACGTTCTTGAGCTATTCTCACAGCTTCTGTATGGAACACACCAGCTAAC
>JAYZIH010000025.1:0-8084 GCA_036165695.1 Pseudomonadota bacterium | reverse complement strand
ATAAATGAAGCATATAAAACATTGAAAAATGATTACTTTAGGGGGATTTATCTATTAAAACTTGAAGGACATGATATTCAGGATAATAGTTTAGATAATGAATTTTTATTAGATCAAATGGATCTTAGAGAAAAAATTGATGAGGCAAAAAAAATGAAAGACCATGTGAAACTTAATAAAATACAGTCTGATATAGTTACTAATAGAGATAATTGTTTTAAAGAATTTGAAACCTTATATAAGTCTAATAATTACGAAGAGTCAGCTAAAAAAATGGGTGAAATGAAGTTTTTCATTTCTATTGAGAATGATATAAAAAACTATATGGATTTATAATGGCCCTACTAAAAATTTCTGAACCTGATAGCCCGAATAATGAAAAGAATACTAAGAATGTCATAGGGATAGACTTAGGTACTACTAATTCACTTGTTACAATTGTAGAAGGAGACGGAGGTATTAGGGTACTAGAATCAGATTTAGGAGAAGAGCTTATACCTTCTATTGTTACATACAAAGACAATGATATACATGTTGGTAAATTTAAGGATGATAGCAACACATCAATTAGCTTTACTTCTATAAAAAGACTAATAGGAAAAGGTATCAATGATATAAAGGAAATAAATTTCCATTTTCCATGCAAATATAAAGGTGACGATAGTATAATTTTTTTTGAGGTTTTTGATAAATTATATACACCAATTCAAATTATTAGTGAGATATTAAAGAAGATTAAATACCTTGCAGAAAAAACAATAGGAGAAGAAGTTCTTGATTGCGTAATTACTGTCCCAGCATATTTTGATGAGGCGCAGAGACAGGCAACAAAAGACGCTGCGAAACTAGCTAATTTAAATGCATTAAGACTTTTAAACGAACCCACAGCAGCAGCTATAGCTTATGGTCTGGATAAAAATAATGATTCGTGTATTGCAATATATGATTTGGGCGGGGGAACATTTGATATATCAATATTAGAAATAAAGAGTGGAATATTTAAGGTGCTTGCAACAGGCGGAGATACTAATTTAGGCGGAGATGATTTTGATAATCTTTTATTAGATTATGTTCTTACTAAGTATTCATTGAAGTCTTCAGAGGAAAACTACAACCAATTAATCGAATTGATAAAAAAGATTAAGAATAAATTATCTGAAGACAGTTCGGTTACATTTAAGCTACAGAAAAATGATGGAATAAATATAGATATAATTATTAGTAGGGATGAATTTAATAATTTAATTAAACCCTATATTGATAAAACATTATCTATCTGCAAAAAGGTAATAGATGATTCAAAGAAACCAAATAGTGAAATCGAGAATATAGTTATGGTTGGAGGTTCAACAAGGATACCTTATGTAAGGGAGGAGGTAAGTTCGTTCTTTAATAAGAAAGTTTTAACTGATATTAACCCAGATAACGTTGTTGCAATAGGTGCAGGATTACAGGCTAAAACATTTTCTAGAACGGGAAGCGAACTCTTACTCCTTGATGTTATCCCATTGTCACTTGGAATTGAAACAATGGGCGGTATAACAGATGTCATAGTCCCTAGAAACACTACAATACCATGTCAATTTAGTAAAGAATTTACAACATTTGTTGATGGACAAAAATCTATGACAATTCATGTTGTTCAAGGAGAAAGGGATATGGTGAAGGATTGTAGATCACTTGCAAATTTCAAGCTGACAGAAATACCGTCAATGCTTGCTGGAGCTGCAAGAGTTAAGGTTACCTTCCAGATTGATGCCGATGGTTTACTAAATGTTTCAGCCCAAGAATTATCAACTAAAAAGTCTACAGATATTGATGTCTTACCATCATATGGTTTAAGTGATAGTGATATCCAGGGAATGCTTGAAGATTCATTTAGAAATGCTGAAATAGATATTAGCTCAAGAAAACTATATGAAATAAGAATTGAAGCGGAAAGGGTTATATATGCTATAAACTCTGCATTAGAAATAGATGGAAAAAAAATTTTAGAAAAAGATGAGTATAATGTGATAGTAGAATCTAGGAATAACCTTATTAAAAAAATAAAGAGTGATAGCGAAGAAAAAATTAAGGAAGCAATAGAAAATTTAGAAAAATCTTGTGAGAATTTTATAGAAAAAAGGATGAATTTAAATATACAGAAAGTGATGAAGGGAAAAAATATTAAGGAAGTTTAATATGCCAAAAATTAAATTTATGCCACATGAAGAACTATGTCCGAAAGGAATAACGGTAGAGGCTAACGAGGGAGATACAATTTGTGACGTAGCTCTTAGGCACAATATTGACATAGAGCATGCCTGTGAAATGTCTTGTGCATGCACTACATGTCATATATATATAAGAGAAGGCATGGAGACTGTTAATGATTCTTCAGAAGATGAAGATGATATGCTTGATAAAGCATGGGGTCTAGAACCGGAGTCACGTTTAAGTTGTCAAACTAAAATTGGAGAAGATGATTTAGTGATTGAAATCCCAAAATATACTATTAATATGGTTTCTGAGAATCACTAATATATTTAATATTATGACGCTTAAGTGGTCAGATAGTTACGAAATTGCAATATCATTATATGAGAAGCATCCGGATATAGACCCTTTATCTATAAGGTTTACAGATTTGCATGCTTGGATATGTGAGTTAGAAGATTTTTCAGATGATCCAGAAGCGTCAAGTGAAAAAATTTTAGAAGCAATACAGATGGCTTGGTTAGAAGAGGCAAGTTAGTTAAAAATATTATTAAAGGAGTTTACAATGCCAGTAGAGTCAACATTATCAATCATAAAGCCAGATGCTATATCTAAAAATGCTATTGGAAAGATTTTAGATAGATTTGAAAAAAATGGTTTAAAAATAATTGCATGTAAGATGTTACATCTAAGCAAAGAGCAAGCGGAAAAATTCTACTACATCCATAAAGATAAACCGTTTTACGAAAATTTAGTTAGTTTTATGACTTCTGGGCCTATTTTAGTGCAAGTATTACATGGTGAGGATGCTATTAAAAAAAATCGAGAAATTATGGGAGCTACTAATCCGGAAGAAGCAGAAAGTGGAACGATTAGAAAGGATTTTGCGTCTAGTATAGATGAAAATGCTGTCCATGGGTCTGACAGTGAGGAAAATGCTGAAATAGAAATAAAGTTTTTTTTTGATAATGCAGATCTATGTGTTAGAACTAGGTAGCCCTATATAGGAAATGCAACTAATGTTGTAATAAAGTATAATATTTTCAACATATAGAAATCAAAAAATAAAATATTATTATGAAAAAAATACAGTCAGTAAAAGGTATGCATGATATTTTGCCTGATACTGCTTCCAAGCTTAGGGTTTTAGAAAATTTACTCATTAATACTTCTGAGTCATTTGGTTATGATGAAATTCGTACTCCAATATTAGAAAATACGGATCTATTTACTAAATCTATTGGAGATGGGACTGATATTGTAGAAAAAGAAATGTATACATTATCAGACTCAAAAGATAGATTAATTTCTATGAGGCCAGAAGGTACTGCTTCATGTGTTAGAGCAGTAGTAGAGAATGGTCTTCAAGATAATATTAATAGATTTTGGTATACGGGACCTTTTTTTAGACATGAAAGGCCACAGAAAGGTCGATACAGACAGTTTCATCAATTCGGAGTAGAACTATTTGGGATATCATCACCTGAAGCAGACTTTGAAGTATTAAATATAATAGTTAGCATATTTAAAAATTTAAAAATGAAGTCTCCAAAAATTCTTATTAATAGCATAGGAGATATAGAAGATAGAAATAAGTATACAGCTGTTTTAGTTGAATATTTAAATAAATATAGAAATGATCTTGATAAGAATCATTTACTTAAGCTTGAGAGGAATCCTTTAAGAGTCTTAGATTTAAAAGATGAAAAAGTTGCTGAGATTATTAGTAATGCACCTTCAATTAGTCAGTTTATATCTAAAGATGCTAAAGAGCATTTTGAAGAAACTCTTTTATTATTAGATAAAGATAATGTTAAATATGAAATATCTGGCAACCTTGTTCGAGGACTAGACTACTATAATAAAACTGTTTTTGAGATAACTGATGGTGAAAACAATACTCAGAACACTATATGTGCTGGCGGTAGATACGATTATTTGTTTGAAACTTTGGGCCAAAAGAGTACTCCTGCAGTTGGCTTTGCCATAGGGCTTGAAAGATTCCTTAGTTATGTGATGGATAATATAGAAAATTATAAAAGTATACTGATATATATGATATGTCTTGATCAAAAATTTAAATTCCATGCTATTAGGGCATCAGATATTATCCGTAATTGTGAGTCTAATATAAGAGTAGTTAATGATTTTAATTATAGTAATTTAAAATCTCAATTAAAAAAAGCAAATAAGTTGTCAGCTGACCTTTCAGTTATAATTGGTTCAGAAGAAGTAGATTCTGACTCTATATTAATAAAATCTATGGACACAGGTGACCAAGAAAAAATTGGTATGTCAGAAATAGGAAATTATTTTAAGAAGGAATATTAAAATGGCAGAAGATAATAAGATAAACTATTTAGAATGGATTAGAGAAAATATAAAATATATTTTTATTGGAATATCTATGGGTATATTGCTAGTTATTTCTTATAAATATTATGAATATGAAACAGACAAACAAAGCTTAAAAGCATCAGAGTTATATTACAAGCTTGTACTATATTCAAATGATGATGATGAAATAAAAAATATATCAAATCAAATTATTAATAATTATAGTAAATCAATATACTATCCACTTACACTTTTTTATTTAGCTAAAATATCTCATGATAAGTATGATTACAAATCAGCTGAAGAATATCTTAACGAAGTAATTAATGAAGATTATAATGAAACATATACAACACTTGCTAAAATTAGACTATCAAGAGTTTATCTGTCTTTAAATAATTATAGTAAATCATTAGATATCCTTGAAGATATAAATGAGGATAGCTCATTTTCAGAGATTGTATATGAACTCAAAGGAGATATTTATAAATATAAGAATAATAAAAATAAAGCATTAGAATTTTATGAAAAGGCTCTAGATAGTTCAGTTATTAATAAAGAATTATTATTAATGAAAAAAAATGATTCAGAGTGAGATAAAGACCAATAATAATTTAAACCCAGTGAAACTTTTATATATAATTTTTATTTTTTCTTTCCTATCTGGCTGTTCGCTTGATTTTGATGATTTTGTGCCTTCTTTTATTGAGGATTTTTATGAAGATAGCGAAAAAATTCCTCCTTTGCCAAAATTTGAGACAAACGTAGATATAAAAAGAGTTTGGTCTTCTAGTTATTCTGGGGAAATTGAGGAAGATAATAATTTTATTAGCTTGTCTATATTAGGAGATCGAATTTTCTTTTCTAACAATGAAAAATCATTATATGTTGTATCCTCAGAAGACGGAAGACTTATAAAGAAACTTGAAGTACAGCTAGGAATATATAGCGGTGTTAGCGCGACAGAAGATATAATTTTATATGGTAGTCAGGAAGACACTGTTACAGCTGTTGACATTAATACTAATGAAGTTATATGGCAGAGAATACTTTCAAGTGAAATATTAGCAATCTCAGATATTATAAATAATAGGGCTTATGTAAGAACTAGTGATAGTAAAATATATGCTTTTGATGCTGATACAGGAGAAATTAGATGGCAAAGCATACATATTACACCATCTCTAACTATTAGAGGAGTAAGTAAACAAATTATTGGTGACACTGCTTTGTACGTTGGTTTTGATGACGGCAAAGTGTTTGCATACAACTTAGATAATGGTGGGGTTATTTGGCGCGTAGATATATCAAGTAAAAAAGGTAAAACTGTTATTGATAGACTTAGTGATATTGATGGAGATATAAAATATTCTGACGGGATTATATATGCTGTATCATATCAAGGAAAAGTTAGCGCAATAGACTCAAGTGATGGCAAGGTAATTTGGTCTAAAGAGGGCTCCTCATATTATGGAATCGACGTTGATGATAAACATCTCTTCTATACTGACGATATAGGAAGAATATTTTGTTTAGATAAATTTTCTGGGAAAATTGTATGGCTCCAAGATAGTTTGAGTATGCGTTTAATTTACTCTCCTGTTGTATATATGAATAATATTTTTGTTGCTGACATTGAAGGATATATTCACATATTAAATCCATTAAGTGGAGTTATACATGGAAGAATTAAACTTGACGACAAAATACAATCTATTGTGTCTAAAAATGAAGATGGAATATTTTTCCTAGATAAGGACATTAATATAAGCAAATTTCAAATAACTGAGCAGAACTAACAAAATTAACATGTCTGGCATTATCACTTTAATTGGTAGAACAAACGTTGGAAAGTCTACTTTGTTTAATAGTCTTACAAATACAAGTAATGCTATTGTCATTGATGAGCCAGGATATACTAGAGATACTCAACAAGGAATCTGCTCTTACAATAACAAAAACTTTATAGTAGTAGATACGGCTGGTCTTTATTTTGAAGAAAATAAAATTAATGAGACTATAGAAATAAATACATTCGAAACTATTAGTGAATCAGATTTAATTTTATTTTTAGTTGATGCTAAAGATGGACTGGTTGCTTTAGATAAATTAATTCTTGAAAAGATAAGGAAGCTTAATAAAAAAATATATTTAGTGGTTAATAAAATTGATAAATGTAAGACAACTGAAGAATTTACAGAACTCGGATTAAAAAATATATTTAAGATTTCTGCAAAAAATAAGAGCGGTGTGTCTAGTTTAGCAGACGAAATTTCTAGGAGTTTTTCTTTGCCTAGCGTGGATCTTGATAATAATTACCCAAGTATTTTAATTATTGGAAAACCAAATGTTGGAAAATCTACTCTATCAAATTCTATAATAGGGAAAAACAAACAGTTAATTGAAGATAGTCCAGGAACTACTAGAGATTGTATAAAAATTCCAATTAATAAATACGAAAAAAACTTTAATATTATTGATACCCCAGGTATTAAAAGAAAAAGTAAGTCTCACAAGCATTCTGAAAAAATTAGTTATATTAAAACACTTGAGTTTGTTTATTATTCTGATTTAGTTATAGTTTTAATTGATGCGACACAAAGCATAACTGACCAGGATTTAACTTTAATTAAAGCTGTTATGGATTTAGGGAAGTCTTCTGTTATTGCTTTTAACAAAACTGACATAATTGATGAATACCAGAGACAAATAATTCAGAGAGATATTGATATAAAACTTAAATTTGCAAGCTATATACCAATTTTTTATATTTCAGCGATTAATTCTACTAATATTAAAAATATTATACTATCTTCACTAAAGATTATTGAGCATAGTAAATTATCTATATCTACGCCTTCGCTTAATAAGATAGTAAATGAAGCAGTAGACTCACATCAGCCACCCTTAGTTGGAAAAAAAAGAATTAGATTGAGATATGCGCATCAGGGAGGGAATAATCCCATTAGGATTATTATCCATGGCGATATGGCAGAACGTCTGCCAAATGGTTATAAGAGATATTTAACTAATTATATAAGAAAAAAGATTGAACTATCTGGAGTGGCTTTATTTCTAGAGCTTAGAAATAAGTAACTATTTATTGTGGGTTACATTAACTGTGGTGTAGATAACTCCACGAACCATAAATTCTGCTGTAATATTCATATATTTTGGACTTATTAGTTTTACTAAATCATCTAATATTTTATTAGTTATATCCTCATGAAATCCAGGTTTATCTCTATATGTAAAAAAATATAGCTTTAGGGATTTTAGTTCTATACATAACATATCAGGTATATATTCAATATTGAGTGTCGCAAAATCTGGCTGTCCAGATAGAGGGCAAAGGCAGGTAAATTCAGGGATTTCAAAATTAATAGTGTATTCTCTATCAATTTTTGGATTTTCAAATGTTTCTAATATATTATTATTCATAGTATTCTCAAAATAGCGAAGTATTTAGGCCTTATATTAACAAAAGGTCACATATACTCAAGGATAGTAGATTGAAATTAAACCAAATTAAGATGTCTGGATTTAAG
>JAYZIH010000024.1:0-9432 GCA_036165695.1 Pseudomonadota bacterium | reverse complement strand
TATTTAGTGTTAATAAAATTGATAAAACACCTATAGTGTAATATATGTAATTAATATCAATATAGTCAGTATAGTAGAAAGCAATAATTAAAACTGCACCAAGGTCATCTATAATTGCAAGTGATAAAAGAAATATCTTTAACCCTAGTGGAACTTTATTCCCTACTAATGATAAAACAGCAAGCGTAAATGCTATATCTGTAGCTGTTGGTATTGCCCAGCCACGAAAGGCACTTTGGTTTTCTATATTTATATATAAATATATTAAGGCTGGTATAAGCATTCCACCTATAGCAGCTACACCTGGCAAAATCATTTTAGGAACAGTAGAAAGCTCACCTTCTAAAATTTCTCTTTTTATCTCAAGACCAATAACTAGAAAAAATATTGCCATAAGACCATCGTTCACCCAATGCCCTATGGTTTTTTTCAACAAAAAATCACCTGTACTTATAGAAAATTCTGTATTTTTTAGATTTGTATAAAGGTCTAAATAGCCTAAATTTGTAATTAAAATAGCTAATATGCTAAATAATACAAGCAATATACCAGAGTTTTTAGATATACCCGTTGGTGTTTGAAAGAATTTTTTTAAGAAATTTTGACCTTCTTCTATCCCAAAATTGAAATATTTATCTCTTTTTGTCATTATTCAGACATTTTAATAAAGATGTGGTAACTTTCATAGTAAAATATCATGATATATATATATGCAAGAAGACTATAAACCACAAGAAATAGAACCAAAAGTCCAAAAAGAATGGGACGAGCTTAATATAAATAAAGCCAAGATAGATAAAGACAAAGAAAAATTCTATTGCCTATCCATGTTTCCTTATCCTAGCGGTAAACTACATATGGGTCACGTAAGGACTTATACTATAGGCGACGTTATAGCAAGGTTCCAACGTCTAAAAGGGAAAAATGTTCTTCATCCTATTGGATGGGATGCATTTGGACTTCCTGCAGAAAATGCTGCTTTTGAAAATAAAACATCGCCAAGAGATTGGACGCTAAAAAATATTGATCAGATGCGTAGTCAATTAAAGCAGCTAGGCTTTAGTTATGACTGGGACAGAGAGATAGCAACGTGTTCTGAAGACTATTATGTTTGGGAACAATGGTTTTTTATACAGCTTTATAAAGATGGCCTAGTCTATAAAAAGAAATCACTAGTAAATTGGGATCCAGTAGATAAAACGGTATTAGCAAACGAACAAGTAATTGACGGAAAAGGATGGAGATCAGGGGCAACTGTTGAAACTAAAGAAATATCACAATGGTTTCTAAGAATTACTGATTTTGCAGATGAATTACTAGAAGACCTTGAATTGTTGAAAGACCATTGGCCAGATAATGTAATAACCATGCAAAAAAATTGGATAGGAAAATCTGAAGGTACTATAGTAAATTTTGATTCTGATATAGGAAATCTTGAAATTTTTACAACACGCGTTGATACGCTTTTTGGGGTAACGTTCCTTGCTGCTTCAATGAATCATGAATCTATAAAACAATGTGATGCTAATATAATTAAATTCTGCGAAACTAATAAAAATATATCACAAGCTGGTGATGATCAAAAAAGTTTATTAGGAATTTTTTCCGGAAAATATGCTACACATCCTTTTACTAAACAGAAGATTCCAATTTGGTTTGCTAACTATATTGTAGATGATTATGGAACAGGTGTCGTGATGTGTGTGCCTGCTCATGATACTAGGGATTTTAGTTTTGCTAAGAAATATGATTTAGAAATTAAAGAAGTTATTAAAGGGAAGTCTGATACTCTTCCGTTCATATCCCATGGAACTCTTTGTAGTTCTGGGGATTATGATGGGCTTGAAAGTAAAGAAGCTATGAAATTAATAAATAAGTATTTAATTTCAAATAATTTGGGTTCTGTTGAAACAAAATTTAGGCTTAGAGACTGGGGAATTTCTAGACAACGCTATTGGGGTTGCCCAATCCCGATGATATATCGTGATGATGGAGAAGTTATGCCTGTAGATGAGTCAGAACTACCAATAAAACTCCCAAATGATATTGATTTCACGGTAGCTGGAAACCCTTTAGATCATCATGAATCATGGAAATATACAAAATGTAAACTAACCGGAAAAGATGCAATTAGAGAAACAGATACATTAGATACATTTTTTGAATCTAGTTGGTACCAAGCAAGATTTGCATGCCCAACAGAGAATACAAGCATGCTAAATAATGATGCAAATTATTGGCTTCCAGTAGATCAATATGTAGGGGGTATAGAGCATGCAGTTTTACACCTTCTATACGCTAGATTTTTTCATAAACTTCTTAGAAAAAAAAATATTCTTAAAGACAAAGAGCCATTTAAATCATTAATAACACAGGGCATGGTTTTAAAAGATGGTAGTAAAATGTCAAAATCTAAAGGTAATACTATAGATCCACAAGATTTAGTTGAAAAATATGGTGCTGATACCGTAAGGCTATTTATTATTTTTGCATCGCCCATAGAAAACTCACTTGATTGGTCAGATAAAGGTGTAGAGGGATCATATAGATTTCTTAAAAGATTTTGGAATTTAGCAAAGGAAGTTAAAAGTTACAGCAGTAAAGAAGATTCAGAAGAATACTCAAAAGATGAAATTAATTTTTTAAGCTCAATTAACTTAACTATAAAAAAGGTTTCTAATGATATTGAAAATAGATATAGCCTTAATACAATTGTTTCATCATGCATGGAGTCTACTAATCTATTTATTAAAGAAATAAAGAATAAGAGGATAAGAAGCAAAATAATAAATGATTATTTTATGAAACTTATTATTATACTTTCACCAATTACACCTCATATCTGCTACGAAATATGGAATCAATTTGATAAAAAAGACAATATTTTTAAGCAAAAATGGCCTGTCCCAGATAAAAACTATTTAGAAATAGATGATGTTGTTTTTATAGTACAAATAAATGGTAAATTAAGAAAACGCTTTGAATTAAATAGAAATCTAAAAGAAAATGATATAGAAAATATAGTCTTAAATGATGATGATATTAAGAAATATACTGACAACAAAGAGATTGTAAAAGTTATTCATGTAAAAGGAAAACTAGTAAATATCGTGATAAAATAAAATAATGAAGTGTAGAAAAATTATCTCAGCTTTAGCTTTAATTGCATTCTTGCCAGGATGTGGTTATAAACTTGGTGGAATTGAAACTATTTTTGAGAATAAAATAGATAATATTGCAATTTTCCTTGAAGCAAATTCATTGCCTGAATTTGAGCAGATACTTGCTAATGCTGGGTATGTGATATCTAAAGAAGATTATAGTTTTTCCATTTCAATCTTAGATTATAAAGTTAAAAAAGAGGTAATTAGCGTTACTAGCTCAGCAAAGGAAAATGAGTTTAAATTGACAGCTTCTGCCATCCTTATTATAAAAGATAAGAATAATGCAATTTTATATAATAAGTCTGTTGATGCGTCAAAAGATCATAAATTTAGCTCTTCAAATATAAATAGTTCCGTAACTGAAGAAAAAATTATCGAAGATGATATCTTGAAGGCATTGCAAATTAATATTTTAAATATTATAGCAACTATCTAGCTTGCTCTCTTATTTCTTTATAATATAAAGAGATTAGAGCAGTTTGTGATATTAATTCCGCAATTACTATTAAAATTGATAATAAAGAATAAGTATATAATAAAATATTATTATTCTTTATATTCTCTACTAAATTAAAAAAATAAATAAAAAAACTAGGGGCTGAGTATATAGATATTAACGCTATATAAGAGATGAATATCTTAATAGGATAACACTTCGATAATTTAAAGCTATCTAAAACTGATATATCATCTCCAATAGCTGCAGCAGGAAGAATGAACAATATTCTCGTGTAAATATAAATAATATATACAAGTGAAATAGGGTATAAAAACTTAGCTAAATTATCATTATTTAAAATTAATAATATTGTTTGATTAATTATAATTATAAAGACTGTTATAACTAACATTGATATCATTAGTGAAACTAGTTTCCTAATATATAGGCTAAAATAATCTTTTTTAAAGAAACTAGTATACTGATTCTCTACGCCCTCTAGCAACGTAACATTTCTGCAAATAGATATAATTAGTGGAGCTGATATAAATATTATACTAATTGTAAGAATTGCAATCAGCATTGTCATATTGTCCTTGATTCCACTTATAGAAATAAATTGAGAAATTATAAGAATAAATAAAATAGGGACGTACTGCATTCTATGGGCTTTTAATGCGTAAGCATTATATAGAAATGATTTTATAAAATTACTCATTTATTATTCTTTTTTAGAGTCAAATAGTATGCAGAGGAATCTTTATTCCTATGTTTATCTTTGGATGTTTCTTTCATATATTTGTAAACTAATTTTGAGCCTGGAAGGTTAAGGCTATTCTTTTTAATTATATTTCTTGATATTCTTAGATCTTTATAGTGCAAGCTTGTCTTAAAGCCGGGTTTATATGAATTATCAATCATTCTTTGACCATGAACTTCTAAGATTTTACTGTAAGCAAAACCTCCTAGTAAAGCTTCTCTGACTTTCTTTATATCTGTGTTAAATGATTTAGCGATTATATACGCCTCACCTATAGCATTTATTGATTGTGCTACTACAATCTGGTTGCATATTTTTGCAACTTGTCCAGATCCATTTTTCCCTACATATGTAATTTTTTGACCTAGTATCTCTAGTATTTTTTTTAATTTATAAAAAACCTTCCTATCTCCCCCAACCATTATTGAAAGATTACCTTCGATTGCTCCTATTTCTCCGCCAGAAACTGGCGCATCAATCATACTCACCCCATTTTTTTTCATTAACTTCGAAATATTTATTGTCTCTGTAGGGCAAATTGTGCTCATATCCACTATATATCTAGGTTTTTTATTAAAATTTATAACACCTTTTTTACTTAATAGTACACTTTTAACATCTTTGGTATCAGGAAGAACGGTAATAAGTACATCGCAAACCATACAAACTTCTTCTAATGTATTACATAAGGTAATGTTTTTTATTAGTTTATTTTTTAATTTATTTTTATTTCTTGCATATACATACACCATATGACCTTTTTTTGCTAAATTTTTAGCCATTGGCAGGCCCATTATGCCTGTCCCCACAAATCCGATATTAATTTTTTTAGAATGAATTGACATAGCGCTGTATATTCTCTAGGTTAAGTATGAGGTTAATTCAAAATGCAGATATATTATAACCAACTAGACACACATCTTAAAGATAAATTGCTTCAAAAATATTTAATTAGCAGCCCAGATATTTTTTTGGAAGAGAAGTGCTGCGATATGATTAAAGAAACTGCTAATTCTATGGGATATATTGATAAAGAAATATATTACGTAGATAAGAGCTTTGATTGGAGTCAAATTAACGACTCAATAAATACTATGTCGCTATTTCTTGAAAAAAAGATTATAGAAATAAGATTTACATCATCAACGATAGATCAAAAAAGCAAAGATATGATACTCGAATATCTAAACATGGACATTAATGATGTAATATTGCTGGTGCGTACCCCAGTCTTAAAATCCTATGAATATAAAAAAGAATGGACAGGTAAGAATAATTCTACTTCTGGCTTAATAAGGTTATTTACGTTAAATAAAAAAGAAATGAGGAACGAAATTATAAGCCTTTCTTCTAAGTATAATTTTAATCTAGACAATAACTGCATTGACCTGCTATGTGACTTGTATGAAAATAATTTATTATCTGCCTCGCAGGCTCTTTTAAAAATTTCTCTCACATGTGAAAGTACAAATATAACCGTTGAAGATTTACACAAAATGCTTTTTTGTGATTCTCAATATGAATCAAGCAATCTTTTTGACTATTCAATATTGTCTCAAACTAAAAAAATTAAGTCATGTATAGAAGTTTTAAAAACAAATAGAACTTCATTGAGTTATATTATATGGACATTTATTAGGCAATTTCATACTCATAGTGAAATGATTAGCCAATGTGATTCTGGAAAAAATATTAATGATATAGTCAAAAATATATGGCCTTATGAAAAGAAAAATATTACTAAGACAGCAATAGAGAAGTTAAATCAAAAAAAAATTGAATCTTATATTTCATTATTGATTAGGATTGATATGCAGTCAAAAGGCATTATAGAGGGAAACCCATGGGATTCTATTTATGACCTTTGTATTTCGATGTCAAAAAATAATCTTTCAATGATTAAGTATAATTAATATAATCTTATTATGTCTGAATCAATTAGTATTGAAAATATATGTAAGTCTGCAAAAAAAGCATCTGAAGCTGTCTCTTGCTTAGATGCTCAAGCTAAGAATAATTGTCTTACTAAGCTTATCGACAACATAAATTTATCAAGAGGAGAAATAAAAGATGCCAATACGATTGATATCAATCTTATCGATGAATCTAATGAGATGGATGCATTTATAGATAGGCTTCTTATTAATGATGAGAGGATAGATTCTATAATAAGTAGTTTAGAAGAAGTCATTGCTCTGGAAGATCCAGTTGGGAAGATTAGAGATGTTGAGCAAATGAAAAGTGGAATTAAAGTTGGGAAAATGTCTATGCCTTTAGGCCTTATTTGCATGATATATGAGTCAAGACCTAATGTTACAATTGATGCTGCCTCATTATGTTTGAAGTCAGGGAATGCAGTTATATTAAGAGGGGGCTCAGAATCAATTAATACAAATCTTGCTCTTTCAAAATGTTTAGATAGATCATTAGCCTCCTGTGAATTACCTAGCTCAGCTGTAACACTTATTGAGTCTACTAATAGAGAACACGTTAAAGAACTATTAAAGAAAGATAAATACATTGATATTGTTATTCCAAGAGGCGGAAAAAAATTAATCGAATTAGTTGATAAAATTTCATCTATTCCTGTATTAAAGCATTTAGATGGAATATGTCACGTCTATATAGATAAAGATGCTGATATAGAAAAAGCAATGTCTATAGCTATAAATTCAAAAACACAAAGATATGGTGTTTGTAATGCTATGGAGACACTATTAATTTCAAAAGATGTTGAACATAGTTTTCTTCATAACTTTAGTAAAACTCTCGAAGAAAAAGGCGTAGAGATAAGAGGTTGCGAAAAATCAAAATCAATTCTTAGTGGCATTAAGAGTGCAAAAGAAGAGGATTGGGTTACCGAATATCTAGCGCCAATACTTTCAATTAAAATAGTTAATGATTGCACTGAAGCAATGGAACATATAGCAAAATATGGCTCAGGGCATACAGATGTAATTGTGACAGAAAATAATAAAACAGCTGATCTTTTCTTAAGAAATGTTAATTCTAGCTCAGTAATGCATAATGCATCATCAAGATTTGCTGACGGATATGAATATGGCTTAGGCGCTGAAATAGGTATAAGTACAAACAAACTTCATGCTAGAGGACCTGTTGGCATAGAAGGTTTAACAAATGAAAAATTCATCGTCTTAGGAGATGGGAATATTAGATAAAATGGATATAGCTGAAATAACATCAGAAATTTCTCTTATAAAATCTCAAGTTGAAGAGCTCCGGGGGTATCTTTGACATAAAGAAAAAAAAGGGTTTGCTAGAAAAAATAAATAATGATTTATCAGATGAAGATGTATGGAAGGATATTGAAAAATCAAAGAAATTATCACAGGAAAAGTCCTTACTAGAAAAAGAAATCAACCTTTATAGTGATATTGAAAATGAATTCAAACAAGTAAGTGAGTTTGCAGATTTATTAGCCTCTGAAACAGACCAAGATTTATATAATTATACAATTGAGGAGGTTAAAAAATTAAAGAAAAAAATTGATAGTGCGTCTTTTTTTAAAATATTTAATAATAAATTGGATAATGCTAATGCGTATTTAGATATTCAATCAGGTTCTGGAGGTACGGAGGCGCAAGATTGGGCTGAAATGCTCTTAAGAATGTATCAAAGATGGTGTGAGAAACGTAAATTTAATGTAGAAAATATAAGCTTATCTCATGGTGAAGTAGCAGGAATAAAAAGCGCTACTATAAAGGTGAGTGGTGACTATGCGTATGGGTGGCTAAGGTCTGAAACAGGAATACATAGATTAGTTAGAAAGTCGCCATTTGACTCTGGAAATAGAAGACATACATCTTTTGCTTCTGTTTATGTAAATGCAGAAATTGATGATAATATTGATGTTAATATTAATCCAAGTGATTTAAGAGTAGACGTATATAGAGCAAGTGGAGCTGGCGGTCAACACGTGAATAAAACAGAATCAGCTGTTAGAATAACCCACATACCTAGTGGCCTTGTAACGCAGTGTCAGAATAGTAGGTCTCAGCATAAAAATAAAGAGACTGCATTGAAGCAGTTAAAGGCAAAGCTATATAATCTAGAATTAAATAAGAAATTAGAAGAAAGAGATATAGAAGAAAGTAATAAGGCTGAAATAGGTTGGGGAAATCAAATAAGATCTTATGTATTAGACCAATCTAGAGTTAAAGACTTAAGAACAAATACTGAGTCTAGTGATACGCAGGCTGTTTTAGATGGCAATATTGATATTTTTATAGAAGCGTTTCTAAAAAAAGGTGCAAAATAATGAAAAAAAATGACGATGAACATAGATTAATTGCAGAAAGAAGAAAAAAACTTGAAGAGTTAAAAAAGTCTGGCAATGCCTATAGAAATGACTGCTACAAAAAAAACTCATGTGCTGATTTATATAAGAATTATAAAGACGGAGATACCAAGATATATGAAATAGTAGGAAGACTAATGTCTAAAAGATTAATGGGCAAATCAAACTTTGCACATGTTAGTGATTTTTCAGGAAAGATTCAGTTTTATGTCTCCAGAGATAATTTACCTGAGGATGTCTTTAATTCCTTTAAACATTGTGACATAGGAGACATTGTAAAAATAGAAGGAGATTTATTTAAAACGAAGACTGAAGAAATTACAATAAACTGTAAAAATTTTATAATTCTAACAAAATCACTCAGACCGCTTCCTGAAAAATTTCACGGACTATCAGACCAGGAGATTAAATATAGAAAAAGATATTTAGACCTACTTTTTAATGAAAAATCTATAGATACATTTAAAAAAAGAACAAAAATAATTTCCTATATAAGAAAATTTTTTGATGATAACGAATATTACGAGGTGGAAACACCGATGATGCAAAAAATACCAGGAGGCGCTAAAGCAAGGCCGTTCATAACACACCACAATACGTTAGACTTAGACCTATACCTGAGAATTGCACCTGAGCTTTATTTGAAGCGTCTTATAGTAGGTGGATTCGAAAAGGTATACGAAATGAATAGAAATTTTAGAAATGAAGGCGTTTCATCTAAGCATAACCCAGAATTTACAATGCTTGAATT
>JAYZIH010000023.1:0-16853 GCA_036165695.1 Pseudomonadota bacterium | reverse complement strand
TTATAATAAATGATAGTTAATTTAAAAAATAATATATTATTTTTCCACCTAATACTGCAAGTTTTGCTTGTAGGCCTTATTTTAGGTCTTTTTAGAACTGTAATTCCTGCATTAGCAGAGGTTGATTTTGGTGTCCCAAAAGGATCATTTATCCTATTATCGACTTTTGTGATGAGTTTTGGTTTAGTGAAAGGAGTGTCTAACTATTATGCTGGGACATTCTCTGATCGATTTAACAGAAAAATAGTATTGGTAGCTGGTTGGATTTTAGCTATCCCAGCCCCATTACTTATATTCTATGCTGAAAATTGGTATTACATTATTTTAGCAACTTCAATAATAGGAATTCACCAAGGACTTACTTGGTCAGTAACTCAGATTTCAAGTGTAGATATTACAGAGCAACAAAGTAGAGGATTTGCTGTTGGTTTAAATGAATTTGGAGGATATGTTGGTGTAGCTTTTGGAGGGATTTTAGTAAGTTATTTAACCGATTTGTATGATGTTAGAACCGCATCATTAATCTTTAGTTATTTTATTATTTTTATAGCATTACTACTTATTACTTTTTTTGTTAATGATACTAAAAAATATATTAATGAGGAGAATACGAAATATAAGGTAGATAAGACGTATATAAAAGATGTTTTTTTCAAGGTTTCATGGAAAGATAAGAGGTTGTTTTCCTATTGTCAGTCTGGACATATTGAAAAATATATTGATACAGCGGTGTGGATATTTTTTCCAGTGTATTTATATAAAATTGGTATGCCAATATTAGAGATCAGTTACATAGTTGGTATTTATACAGTGACCTGGGGGGTCTTACAGATTTTTACTGGATTATATTCGGATTATGTCGGTAGGGATAAGTTAATTATTTTTGGAATGGTTATTTGCTCTATTATTATTGCTATATGTCCTATTTATGATTCTTTTTTGTGGTGGAGTATTAATTCTTTTATTTTAGGAGTAGGTATGGCAATGTTATACCCATCAATAAGCTCTGCAGTAAATGATAATTCTAATGAAGAATGGAGAGCAACTGCAATCGGAGTATATAGATTTTGGAGAGATACAGGTTATGCTTCTGGAGCAATACTTATTGGAATATTCTCTTCTATATATACAATTGAGAGTAGTTTTTATTTTGTCTCAGTAATTATGCTTATTTCGGTTATTGTTTTAATTAATTATAATCGTGGTGGCCAGGGGCAGAATTGAACTGCCGACACGAGGATTTTCAGTCCACTGCTCTACCAACTGAGCTACCTGGCCTTATTTTATAGAAACCGAGAGTATACACTAAACAAGTAACCATATAGATAAAAATTTATTCAGGTTTATACTGCTCTGGGACACTTGAACCTTCACCAAAAAAGAACTTTTCCATTTCATCTTCTAAAAATTTTCTTGCTTTTGGTTCAAAGGGTGTTAGACGGTATTCGTTAATTAACATTGTTTGATGTTTTAGCCATAAAGCCCACGCCTCTTTCGAAACGTTATCATAAATTTTTTTTCCTAATTCCCCAGGATAAGTGGGATTATCTAGGCCTTCAGCTTCTTTATCTAGTTTTATGCATTTTACTGTTCTCATATTAACTCCTGTCCAGTATTTTTAGTAATACATTTATTTCTAACAGGGCAATTACTACATAGTGGTTTAGCCTTTTTACAAATTGTTGCCCCTAAATCCATTATTGCCTGTGTAAAAATACCATTTTTCTTATTTGGAAGTAAATTGTTTGATATTTCCCACAACTGTTTTTCTTTTATACTATCTTTACTAAACCCTTCAAACCTTATAATTACCCTTTTTACATTACCATCTAAGATTGGATATTTTTTATTATATGCAATTGACATTATTGCGCCAGCTGTAGATTTTCCAATCCCTGGTAATTCTATCAACTTTTCATAACTCTTAGGGAAAATATTATTAAAATTTTTTTTAATTATTTGAGAAGTCTTATATATATTTTCTGCTCTTCTATAATAGCCAAGACCTTCCCAATGTTTCATAACTTTCTTTAATGTAGTATTAGATAATGTTTTAAGATTTGGATAAGACTTCATAAATCTTAAATAATATGGAATCACAACACTTACTTGGGTCTGTTGTAACATTATCTCAGAAATCCAGACTCTATAAGGATTAATTCTTTTTTGCCAGGGTAGGTTATGCCTCCCATATTTTTTATGCCAGATGAGGAGTCTTTTAGAGAAGTAATTTTTATCTTTCCCATTTTCCAGTTTTACCACCATCCTTTAGATTTAGCATTATATTTTTTATAATCATTCCTCTATCCATAGACTTACACATATCATAAATTGTAAGTAATGATATATTAACAGCAGTTAGTGCCTCCATTTCGACACCAGTTTTACCCTCTGTTTTTACTGTTGCAGTACATAATATTGTTAAATCATTTTCTTTAATTTCAAAATCAATTTCAACAGATGTAAGATTAATGTTATGACATAATGGTATTAAATCAGACGTTTTTTTAGTTGCCATAATCCCGGCCACTCTAGCAATACCAAGAACATCTCCCTTCTTGTGAGATATATTCTTAATTTTTTCTAATACCTCTTGTGAAATTTTAATTTCTCCGGAAGCAATAGCAATTCTTTGCGATATTGGCTTTTCCTCAATATCAACCATATGAGCTTCCCCAGATCTGTTGAAGTGCGTAAATTTTTTATTCATAATGTAATATTAATCTAAAGAGGGATATTAGTAAATTTATGAAGGTAAAAGTTGTTTATTTAGCCAGACTTTCAGAAGATATTAAAAAGTCTGAAGAATATATTGATATTGAGGAGGGGACCAAGATATCTGACCTATATGATTTTCTTGGGCTAAGTGTTTATGGATATGATATTTTCGCTGCCCAAAATGCCGTTCACGCAAGTTTTGATTCAATAATTAAAGATAGTGACGAGATAGCTTTTTTCCCAACAATAACTGGTGGATAGCTATTTTAATAATATAAATGCTGTCCTATTGCCTCGAAGGAGATGTAGTAATAGTTCTGAATCATTACTACCGGCAACAAGCTCAAGATCCTTAATTTTTTTAACAGGAACATTATTAATAGACAGGATGATATCATTCGCTCTTATACCAGAATTATATGCTTTCGTGTTTTTTCTAATTTTAATAATCTTTATACCTTCTACTCTATTATACTCTGGCATATTTCTAGTTATTTCTGAAAATTGCATCCCATTTAAACGTTGATTTATTTTTAAATTACTCTTTTTTGCAACCTTAGTTTCAACCATCTCTAGAACTATATTTTTTATAATCTTATTGCTAATTACTTTTAACTTAATCTTAGTTCCAACTTCAGTTAAACCAATCTCGTTTTTTAATGCTAATGAGTTTTTTATCTTCTTACCATTCATCTCAATTACTATATCCCCAACCTTGAGACCATGCTTCTCTGCAATTGATCCTTTTTCTACTTCAATTATTATGGCACCTTTTTTTTCTTTTATTCCGAATCCTTTTGCTAGATCTTCTGTAAGATCTTGTGCAGCTACACCGAGTATTCCTCTTTTCACATGTCCAAATTTTATTAATTGTTCTGTTACACTAAGAGCCATGTTGACTGGTATTGCTAGACCAATTCCAACACTTCCTGCTGAGGAACCTCTCGCACCTATTATTGCAGTATTTATTCCTACAAGTTCTCCATTTAAGTTAACTAAAGCACCTCCAGAGTTTCCAGGATTAATTGAAGCATCTGTTTGTATAAAATTTTCATAGGCTTCAATACCAAGACCTGATCTACCTAAGGCACTAACTATTCCTGAAGTTACAGTTTGTCCAATACCAAAAGGATTTCCAATAGCTACGACAAAGTCCCCTACTCTTAAATCATCAGAATTTGCAAATTTCAAGGACATTAGATTGTCAGCTTCAATTTTTATAATAGCAATATCTGTGGCGGAATCATTACCAACAACTTTTGCCTTATATTCTCTTCCATCACTTAGCCTAACTTTAATATCTGTTGCTTTTGCAATAACATGATTATTTGTAATAATTAAACCCTTATCTTTATTAATTATAACTCCTGATCCTAAACCGGCTCTATTCCTCTCTTTTTTCTTTTTATGGCTTGGCATATTAAAAAATTTTCTAAAAAATGGGTCATCACGAAAAGGATTCTGTTGTTTTTGTTTTACATTTCTCAAGGTGTATATATTTACTACAGCTGGAGTTACTTTTTCTAGCATAGGAGCAAGAGAAGGCATTTCTGATTTGAATAGCGATGTAATATCAGCATTTACCCCCAAAGGAAATGAGAGCACTAAAGCAAAAGATATCTTCTTAATTAAATTAAACATTAAAAATTTCTACTACAGCCGCTAAAATTAGATTGGATTATAACAAAATATCATACATTATACACTTTAAGAAATATCAAACTTTATTTTCGAACTTTCCTAGATCTATATTCTTTTTAACATTGTCGTGATTAAATACTATTCCATTTATTGCTATATATACTCCAAAATCAAGAATCGATACTGCGGAAAGAGCAAAACCTATATTGAAAGTAGCGTCAGAATTTTTAAATCTCGCAGGTTGCATTGAACCTGTAAGGACTATAGTTTTATTATCTATATCACTCAGGAACTTTGCAGTTTCAACCATGGTATCTGTTCCGTGCGTTATAAGAATCCTACTAGATTCGCATTTTTTTACCTCATCCTTTATTATTTTTCTTTCACTTTCAGTAATATCTAAGCTATCTTTTTTTAATATAGATAATATTTCGTAGTCAGTTGTTACATTCCCTTCTTCAAGGATAGATCCAACACAAGTATCACCTATTTTGTAATCGCTATTCGCATCAAAATAAATTTTGTCAAAAGTTCCACCAGTTGTAAGTATAGTAATTTTCATAGTTAATTTGCCCCTAAGAACTGCTATGGTAGTATGTGATTATGTAATTCTTCATAAAAATAACAAAGAATCAAATATTTTTTATTTATGTACAAATTCAAGGGCTTATCTTATGAGAAAAAATGGAAGACAAAACAATGAAACACGAAAAATCAATATTATTAAGAATTTCATATCACATCCAGAGGGGTCAGTTTTAATAGAATTTGGAGAAACTAAGGTAGTCTGCAATGCAACTATTGAAACTAAAGTACCAAATTTCTTAAAAGGGCAAAATTCTGGTTGGGTTACTGCAGAGTATGGGATGCTCCCTAGATCGACAAATGAAAGGATGTATAGAGAAGCTAAAAATAGACAAAGCGGAAGAACGATGGAAATACAGAGATTAGTAGGCAGATCTCTAAGGTCAGCACTTAATTTAGATAAATTAGGCGAAATTACAATAACAGTTGATTGTGATGTTATTCAAGCAGATGGTGGCACGAGAACAGCCTCAATTACAGGAGGCTTTGTTGCATTATGCTTATCTATAATTAATAGCCCATCATTAGGTATAGATTTTCAGGATGTTTTAAAATCAAGTGTTGCATCAATATCTGTAGGGAAATATGAAGGGGATGTTATTCTTGACTTAGATTACTACGAAGATTCGAATGCAGATGCAGACATGAATTTTGTTATGAATGATAATAATGAGTTTGTTGAGATTCAGGGCACGGCAGAAAAGGATTTTTTTACAGAAAAAGAATTTATAAAAATGTTAGATCTTGCTAAAAATGGTATATCGGAAATAATAAAAATTCAAAAAGAAATAATCTACAATGATCGATAAAATTATTATAGCTTCAAATAATGAAAACAAAGTTAGGGAATTTAAAAGAATTTTAGACCTATATGATGTTACCCTAGTAACCCAAAAAGAGTTAAATATTGAGGATATAGAGGAGACAGGACTTTCTTTTTTAGAAAATGCTATTTTAAAGGCAAGAAATGCTTCAGAAAAGTCTGGACTACCTGCAATTTCTGATGATTCTGGAATTGAAGTGGATGCTCTACAGGGTAGACCAGGAATATATTCAGCAAGGTACTCTGGCAAAGATGCTACAGATGAAAAAAATAATAAATTATTATTAAAAGAAATGGAAAGTTTTGGAAAAGATCAAAGAACTGCTCGTTACCAATGTGTAATAGCTTTTGTTAATAGATATGACGACCCAATGCCAAAAACTTTTTATGGAACTTGGGAGGGTTATATAGCAGAAAAACCATCTGGTAGTAATGGGTTTGGGTATGATCCACTTTTTTATTTGCCAGAGCATTCTTGTACCTCTGCAGAACTAACAAAAGAAAAAAAAAATAAAATTAGTCACAGAGCAAAAGCCTTGGTATTATTTCAAAAATATTGGGAAGATTTAAATACGAATGGTTAAAGTCTATTTTTTTCTCAATTTAACTAAAAAAATATTGCTAAAAATTTAATTTTTTGCAAGTTTTTATTAAAAAATCGCTTATTTATACACAGAAAAAAAACCTACATCAAAATATAGTTTTTTTTTAAGAAAATACCTATATTCTCGACTTTTATGTTTTTTTTATCTTAAAAATCCTTTATTATCAGTAACTTATAAATTTGTATAAAATTTGACCAATTTAGCAAAAATTTAGAAATAATTGGGAAATAGATAGAAAAAAAAGTCTTTTACACAGACTTATCCACAAAAAGTGTGGATAATAAAAAAATTATAAAAAACAGTACTTTATGACGTAATATTCATTGGGTTTTATCTAAATTTCGTATTTTATATAGTAAATCATAATATACTGATTAAGTGAATAATACCTTGTATGTGTAGATTTCTTTGGTTATTATCACATGGTTTTTAAATGGCTTAATAATTATGAAAGAAGGCATACACCCCGAATATAAAGAGATTGAAGTTACATGCAGTTGTGGAAATAAGTTCGTAACAAGATCTACATACAAGGATAAATCTATGAATATAGATGTTTGTTCCTTATGTCACCCATTCTATACTGGCAAGCAAAAGATAGTTGATACAGCTGGGCAGGTAGATAAATTCAAAAAAAGGTACTCAAAAAAATAGTTATAAAAAAAATATTTCTTTATAATTCATGTAAAATTCGGCAATATTTGTTCTATGGATAGAAGATATTTTTTAAAAGCAACATCATCATTGACAGCTATCACATTCCTTTCCGGATGTGCAACAAATCCTGTGACAGGTGATCAAGACTTAGTTTTTATGTCAGAAGATGAAGAAGCTGAAATAGGAAGAGCTTCGCATAAACAATTGATGCAGTCCTATAAGCAGTATAATAATCCAGACTTATCATCTTATATCACTATCATTGGAGAAAAACTTGCAAATATTTCTCATAGAAAAGAATTAATTTATCATTTTACGTTGTTAGACAGTCCGCAAGTAAACGCTTTTGCATTACCAGGAGGATATATTTATATGACAAGAGGGATGCTTGCTTATTTAGGTAGTGAAGCAGAGTTAGCTGGAGTTCTTGGCCATGAACTTGGTCATGTTACAGCGAGGCATGGAGCTAGAGCACATGCAAAACATCAAATAAGTGGAGTTGTAAGTACTTTATTAGGAATTTTTGTTGGAGATAGAAGAGTTTCAGATTTAACAAATCTATTTAGCTTAGCTTTATTACGAGGCTATGGGAGAGAGAATGAATTAGAAGCAGATAGAATTGGGGCAGAATATATGCAACACATTGGTTATGACCCTAACAGCTTACTTCAAGTAATTGGTGTACTTAAAAATCAAGAAGAGTTTGATAAGAAGTTAGCAAAAGAAGAAAATAGAGAGCCGTATGCATACCATGGAATTTTTTCGACACATCCAGATAATGATAAAAGACTCCAAGGTATAATAAAGGCTGTAAAAGATAATAAGAGTGACAAAGACCTTGGTGAAAGGAAACTTGAATTTTTAAAAATGATCTCTGGTATACCTGTTGGCCCTGGAGAGGGTGAAGGTTCAGTTAGAGGATCTAGTTTTTATCATAATGATCTAGACTTTACTGTAGAATTCCCAGGCGATTGGAAAATAGAAAATTTACCAGATCGTATAGTAGCTACAACAAAAGATAGGAATACATTTATTCAAGTTAATATGCGTGATTTGAACCGAAAAATTCCACCTAAAGAGACCCTTGAGAGGTTTTATGCAAATGGCGACAAGCTTGATGATGGAATAGATATCAGTACTCAAGACTATAAGGGATATGCGGCTATTGTGAAATTAGACACCCCTTTTGGTCAAAGCCACCCATGCTGGGTTTGTATATTATATAGGACAGAAAAGGATGCTTTTGTATTAGTTGCTACAACTGAAAAAGAGAAAGATATAGTTAAATATAAGAAAGATTTTATAAAAACATTTAAGAGCCTTAGAAAACTTAAAGAAGATGAAAGGGCTTTAGGTGAGCCAAGAAGGATAAAAATACATACAGCTAAAAAAAATGATACATTTAAAAAATACGCAGAATCATCTCCGTATGCAACTCATGCTGAAGATAGATTAAGAGTTTTAAATAATTTTTATCCATCAGGTGAGCCTACTGAAGGTCAACTTATTAAATTAGTTTTTTAAATGAATATATTTAAGAAAATAACTTTATTCTTTATCATCATTTTAGGGTCTACATTTTTATATGCAGATATCTTCAAGGATAAAAAAGTTAGTGACTTTCTGCCATCACAAGAAGCATTTAAAGTTTCTGCAGTTGTTGATAAGAATAAAATAAATATTTTTTTTCAAATAGCTGACGGTTATTATTTATATAAAGACAAGATTTATATAGAATCTAATTATGTACAAAGTAGCAAAACTGTCTTTCCTGAACATAAAATTATCGAAGATGAATTTTTTGGGAAGTCTAAAATATTTGATAAAGGCTTTCAATTAGAAGTAGAATATGAATTGGTAAATAATTTTAATAATGATGAAAGTAAATATTTTTTCATTCATTATCAAGGTTGTGCAATAAAAGGGCTTTGTTATCCACCTGAGAAAAAGGATATTCCGCTAAATTTTTCTTCTAATATTTTAAGTAATAATAATCCTAACGATTTAAAGTCTGAACAGATGAAAATTTCAGAGAAAATTGTTGGCCAAAATATATTAATGAGCTCCTTATTATTTCTTGGCTTAGGAATCTTATTATCTTTTACACCATGTGTTTTACCAATGATACCTATATTATCAGGTATCATATTAAGACCTAATGATTTAGGTGTAGATAAAAATTCCTTTTTGTCTATATATTATGTATTAGGATTAGTTTTTGTTTATACTCTAATTGGATTTTTGTTAGGATTTACATCAAGTTCTAATAATATCCAAATTTTATTTCAGCATCCAATTTCGATTTTATTATTTGCCTCTATTCTAATTCTTTTGGCTTTTTCAATGTTTGGTTTTTATAAATTTCAAATGGCTAGTAATATACAAAATTGGGCTGCAAATTTAAGTAAGAAGTTCAATTCTGGAGATAAATTTGGTGCTATTATAATGGGATCTTTATCTGCCCTTATAATTGGACCTTGTGTGGGGCCACCTCTAGCAGGTTTATTTATATATATTACTACCACTAATGTAGACCCATTTGTACCACCACTTTTATTATTTAATTTGTCAGTTGGAATGGGTATTCCTTTAATCCTATATGGTTTTCTAATGGGTAAATTTCTTCCAAAAGTTGGAAATTGGATGAAGTTTATTAACTATTTTTTTGGTATTCTCCTGATTTTAGCATCTATTATTCTAATTGATCGAGTATTCCCTATTTTTTCTTTCGATAAGGATGATGATAGAAATAGCCTAAGTTTTGAGACTGTTAGAAGCATTAAATCTTTGGAAGATTCTATTAAGAGCAATAATAAGTATATTATGATTGGAGTATATGCTGATTGGTGCATAGAATGTAAGAGGATGGAAGCAATTACGTTTAAAGACGCTGATGTTAAGAATAGCCTGAGACAATTTAAGTTGATAAAAATAGATGTTACAGAGAATTCTGATATTGATAAGGGTATGCTAGAGTATTTTGGCATACTTGGCCCACCTGCTTATTTTTTCTATAATAAAAACAATAGGATAGAACAATTTGATATTCAGGGTTATCTTGGTCCAAAATCATTTGTGGAACATGTATTTCTCTTAAAAGAATTCGAAAGATAGTGACATTTGCAGATTTTAGTGGTATTTTAATGAAAATAGAAGATTTTAAAAGAATTTAGGAGCATTTATGCATAATATTTTGATATTAAATGGGCCAAATCTAAATTTGCTCGGTGAAAGAGAGCCTGAGATTTATGGTACGAAAAACTTGGATGATATTGCTTCTGAACTAGATGAATATGCAAGTGAAAATGATACTAAGCTTATACATGGTCAATATAATTCTGAGTCAGAGATAATTACTGCAATACATGATGCAAAAGCGAAAAAAGTTAATTTTATAATTTTTAATCCTGGCGCTTTTACTCATACAAGCATTGCTATTAGGGATGCTATGTTAGGGGTTAGTATTCCTTTTTTTGAAGTCCATATTTCAAATATATTCTCTAGAGAAGATTTTAGGAAAAAGTCATATTTATCTGATATTGCTACTGGAGTAATTTCAGGACATGGGACATATGGATATAATTTGGCCTTAATTTCAGCTATAAAAGAACTAAAAGGGAATTAGTTATGGACATTAGGAAAGTAAAGAAATTAATTGAAATGCTTGAAGAATCAGATTTAGCTGAGATTGAAATTTCTGAAGGAGAAGAATCAGTTAGAGTAAGCAAAAATTCAAAAGTAGTTCATAGCACTCCGATAACTGAACAAGTAATTTCATCAAGTACTCCTAGTACTTCCGAGAAAGCAATAGAAATGAGTGGTGCCCCTATTACTGAAGAAAAGATAGAAGAAGGACATGAAATTAAGTCTCCTATGGTTGGCACATTTTATGAGTCTCCTTCGCCAGGTGCTAAACCATTCGTGGGGCTAGGTGATAATGTAAAAGCAGGAGAAACCTTATGCATTATAGAAGCCATGAAAATGCTTAATCAGATTGAGGCTGATGTATCTGGAAAAATAAAGAAGATCTTAGTAGAAAATTCTCAACCGGTAGAATTTGGACAAGTGTTATATATTATAGAAAAGGAATGATTAAAAAATTATTGATAGCTAATCGTGGAGAGATCGCTCTAAGAATTTTACGCGCTTGTAAAGATTTAGGGATAAGCACTGTTGCAGTTCATTCTTCAGTAGACAGAGATTTAATGCATGTTCGTTTAGCTGACGAGTCAGTTTGTGTAGGCCCACCAGACTCAAAGCAGAGTTATTTGAATTCCCCAGCAATAATTAGTGCAGCTGAAATTACTGATGCTGATGCTATACATCCAGGATTTGGTTTTTTATCAGAAAATGCAGACTTTGCTGAGCAAGTTGTACGCTCAGATTTTATTTTTGTTGGCCCTAAACCAGAGACTATCAGGTTAATGGGAGATAAAGTCCTTGCTAAGAATACAATGAAGGAAATTGGTATTGAGGGAATTCCTGGTTCAGATGCACCGATAGAAAACTTAAATGATGCAAAAAAAATTGCCAATAACGTAGGTTACCCTGTAATTATTAAGGCAGCTCATGGCGGAGGCGGAAGAGGTATGAGAAGGGTATATGAAGAAAGCGAGTTAGAAGAGGCAATTAGTATGACAAAAAATGAAGCTAAGTTAGCTTTTGGTAATGATTCAGTATTTATTGAAAAATTTCTTGAAGAACCAAGACATATAGAGTTTCAAGTTTTAGCAGATTCTTTTAATAACGCAATTTGTTTAGGTGAAAGAGATTGCTCTATGCAGAGAAGACACCAGAAAGTTATTGAGGAAGCGCCTGCCGTAGGTATAACTCAAGAGGAAAGAGGAAGAATTTCCGATAAATTAATAAATGCATGTAAAAAAATAGGTTATTTAGGAGCTGGTACATTTGAGTTTTTATATCAGGACGGTGAATTTTATTTTATTGAGATGAATACAAGAATTCAGGTAGAACATCCAGTAACAGAAATGATTACAGGGATTGATATTGTACGTCAGCAGCTGTTAATTGCATCTGGTCAAGAGATGACATATTCACAATCAGAGGTCCAGTTGAGAGGGCATGCAATAGAGTGTAGAATAAATGCAGAGGATCCTGTACATTTTACTCCTTCACCGGGTAAAATTAACTCTTTTCACGCTCCAGGAGGACCAGGCGTTAGGATGGATACTCATATGTATAATGGTTATGTTGTTCCACCTAACTACGATTCAATGGTTGGAAAATTGATATCGTATGGAAATAATAGAGATGCTGCAATAAGAAGAATGGTAAATGCGCTTAATGAAATCGTAATAGATGGAATTAAGACTAATATTGATCTTCATAAAAATCTAATATTAGATGAGCAGTTTCAGAAAGGTGGATTAGGTATAAATTATTTAGAAAAGAATATAAAAAAAATAAATAATAATTATGCATAAAAAAAATAACATAGTTCTAAAAGATGTAGTGAGAGAGACCATTAGGGAATACTTTGAAAAGACTAATGGGCATCAAATAAAAGGCACATATAATTTTGTAATGAATGAAGTTGAGAAGCCATTGATTGAGGAGACCATGTCTTTTTGCTCCGGTAATCAGTCAAAAGCTTCTATAATATTAGGGATAAATAGAGGAACTTTAAGAAAGAAATTAAAACAGTATAATATTGATTAATTGGTGTTTTTTTGAAGAGAAAAGATAAATTTGCTTTAATCAGTGTATCAAATAAGAAGAATCTCCAGGATTTTGCTAACTTCTTAAAAGAAAATAACTTCCACATTGTCTCTACTGGTGGGACTAAAGAATATCTTGAAGATAAGGGATTCAAGGTAACCTCTGTCTCAGAACTAATAGATTTTCCTGAAATACTCGGAGGTAGGGTTAAAACTTTACACCCTCATATACATGCGGGTATTTTGGCAAGAGAAAATGATTCAGATCTATTAGAGGAACTAAATATAAAAAGAATTGATTTGGTCGTAGTTAATTTTTATCCTTTTGAAGAAATAATAAAAGATAAGTCAAATACATTACACGACATTATTGAGAATATTGATATTGGTGGTCCAGCAATGGTTAGGGCTGCAGCAAAGAATTATATTAATTGTTCCGTTATAACTGATTTTAAAGATTATGAAAATTTTACTAAGAATTATAAAGATAATGATGGAGAGTTAACACTTGAATTTAGAAAATGGCTTTCTATAAAAGCATTCCAATCTGTTACACACTATGACTCTTGTATATCTAACTATCTTTCTATGGAAGTAGAAGAGACTAGATTTCCATCAAGGATATTTTATAGCTTCATTAAAGAAAAAGATTTGAGGTATGGGGAAAATAGCCACCAAAGCGCATCTATTTATTCAAATGCTTTTTCAGACTATGGAACTTTAGTTAATTCAAGGATACTGCAGGGAAAAGAAATTTCATTTAATAATGTAGTCGATAGTGAAACTGCAATTAAATGTGCCATGAGCTTTAAGGAACCTTCTTGTGTAATAGTTAAACATGCGAATCCATGTGGAGTTTCAGTGTCAAATGATAGCAAAACAGCATATTCAAATGCTTATGCATGTGACCCTACTTCTGCTTTTGGTGGAGTTATTGCATTTAATTCTAAAATTAATGCATCAGTTATAGAGGAAATTTATAAGAATCAATTTGTAGAGATAATTCTTGCGCCTAAGATAGATGAAGATGCTTTAGATATTGCTAAATCTAAGGAAAAAGTAAGATTAATAGAATATGGTAAAGATAAAGAATTTAGTGAACCAGACAAATTTGAAATAAAAACTATCCAAAATGGTATTTTGCTTCAAACATCAGATAATAAATTTGAATCTAACGAATATAAGATTGTAACAAAGAATAAGCTAACTGATGGAGAGAAAGAAAATTTGTTTTTTGCATGGAATGTTTGTAAGTTTGTAAAATCAAATGCAATTGTTTTTGCAAATAATAAAAATACTATTGGAATTGGCGCAGGGCAAATGAGTAGAGTTGATTCAACTAATATTGCTATTAGCAAGGCAAAAGCGCAGGGTTTAGAATTAGACAAATGTGTTATGGCCTCTGATGGATTTTTTCCATTTGCTGATAGTATAGATATAGCTGCGCAAATTGGTGTAAAAGCTATTATACAGCCAGGCGGCTCAATTAATGATAAAGAAATTATTGAGGCAGCAGAAAAATATAATATCTCTATGGTATTTACTAATGTTAGACATTTTAAACATTAATTTATGAACGTACTTATTATAGGATCTGGTGGTAGAGAACACGCAATAACATGGAAGGTTTCGCAATCACCTTTAGTCAAGAAAATTCATGTAGTTCCCGGAAATCCAGGAATTAAATTAGAGAAAAAAGTCTATATCGGGCATTTAGAAAATAATTCTATAAATAGTTTCTTAAAATATGCTAAGGAAAATGAAATTGATTTAGTTATTGTAGGCCCAGAAGAACCTCTTGTTAATGGAATTGTTGATTTATTTCAAAAAGAAAACATACCAATATTTGGTCCATGTAAGGATGCGGCAATGCTAGAAGGTTCAAAAGTTTTCTGTAAGGAATTCCTTATTTCTAATAATATTCCAACGGCTGAATATAAAAAATTTAATGATCTAGACAAAGCTATAGATTATATTAAATCTAGAAACAAAAAATTTGTGATTAAAGTTGATGGGTTAGCTGCAGGGAAAGGTGTTTTTATACCAGAATCAGAGGATGAGGCTATCCTTATTGTTTCAAAATTAATGGACTCTGATTTTCATGGCATAAGTTCTAAATCTATTATTATTGAGGACTTTTTAACTGGTGAAGAAGCAAGTTTTATATGTTTAGTTTCAGGAGATGAGATTATTTCACTTGCAAGTTCAAAAGACCATAAAAAATTAAATAATAATGACTTAGGGCCAAATACTGGCGGAATGGGTGCATATTCACCTACAAATTTAATAGATGAAAATTTAGAAAAGATTGTTATGGATGCAATTATTAGACCAACAATAAATGGGTTAAAGAATAAAGATATAGACTATGTTGGTTTTTTATATGCAGGATTAATGATTGATGAAGATAAAAATCCTTATGTTTTAGAATATAACTGTAGGCTTGGAGATCCAGAAGCACAATCAATTCTAATGAGAATGGATGTTGACTTTGCTGATATGTGTTTAAAGGCATATGAAGGAAATCTATATAATTATAATATAGGGTGGAAGGATGAAACTGCATTTACACTTGTACTTACATCCGGTGGGTATCCAAAAGAGTATAAAAAAGGTTTATTGATTGAGGATAAAGGAAAAGATCTCGATGATATAAAAATTTTCCATAGTGGAACAAAAAATGAGAATGGAACATTAAAAACTAATGGTGGCAGGGTTATGTGTATTACCGCGCTTGGAAATGACTTAAAAAATGCTAAAGAAAAGGCTTACAAACGCTCAAATTTTATTAGCTGGGAAGGTATTTTTAAACGAGATGATATTGGAGATAAGGAAATTAATAACCGTTTTACTTTTTCATAGAATCAAAAAATTCATCATTTGTTTTTGTCGTTCTAAGCTTATCTAACAAGAATTCTATTGCTTCTATTTCATCCATCGGATGAATGAATTTCCTTAGTATCCATATTTTTTGTAGTTCCTCAGGTGAAGTCAAAAGTTCCTCTCTTCTAGTTCCCGATCTATTTATTCCAATAGCAGGGAATACTCTTTTCTCTGATATTCTTCTATCCATATGTATTTCACTATTCCCCGTGCCTTTAAATTCTTCGAATATAACTTCATCCATTTTTGAACCGGTTTCAACCAAAGCAGTTGCAAGTATTGTTAGAGAACCTCCCTCTTCAATATTTCTAGCAGCTCCAAAAAATCTTTTTGGTCTATGTAGAGCATTTGCATCTACTCCACCTGTAAGCACTTTACCGGAAGCAGGAGCTACCGTATTATATGCTCTAGCTAATCTTGTTATAGAATCTAAAAGTATTACAACGTCTTTCTTATGTTCAACGAGTCTTTTTGCTTTCTCTATTACCATCTCTGCTACTTGCACATGTCTTGTCGCAGGTTCATCAAATGTACTAGAAACAACCTCTCCATCAACCATCCTTTCCATCTCTGTTACTTCCTCAGGTCTCTCATCAATTAACAAAACTATTAAATAACATTCAGGATGATTAGAAGTTATACTTTGTGCAATATTTTGTAGCATAATTGTTTTACCAGCTTTTGGAGGTGAAACAATTAAACCTCTTTGTCCTTTACCAATAGGGGCACAAACATCGATAATTCTAGCCGTTATATCTTCTGTTGTCCCATTACCCCTTTCTAATTTAATTCTTTGGTCAGCATGCAAAGGTGTAAGGTTCTCGAATAAAACTTTACCCTTTGCATTATCTGGATCTTCATAATTTATTTGGTCTACTTTTAACATTGCAAAATATCTTTCTGAATCTTTTGGTGGTCTAATTTTCCCAGAAACTGTATCTCCTGTTCTTAGTCCAAACTTTCTAATTTGACTTGGGGAAACGTAAATATCATCTGGACCTGCTAAGTAAGAACTATCTGCAGAACGTAAAAAACCGAAACCATCTTGTAATATCTCTAAAATACCATCGCCAAAAATATCTTCACCATTTTTAGCATGTGTTTTTAAGATAGAAAATATTACCTCTTGCTTTCTAGATCTAGCAATGTTTTCAATTCCCATTTCTGTAGCCATCTCTATTAGATCAGCAGGCGTTATTTTTTTGAGTTCAGTTAAATTCATATAAACAAACTATTAATAAATTAAATATAATAATCTTAATT
>JAYZIH010000022.1:0-2744 GCA_036165695.1 Pseudomonadota bacterium | reverse complement strand
AAACCCTAAAATTACTGAATGAGCAAATATTTTTAGTAGCCTATTCGATAGGCCATAAATAATATTTTGTTCATGAATAACTATAGGAATTCTAAAAATTATAGAAATAATCCCATTGGGAATAGCTATGTAACCTCCCATACTGATTGCTAAGTCTGGTTTAAAATTTAATATAATCTTTATAGATTGCCAAATAGCTCTAGATAGTAGAAAGGGAAGCGTTACATATTTTCTTATTCCTTTTCCACGTATACCAGAAAAATTTATAAACTTTATTTCAATCCCCTCTGCTGGTACAACTGTTGCCTCTAAGCCTTTCCTAGTACCAATCCATAATACTTTAACCCCATGACTTTGCAGTTTTTTTGCAACTGCTATTCCGGGATATATATGCCCACCTGTGCCTCCCGAGAATATTACTATTTTTCTTTCTTTATCATTCATATATTTCTCTAATTTCTTATTCCCATCTTTTTTAAATTCTTAACATATACTTCTCTATATATTTTAAAAAGTAAAAATAATGAAAACATTGATATTATATAATTAGTTCCGCCAGCGCTAAAGAAAGGCAAAGCTAATCCTTTTGTAGGGACTAGTCCTAAATTTACAGCCATATGAATCAAGGCTTGCCCACCAATAAAAAACCCTATTCCATATGCCAGATAACCTTCAAATTTCATACCAACTCTAATTGCATTTTCTCCTATTTGGAAACTCTTCCAAATTAAACTTGAAAATAATAATACGATTGCAATAACACCAAATAATCCAAGTTCCTCTGCAATTACTGCAAATATAAAATCTGTATGAGTTTCTGGAAGAAAAAATAACTTTGACGTGCTTGCTCCTAAACCTTTTCCAAGTATACCTCCACTTCCAATGCCCATTAGTGACTGAGTTAAATGATAACCTTTATCTAATGGGTCATCCCACGGATTTAAAAAACTAATAATACGGGCTTTTGCATGTCCAGAGTAGTATATGAGTATAATGAGAATTGGAGTAGCTACAGTAGCAAAAAATAGCATATGAAATATCTGAGCACCAGCAATAAATAAAATAAGGAAAGTAATTATTGATAAAAGGATTGTTGAACCAAAGTCTGGCTCCATCAATATCAACAAAGAAGAAAAACATAAAACGATAATAGGTATAATAAAATTCTTTATATCCTTAATATCTTCCTTTTTATTAGCCAAATAAGCGCAGAGCCATATCAAGAAAGATAGTTTAAAAATTTCAGAAGGTTGGAAAGTAAAAAAATATAATGATAACCATCGTCTGCTGCCATTAGCATAAATACCAATATTTGGGAAAATTACAAGAAAAATTAAAATAATTGAGAAAAATAAAAATAGAACAGAAATTTTTTTATAACTATCTAATTTAATCTTTTCTAGTATAAAAAAAATAATAACTGAAATAGCAAGAAATATTAATTGTTTATTAAAATAATAAAATGGATTATTAAATTTTTTTGAGGATATTTCTATTGAGGAAGAAAACAACATTAATAAACCATACGCAATAATAGTGATAACTACAAAAAATAAGTATGGATCTATGTATGGTTTTGCCACACTAATTAAACTTTTGTTAATTTTTCTTTCCATATATTCTTAATATATAGATTTTTCAATTACTATATTTTTAAACTGATTTCCTCTATCAATATAATCGTTAAACATATCAAAACTAGCACAACCTGGTGACAATAATATATTTATTTTGTCATTTATTTTATTTTTTGTTAAATATCTATTTAAATCTAACGCTTGTATGTTAGCTCTTTCAACTGCTTCTTCTAAATTATCAACAAAAATAATTTTATCTTTATTTTTTAGCTGTGCTTCTACTAATTCTTTCATCTCTCCAAAAACTATCATTTTATTAGATGAATTAAAGAAAAATTTTTCAACTTCTTTTATATTTTCTGTTTTTGGTCTACCACCAAATAATAAAATTATTGGTCCCTTTATCCCTTTAACTGCAGCTAATGTTGCTTCTAAATTAGTTGATTTTGAATCATTAATCCAGCTTATATTCTTATATGTATAAAATTCTTCCATCCTATGTTCAATCGGTTTAAAACTTGATATAGAGTCTAACGTTAATTTTGGATCAATATCTAAAGACAAGATAACACCTAGCGCCGCAGCAATATTTAATAAATTATGTTGACCAATTAAATTTATTTGGTCTTCATTTATCAGCCTATCTTTACCATGATATATATAATGATTATTCCCTTCTTTGATAATTGAAAATGTTTTTTTATTGTCTAGCTTATCTAAACCAAAAGAAATTTTATTTTTTACATTAATATTTTTAATATTTTTATCTGATCTAAAATAAACGGCATTTTCTGCCATCTCAAAGATTTTCATTTTGATTTTTTTATAATCTTCAAAATTTTTATGCCTATCTAAATGGTCAGGTGTTATATTTGTTATTAAGGCAGTTTTACAACTAATATTTTTTGAATATTCAAGTTGAAAACTTGACATCTCTATTACATTATATTGATGCTCTTTATCTAAGAGATTAAGTGCTGGCTCTCCAATATTCCCCCCTGAAGTAGCACTATATCCTATGTCATTCAAAATATGAGTAATTAATGAAGTTACGGTTGTTTTGCCGTTTGATCCAGTAATGCCTATAATATCTTGTTTAGAGCTTTTACAAAAACAATGTATGTCACTTATAATTTTTATTTTACGTTTTTTTGAATAATCCAAAAA
>JAYZIH010000021.1:0-3563 GCA_036165695.1 Pseudomonadota bacterium | reverse complement strand
AAACCCATTGCATTATTGTATAACAATTTTTATTTTTAGACAGTAAAATATATTATAATTATTATACAAAGAGGACATAATGTTTAATTTTAGATATAAAATTTTTATTACTGGTATATTTTTAGCTATCGTAGGCTGTACGGGTGAACCACTTAATAGTCCATACAGTTCCACAAATAATGAAGATATATTTTTTTCCTCGTTCCAAGAAAGACCGAAGCATTTAGATCCAGCTAAGTCATATAGCTCTAATGAGTATGCATTTATAGCGCAAATATATGAACCATTACTTCAGTACCATTATCTAAAGAGACCATATGTGTTAGTTCCGCTAGTCGCATCACAGATGCCTAAAATTGAATATTATGATGAGAATTTTAATAAATTATCTAATAATAAAAATAATGCTAAATTTGTGAAATATATCATTAATATAAAAAAGAACATACGCTTTCAACCACATCCTGCATTTGCAAAAGAAGAAGGTAGATTTATTTATCATAAATTAAATAATCATGACGTTCAGAAAATAAATAAATTAGCTGATTTTAATTTTACTGGCACAAGAGAGCTTAAATCTGATGATTATATATATCAAATAAAAAGATTAGCAGACCCCAAAATACATTCTCCTATCGCTGGCGTAATGTCTGAATATATATATGGTTTTAAGGACTTTAGGGATCATATGATGGAAATAAAAGATACAGATAATATGAGCTACAAAGAATATTTTAGAAAGAAAAACATAACGGGAGTTAAAAAAATTAATGATTATAGTTTTTCAATAACATTAAGAAAAAATTATCCCCAGTTTATATATTGGCTTGCAATGCCATTTTTTTCTCCGTTGCCATGGGAAGCTGATACTTTTTATTCACAGGAAGTTTTGAAAAAAAGAAATATAACACTCGATTGGTATCCAGTTGGAACAGGACCATTTATGCTTACTGATAATAATCCTAATTTAAAAATGATAATGGATAAAAATCCAAACTTTAGAGGGGAAAGTTATCCTTCATTAGATGATAGATTAGTCAATAACAAGCTTGTTAATAAAAACAAAGACAAATCCTTACCCTATATAAATAAAGCAGTTTACTCCTTAGAGAAAGAACAGATACCCAGGTGGAATAAGTTTTTACAGGGATATTATGATAATTCAGGAATAGCTTCCGATAACTATGACCAAGCTATATCATTTGATAAAAGCGGAGATTTAACTTTAACAGAAGAATTAATTAATAAAAATATAAGATTAACAACATATACCGCAACATCAACCTACTATATTGGTTTTAATATGCTTGACTCTACCATTGGCGGAAATAGTAAAAGAGCAAAACTTTTAAGACAAGCAATATCAATTGCAATTGACTATGAGGAATATATATCTATTTTTACAAATGGAAGAGGTATTGTCGCACATAGCCCTGTTCCGCCAGGGATTTTTGGTTTTGAATATAATAATAATACAATTAATAAGACCATATTTAATATAAAAAAAGATAAACCGGTAAGAAAAGATATTGAATATGCTAAAAAATTACTTGTAAAAGCTGGATATACTAACGGAATAGACAAAAAAACAAACAAACCGCTTGTCTTATACTTTGAAGCAGTAGGGTCTGGTCCAGACACTTATTCATTCTTAAATTGGCTTAGAAAGCAATTTGCAAAAATAAATATACAGTTGGTGACGCGTGTAACTGATTACAATAGATTTCAAGAGAAAATGATTAAAGGGACGGGACAAATATTTCAATGGGGTTGGAATGCAGATTATCCAGATCCAGAAAATTTCTTATTTTTACTATATAGTAAAAATGGAAAGGTGAAATATGGAGGCGAAAATGCCTCAAACTACAGCAATAAAAGATTTGATAAGCTTTTTATCAAGATGAAAAATATGGAAAATAGCAAGGAAAGGCTAATGATTATCAATGAAATGATTAAAATCTTACAAGACGATTGTCCATGGATTTGGGGCATACATCCAAAATCTTTTCTCTTGTCACATGATTGGGTGGAAAATTTAACCCCTAATTTAATGGCTAATAATACATTAAAGTATTTAAAGATTAATGATACAAAGAGGAAAGATGGTGTAAGTAAGTGGAATAAACCAAGCTTTATAATTATTTATTTATTTTTAACATTAATTTCTATTATTTTTATAAGTTCATATAGAAATTATAAGAAAAAGGAAAAGCAAACAGCTTTATGATTCAATATATTATAAGAAGATTTTTATATGCTATACCTATTTTAATTGGAGTGAATTTAGTAACTTTTGGACTTTTTTTTGTTGTTAATTCGCCAGATGATGTTGCGCGTTTACATCTTGGACAAAAAAGAGTCACTTCTGAACAAATAGTAGCTTGGAAAATTGAGAGAGGCTACGATAAACCTTTATTAATTAATGAAGATGAAAAAGGAATAGATAGATTTAAAAAAACTATATTCTATGAAAAATCCTTTAACTTATTCTTTTTTGAATTTGGCACATCGGATAGTGGTAGAAATATAGGATATGATATTAAGCAAAGAATGTGGCCAAGCTTAGCCATTGCATTGCCATCATTATTGGTTGGTTTATTTTTAAATATAACTATTGCGCTTTTCTTAGTTTTTTTTAGAGCAACCAAGGTCGACTATTTTGGTGTAATTGCATGTGTTGCTTTAATGTCTATTTCTAGTCTTTTTTACATAATATCTGGGCAATTTTTAATTAGTAAACTACTCCATTTAGCCCCTATATCTGGTTTTGATTATGGAATTAATTCTATAAAATTTTTAATCTTACCAATTATCATAAGTGTAATTTATGGAATTGGTTCTGGCACAAGGTGGTATAGAACATTATTTTTAGAAGAAATTGAAAAGGACTATATAAAGACAGCTAAATCAAAAGGATTATCAGAGAATCAGATTTTATTTAAACATGTTTTTCGTAACGCATTAATACCAATATTAACAGGAGTTGTTGTAATACTACCTCTATTATTCTTAGGTAGTTTAATAGTAGAGTCCTTCTTTGGAATACCTGGGCTTGGAAGTTATACAATTGACGCAATACAAAATCAAGATTTTGCAATAGTAAGAGCAATGGTGTTTTTAGGAACAGTATTATACATAGTTGGCTTAATACTTACTGATATTTCATATACATTAGTTGATCCAAGAGTGAGGCTTAAATAATGTTCACATTCCTTATTACAGATGTTTTTCTATATATGATAGTTATTTCACTAGGATGTTATATATATTATGTTAGAAATAATTATGACCTTAGTAAAAATTGGAAATTAGTATTTAAAAAAACAACAGGAGTTATATCGATAGTATTTCTAGCTTTTTTTATATTTATTGCCTTAATAGATTCAATACACTTTAAGACAAAGATGTGGAACGAACAAAAATCTGAATACGTTTATACAGATAATATTGAAAGCTTGCTTGATAAGATTTTGAAACCAATTTATATAAACTATGAAAAAAGTTATTCTGCTCCTTTCTCGAACCACTTGTATAGCAAAGAAACGATACTTATGGAAAATGGT
>JAYZIH010000020.1:0-9565 GCA_036165695.1 Pseudomonadota bacterium | reverse complement strand
TTTGTGATCCCTGTCCAGGGAAAAGAATGCCTAAACTCATTTTACATTGCTCATATTTAAAATTATAATTAGATATATTTTTAGAATAAACATTTACATTAAAAACTAGGATATTACAAGAGCTATTTTTAAATTATGGCAAAAGAAGAACATATAGAAATGGACGGAAAGGTCATTGATACTCTCCCTAATACTATGTTTAGAGTTGAGCTTGAGAATGGACACGTAGTTACCGCTCATATTTCTGGAAAGATGAGAAAAAATTATATAAGAATACTAACAGGAGACAAGGTAAAGGTTGCTCTTACTCCTTATGATTTAACAAAAGGCAGAATTACATTTAGGGATAGATAGCAGAATATACTAAATACTGTAAATGTCATGGATTCCTCACATAACTGTAGCTTCTATTGTAGAAAATAATGGAAAATTTTTATTTGTAGAAGAAAAGGTAAAAGATAAAAAAGTTCTAAATCAACCAGCTGGACACTTAGAAGAGAATGAGTCACTTCCTAATGCTTGTATACGTGAGACTCTAGAAGAAACTGGCTGTATAGTTAAAACTGAGTTCATAGTAGGTGTATATCAAGAAAAGATTTTAAACGAAAGAGACGTATATGTAAGATTTTGCTTTAAATGTAAATATATTTCTCATAATCCTGATGTAAAGACGGATAAGAAAATTATAAGATCATTATGGCTAACTGAAGAAGAAATATATTCTCTAAGTGACGATACCTTTAGGAGTAGAATGGTGTTAAATTCGTTTAATGATTATGTAAAGGGAAATACATATCCTTCAAATATAATTACATACATAGAATGACTGACAATAAAATAATAGTAGGATTATCAGGTGGTGTTGATTCTGCAGTAACATTAAGAACTTTAGTTGATAAAGGTTACAATGTAGAAGCACTATTTATGAAAAATTGGGATGAAGACGATAATGAACTATGTTCTGCAGAAGAAGACTTAAGCTATGCTAGTGACGTATCTGATAAACTAAATGTAAAATTACATACAGTAAATTTTTCTTCAGAGTATTGGGATAATATTTTTTTAGATTTCATAGAACAATATAAGAACGGCTATACTCCAAACCCAGATATTATATGTAACAAACTAATTAAATTTAAAGTTTTTTTAGACTACGCAAAGAATTTAGGCGCAAGCAAGATTGCAACAGGACATTATGCAAAGATACATAGCAATAATAACGAATTCTTTCTCTCTAAACCTGCTGATTTAAAGAAAGATCAAACATATTTCTTATATACTTTATCTCAATCACAGTTACAAAGGACAATATTTCCTTTAGAAGATATAAAAAAGGATGATGTTAGAAAGATGGCGAAAAATAATTCTTTTAAATGCTATGACAGAAAAGATAGCACTGGAATCTGCTTTATAGGCAAAAGAAAATTTAATTCTTTTATTTCTAAATATATAGATAGCAAGCCTGGATATATATATAACGATAAAAATGAGGTTATGGGAGAACATAATGGTATCTTTCTAACAACTATTGGGCAAAGAACTGGTCTTGGGATTGGCGGCATTAAAGGAAAAAGCCATTTACCATGGTATGTTTATAAAAAAGACATAGAAAATAATAGTATTTACGTATGTCAAGGAAAGGACCACGACTTATTATTTCATAAAAAAATACATATTAATAATATAAACATAATTTCTGAAGACAAGTCATACATAGATAACAAAAAATTTACATCAAGAATTAGGCATCTTGGTGCATTAGAAGAGTGCTATGTTTCCAAAATTGATAAAGATACTTATCAGGTAAATTTTACTAATAAAGTAAAAGCGCCAGCATTAGGTCAATCATTAGTATTATATGATAACTCTATATGCGTGGGGGGTGGAATAATTGAAAAAATTTTTAATTAGAAACATAAATGAAAATTATATAGTTTCGCTTTGTGCAATATTTCAATCATGTTCTTTAGTTGAACGTGCTGCAACAAGCAGTGTTTCACTAAATGATCACCATACAACAATGATTAAAAGCATTACTGCTAATAATAATGATCACTACGAAAATATTTATGGGGATAAATATAGTTTAATGGACGGAGCAACTACTTTAAGGAAGGTGCTATATGGAAATAGCGAAGACAGCATTATTAATATTCAAAAATATATAGTTTCCCTAATCACTATTCAAAATAAGCTTAGCAAATCAGAAGTACTAGTTAAAGGCATAAAAGAAAAAATTGATGATATAAGGAATAAAGGTATGGACAAAAATATAGATGAGCAGGTATCATATCATGCCATGATATATAAGGAATATATAAGTTGTATTAAGCCAAGAATTATAATACTAGGGCAAAGTAAGTACTTAGAAGAAAATGCTTCGTTAATTAGAACTTTGTTATTAAGCGGAATTAGAGCTTCGATATTGTGGTACTACGCGGATGGTTCTAAGTGGCATCTAATATTTTCGAGAAAACAAATTCTTAATGCTCTTAACCTGATATACAAAACACAGTAATTATTAAAAAAATGGATACATATAAAACTAAATCTAAGTTACAAATTAGCGATAAGTCATACACTATATTTAATATTTCAAATATTGAAGGCGTAGATTCATTGCCATATTCAATTAAAATTCTTTTAGAAAATCTATTAAGAAATGAGGATGGTGTAAATGTTAAAGATAGTGATATTGAGTCAATTCTAAATTGGAAAGAAAATGCAGGTATAAAAGAAATATCTTTTTCCCCTGCTAGAGTTTTGATGCAGGATTTTACTGGAGTTCCTGCAATTGTTGATTTAGCAGCTATGAGAGATGCAGTAAGTAGGCTAGGTAAGAACCCTGACATAATAAATCCATTACAGCCTGCTGAACTCGTTATAGATCATTCGGTGCAAGTCGATGATTTTGGTAGTACCAAATCTTTTGACCTGAACTCTAAACTTGAATATGAAAGAAATTTTGAAAGATATAAGTTTTTAAAATGGGGGCAAGAAGCTTTTTCTAATTTTAAAGTTGTGCCTCCTGATACAGGAATAGTTCATCAAATAAATATTGAATACCTTGCTAGGGTAATTTTCTCTAAATCATTTGATAATGAATTATTTGCTTATCCAGATACTGTTGTAGGCACTGATTCACATACTACTATGATCAATGGTATAGGTATTCTCGGTTGGGGAGTTGGTGGAATTGAAGCTGAAGCTTCAATGCTAGGCCAACCAATTTCTATGCTAATTCCAAAAGTTGTTGGATTTAAACTTAATGGCAAATTAAATGAAGGTACCACTGCAACTGATTTAGTATTAACTATTGTTGATATTTTAAGAAAACATGGTGTTGTAGGAAAATTTGTAGAATTTTATGGTGATGGTATAGATAGCTTAACTCTGGGTGATAGAGCTACTATTGCAAATATGGCTCCAGAATATGGCGCAACTTGTGGAATATTCCCTATAGATAAAGAAACTATAGACTATATTAAGCTATCAAATAAATCTAGTGATCAAATAAAGTTAATATCAGAGTATTCAAAGATGACCGGTTTAAATAAAGATAACTGTGAAAAGGCAGTCTATTCTGAAAATGTAGAGCTTAATTTAAATGAAGTAAAGCCTTCTTTAGCTGGTCCAAAAAGACCACAAGACAGAATAGAGCTATCAAAGACTCAAGATTCAGTTCATAGAGAAATAGATGAAAAAGAAAAAAAATCATCAAGTATTTTAATTAAAGAAAAAGAATATGAGATAAAAGATGCAGATGTTGTAATAGCGGCTATAACTTCATGTACTAATACCTCTAACCCAGGAGTTATGATAGCGTCAGGTATCCTGTCAAAAAAAGCAAGAGAATATAATCTTAAGTCTAAACCTTGGGTAAAAACGTCCCTAGCTCCAGGATCAATGGTAGTTATGGAGTACTTAAAAAAATCAGGATTATTAGAGCCGATGCAGGAACTTGGATTTCATAATGTTGGTTATGGTTGTACAACTTGTATTGGTAATTCAGGTCCGTTAATAGACGAGGTTAGTAAGGCTATAGATGAGAAAAATCTTACTGTTGCATCAGTATTGTCTGGTAATAGAAATTTTGAAGGGAGAGTTCATTCGCAGGTTAAATTGAATTATTTAGCATCTCCTCCTTTGGTTATAGCCTATGCCATTGCAGGAACTATGGATATAAACCTAACTAAAGATCCTATTGGAATCAAAGAAGATGGGACTAAAATCTTTCTTAAAGATATATGGCCATCTAATGATGAAATAAATAAAATATTAAAATCATCATATACGTCAGAACTTTTTGATTTGTCTTATAAGAATATTTATGAAGGAAAAGATAACTGGAAAGATATTAAAATTGAAAAAACAAGTAAATATAAATGGAATGATTCTACGTATATAGCAAATCCACCATATTTTGAAGATATAGCTGATAGAAATATTAATGAAATTACTGGTGCAAGAGTTCTAGCATACCTAGGTGACTCAGTAACTACTGATCATATATCTCCTGCTGGTCAAATTAAAGAAGATAGTCCGGCTGGAAAATATTTGCTTAATAAAGGTGTAAAATTAAGTGATTTTAATTCATACGGTTCTAGAAGAGGTAATCATGAAGTTATGATGAGAGGTACATTTGCAAATATAAGGCTTAATAATTATTTAGTTCCTAATGTTGAGGGCGGATATACATTACATATTCCAAGTGATGAAGAAATGAGTATTTATGATGCTGCAATTAAATATAAGGAAAGCAATATACCAACTATTGTTATAGCAGGAAAAGAATATGGTTGTGGATCTTCTAGAGACTGGGCAGCTAAAGGTCCAAAATTGCAAGGTGTAGTGGCTGTTATTGCTGAAAGTTTTGAGAGAATACATAGATCAAATCTGGTAGGAATGGGTATACTTCCCCTTCAATTCAAAAAGAATGAAAATGCTAAAAATTTAAATTTAACTGGAAAAGAGATTTATACAATTAAGGGCATAAATAATGGAAATTCTAAGGAAGTTGAAATTGAAGTAAATGATGGAAAGAATTTAAGAACATTTAAGGCTGATGTTAGAATTGATACCCCTCAGGAAGTAAAATATTACATTAATGGTGGCATCTTAACCTTTGTTCTTAAGCAATTAGCAGCATAAAAATTGAGTTATTAATCTAGACAGTATCTTTTATAGACCACCAAGGGTTAATTTTATAGGGTTAAGAATCTTTTCCAATTCTTTCTCTGATAAATCAGTTTCTTCAGCAGCAATATCAATGATATCTCTACCTTCAATATAGGCTCTTTTTGCAATTAAAGCTCCTTTTTCATATCCAATAATTTTATTTAAAGCTGTCACAAGTATAGGATTTGATGAAACAGAGTTACTTACAACATCTTTGTTTACTTTAAAGCCTGAAATAGCTTTATCAGCCAATGACAAAGAGGAATTACTTAACAAGTAGATACTTTCAATAGTATTATATGCAATTAATGGAAGCATTACGTTAAGCTGGAAGCTACCTGAAGATGCAGCAATATTAACAGAAAGATCATTTCCTAAAATTTTTGTACACGCCATTAAAACAGACTCTGGGATAACTGGGTTAACTTTTCCTGGCATTATACTACTTCCAGGCTGCAGCGCTGTTAGTGAGATTTCTCCTAATCCAGATAAAGGTCCAGAGTTCATCCATCTTAAATCATTACTAATTTTTGTAAGAGTGATAGACGATAATTTAATAGAGGAACTAAGAGCCGCTGAGTCATTTTGAAAACTTAAACCAGTAAATTTATTATTTTTTAAATAAAATCTAAAGCCATTGTTTAAGCTCAATGATTTAATAAACTCTTTTGCAAAGTTCTTATGCGCATTTATTCCAGAACCTATTGCTGTTCCACCAATTGGAATCTTTTTTATGTTATTTAAAGAGACTTTAATATTTGCTATGTCCTCATCAACCTGGCTTTTCCACGAAGCTAATTCCTGCTCGAATGTTAATGGCATTGCATCCATTAGGTGTGTTCTTCCAGTTTTAGCAATACCTTTTAGTTCTTTTGATTTCTTATTAATAGTTTTAGACAAATGAGTCATTGCTGGGAGTAAATTATTATTTACCAATCTTGCACAACTTATACTTATGGCTGACGGTATAACATCATTTGAACTTTGGCAGAGATTAACATCATCATTTGGATGCACTATAGTTTTATATTTTTTTCTAGATATATTGCTTATAACCTCATTTACGTTCATATTAGTACTTGTTCCTGAACCTGTTTGGAATACATCAACAGGAAACTCAGATTGATTATAATTTTTCTTTATATAATCTATGCTTTTAATAATACTATTAGATTTTTTTTGATTTAATATTCTTAGATTTTTATTAGCCTGAGCTGCTGATCTCTTAATATCTAGGAGAGCTATAATAAACTCTTTAGGCATGACTAAATTACTTATTTTAAAATTGTCAACGGCTCTTTGAGTTTGTGGGCCATATAAAGCATTTTTGGGTATATTTACATTGCCCATGCTATCTTTTTCAATTCTTATATTTTTTGGATTTTTTCTCACTATAACTCTTCAAGCCTTACATGATATTGATTATTATAGTATACTCTACATTGTAATTACTTATCAATTTTTAAATAATGTTTGAATTAGAACACAGTATAAATGCAATATCCCCTCTTGATGGGAGATACTCATCTAAACTTGATAAAAAAATAAAACAAATAAATAGTGAACGCGGATTAATAAAGCAGAGAGTTTATATAGAGGTTAGCTGGTTTATATTTCTTTTCAAAATTAATTCTATAAAGTCAAAGTATACGATTAATAATTCTGAAAAAAAATATCTTTTAGATATAGTTGAAAAATTTAATGTTGACGATGCTAGGCTTATAAAAAGTATTGAAGACGAAACAAATCATGATGTGAAAGCTGTTGAATTTTTTCTTAGAAAAAAATTTAGCACACACCCTACACTAAAAGATAAAAAAGAGTTAATCCATTTGTGTCTTACTTCTGAAGATATTAATAACGTCGCCTATGCTCTAAACTATAATGAAACTAGAGAGCTACTACTTGGACAGCTTAATTCGCTCTTAGACACATTGAAGAGCTTGATAAAGGAGACATCATCAATTGGTATGGTTTCTAAAACACATGGTCAAAATGCCTCGCCTACAACTATGGGTAAAGAACTAAGTGTATTCTATAAAAGAGTTGAAAGAAAAATAAATCAAATTAAAGATCAGGAAGTATATGCAAAATTTAGTGGTGCAGTTGGGAATTATAATTCACATATAGTAGTAGACTCTAGAGTTGATTGGGAACGTGAAACAAATAAATTTATAAAATCATTAGGGCTAAAGCAAAATAAATATACAACACAAATTGAACCTCATGATTGGATGTGTGAATCATTAAATACAATTTCCCATACATCAAATATTCTTTTAGATTTATCTAAGGATATGTGGACATATATAATGCTTGAGTATTTTAGTTTAAAAAAAATTAATAATGAAGTTGGATCATCAACAATGCCGCATAAAATAAACCCAATAGATTTTGAAAATGCTGAAGGTAATCTTGAAATGTGTCATGGGATTAGTACTACAATCTCAAGAAAATTATCTTCTTCTAGACTGCAGAGAGACTTGAGTGATTCAACTGTTATGAGAAATATTGGGTTAGTTTATGGATATCTATACATATCTATAAACTCTCTTATCAGTGGCTTAAATAAAATTCAAATAAACGAGAAAAAAATTAAGTCTGACCTTGATGATTGTTGGGAATTACTGGCTGAGCCAATACAGACTGTAATGAGGCTCTATAATATAAATGATAGTTATAATATTATAAAAAAATCTACACGAGGCAAGTTAGTAAATAAACAAACAATACATAAAATAATTAAAAAATCTAGTTTACCAGCAAATATAAAAAGTAAGCTACTAAAGTTAAAGCCTAGTGAGTATTTAGGTATTGCAAAAGAATTGTCAAATAAAATCGATAAGTAATGGATTATAATAGTACAAGAAACTCAGGGCTATCTAAGCCCTTCGATGAAATTATAATTGATGGATTGTCATCTGATGGTGGCTTATACATGCCTAAAAAATGGCCAGAGATTAACATTAATGATATTTTAAAAAATAAATCTATGCAGTTTGAAGATGTAGTTTATCAAACTATTGAACCATTTTTTGGCAGTACAATCGATGAAAAAGAATTAAAAAAAATTATTACTAAATCTTACAAGGTCTTTCAAGATGATGTAGCTCCATTAATAAACCTAGATGAAAATAAATATATACTAGAATTATTCCACGGCCCAACTTTTGCTTTTAAAGACTATCCGCTACAACTTCTAGGAAATCTATTTCAATATTACCTAAATAAAAAGAAAAAAAACATTACAGTAATTGGCGCAACTTCTGGAGATACTGGGTCTGCAGCTATACATGCATGTAAAGATAAAGATAATATTAATATATTTATTCTTCATCCTGAGGGAAAAGTATCAGATATTCAGAGAAAACAAATGACAACAATACATTCACATAATGTTAAAAATATTGCTATTAAAGGAAACTTTGATGATTGCCAATCTATTGTAAAAAAATTATTTAATTCAAGTAGATTAAATAAAATGACAAATATATCTGCAGTTAATTCAATTAATTGGGCTAGGATTATCTCTCAGAGTGCATATTTTATTTGGGCTTACTACAAATTAAATGAAAAATTTGATAAAGTAAATTTTGTAGTTCCAACTGGAAATTTTGGCAATGTATATGCAGCACATGTTGCTTCTAAACTAGGGCTTCCTATCAATAAACTTTATATAGCGACTAATGCAAATGATATTATGTATAGAACTATAGAAAATGGTGATATGAAGCTTAAATCTGTTGTTAAAACTCATAGCCCAAGCATGGATATTCAAATTTCAAGTAATTTTGAAAGGCAACTCTTTGAAACATTTGATTATGACTCAGACAAGCTTGTTTCTGTAATTAAATATTTTAATGATCATAAAGAATATAAGCTAGAAAATGATATATTGAAAAAATTAAAAGATATTTATGAGGCTAAATCGGTAAACGATTCTGAGATAATTAACACAATTTCTTCTATTTACTCTAAATATAAATACATAGCTGACCCACATACAGCAACAGGCTTAAACCTACTAGAAAATATTAGCAACAATGATGCTAATATATCTCTAGCATGTGCACATCCTGCGAAATTTCCTGAGGCAATTAAAAAATCCCTTAATTTAGAAGCTAATAAGCCTGAAGGAATAGTTAGTATTTTAAATAAAGAGGAAAAATATGTGTCTTTAGAGAATGATTTAAGTCATGTAGAGGATTATATTATTTCAGAAATAAAATAATTTCTAGTTAAATGTTTCAATTCTTATCTTTATAATATTATCTTTAACTTCTTCTAATTTTTCTAATTCATTAATTGCTTTAATAATACCTTCTTCCTTAATATTATGAGTTAGCATAACAATTGGTACAGTATTATCTTCATATATTTTTTCTTT
>JAYZIH010000019.1:0-39066 GCA_036165695.1 Pseudomonadota bacterium | reverse complement strand
GATAATAGAATCCTCAGCAGCTTTTACCTGTGCTTCTAACCCTGCCAAATTAATATTAATCCCTTCTTCTGAAATTAAAATTGTCCCAGATATATCAAAATTAGAAAAGTTTTCTCTAAGTTGCGTTTCAATTTCAGAAGGTGCTGGCAAGTGGGTAAATATATAACCAGTAGAATTTAAATAACTTTCTTTACTAGCCATTTTTAAAATCCTTCTGTTGAAGTGAATAGCCCAACTCTTAAATCTTTAGCTACATATATTTCTCGTCCATCAACATACGCAATTCCATCTCCAATGCCCATGACAAGCTTTCTTGTGATAAGTCGTTTTATATGAATATGGTATGTAACTTCCTTTGCTGTTGGAAGCACCTGTCCAGTAAACTTAACCTCACCAACTCCAAGTGCTCTACCGCGGCCTGGAAATCCTGACCATCCAAGATAAAAGCCCACAAGTTGCCACATGGCATCTAATCCGAGACAGCCTGGCATAACCGGGTCCCCTATAAAATGGCACTTAAAAAACCATAGTTCTGGATCAATGTTGAGGGTGCCTTTAATAATACCGTTGTTATAGTTGCCCCCATCTTCCTGAATTAAGTCAATTCTATCGAACATAAGCATACCTACAGTTGGCAACTGGGCATTCCCTTCACCAAACATTTTACCTTGAGAACATGCTATAAGGTCCTCATTTGTATACGATTTTTTCTTTTGACTCATAAATATATTCCCGTTATCTTATACTTTAGCACAAGGATGTCCACTATTTGTATAGTAAAATATGTTCATTATTTGCATAGGACGTAAAATTTACTACTTTCGTGTTTTTTGATATAGTGGAGTCAGGTTATTGAATAACCAAGTTTTTAAAAACTTATTTTTCGTGTCTTGACTGGAGGTAGGGATGAGAAAATTTTTAATAAATGCGCGTTATTACCTAGCGCCACTACTTATATTAGCATCAATGTTTGGTGTTATAGCTGGTGGTCCATGGGTATGGACAGGGGTCTTTTTACTTGGTGTTGGAATTGTAGTTGACACTATAACACCTGTACAAACGCTTGGTGCCGGGTTTGATGAAAATGGCGATACTAACGGTGTTCCATGGTTACTAAACGCAACTATGTATGCAATGTTAGGTGTATTTGTTCTTCTTCAACTAGCTATTGCTTGGAGAATTTATCAATATGTAAACGGTATACCATTTACTGGTGAAACCGCTACATTTCTTGGTATGGCATATTACACCGGAATAACTGCATCACAATTAGTTGGCGCTGTAGTTTCAACTGGAGTATTTGCTGGAATCGGTATCATCTATGGTCATGAATTATCACACACCAAAGGATTTAGTTTCCTTATTTCAAGATGGATGATGGCGTTAAGTGGAAAAGCACATTTCTGCTATGCACATGTATACAACCATCACCTTGAATTAGGTTGTGATGACGATCCTGCAACTGCACCAAGAGGAAGAAGCTTATATGCTCATTACCCAAGATGTGGTTTAGGGCAAAGTAAATTCCTTTACAACATGGAGAAACAACGTTTAGGAAGATTGGGTGTACCTTTCCTTTCTATGCAGAATCGTTGGATTCGTGGTTACTTCATGGCTGTACCAACTGTAGCTCTATTTTGGTTTGCAGGTGGTTGGACAGGTATTGCATGCATGGCTTTGATATGGTTAATATCAAACTTTGAGTTAGAAGCATTAAACTACTTAGAGCACTATGGTCTAATTAGAGAAAAAGGTTCTCCAATTGATTACAGACATAGCTGGGATAATTCAACATTATTCACAAGCTGGTTCTTCATTGAGATTGGAAGACAAGCAGACCATCATGATAGAGGTGAAACACACTTCTGGGAGTTAGATGAAGTTGGAGCACCAAACTCTGGTAGTGGTTACTTTACTTTATTTGCTTTAGCACTTTTCCCACCAATGTTCCATAAATTAATGGAAAAACATTTGGCTAAATGGGATAAGAATGAAGCATCTGAAGGCGAGTTAAAAATAGCAAGAGAAATGAACGAAATTGCTGGATATAAAACAGTATAAATTCTCTGCTAAAAGAAATGAAGACGCCCTTTTTTACAAGGGCGTTTTTTTTATGTATCCTTAGTAAAATCTAAAAAATGGTGAAAAAAATGAAGAATAAGAATACCAGTTTATCAACAGTTATTTTCCTAGTAGCTTTCTTTTCAGCAAGTATATATATAGTAGCAACAACGCCTCCGCCATATTCAAAAGGTTTATTTTGGGAAATTAGTAAGGATGGGGAAATGCTTGGACATATATACGGCACAATTCACATGAATGATGAAAGGGTTACTAGAGTTCCAAAAAAAGTTATGGATATTTTCTATAAGTCCAAAGGCTATTCTATTGAGGCATTCCCAAGTAGCCACCTTTGGAACCCTTATCATGGGTTTGAAAATATAAAGAAACGTATGATGTTTAAAAAGAAGACGCTTGCTGATGTTGCAGGAAAGGAAACTGCTGATCAAGTGTATGCACTATTAACTAAAAATGGGGTTAATGAAAAATATGCAAAACACATTAAGCCATGGGCTGCAATGTTTAGCATAGCTGCTAAATCAAAACATAGTGGTCCAATTGTAGATCACAAACTTCTTGATCTAGCGAGCATCCAAAATAAAGAGATATACCAAATTGAATCCCCTGAGGAACTATTGGCTGCTTTTTACGCAATGCCGATGGAGTCACAAGTTTCCTTATTAAAGGATAAAATAAATGCATTTCCACATATTAATGACACATTAGAAGGTATGGTTTCTGCTTATTTAGAAGAGGATCTTGTAAAGCTCACAGAAATCAGTACTAGTTTTATTGATAAATCTTCCGATAAAAAAGCTCATTACGATGCATATATGAAACATAGTATTTATATTAGAAATGTTGTAATGGCACATTATATGAATCTGCCATTTTTATATGGTCTAGATATGTTTAAAGGGCAAGGAGGCACATTTGTTTCAGTAGGTGCTATGCATCTTCTTGGGAAAAAGGGTGTTTTATATCTCTTAGAAAACCAATATGGATTTACTGTTAAGAGAGTACATATAAAAGACTAGAATCGAAGGCCTACCAGTTTAATGCACCACCTGTTTGGTACTCAGTAACTCTAGTCTCAAAGAAGTTTTTCTCTTTCTTGAGATCTAATATTTCTGACATCCATGGGAATGGATTATTTGCTCCTTTAAAGTGCTCTTCAAGGCCAATCTGCGTTAATCTTCTGTTAGCTATATAATGCAAATACTCTTCAAACATTGGGGCATTCATTCCTAGAATTCCTCTTGGCATGGTGTCATATGCATATTGGGTTTCAAGATCAACCCCTTCTAGAATTAATTTAACCATATCTTTTTTGAAATCCTCAGTCCACAGATTTGGGTTTTCTATCTTAATCTGGTTAATGACATCAATTCCAAAATTCATATGCATTGATTCATCACGAAGAATATATTGAAACTGCTCAGCCACGCCAGTCATCTTATTTCTTCTACCCATTGAAAGTATTTGGGCAAATCCTACATAAAAGAAAATTCCCTCAAAGATAACATAGAATGCAATTAAGTCTCTTAATAATCTTTGATCGTTTTCATGTGTACCAGTTCTAAAATTAATATCACCAAGACTTTGTGTATAAGGTAATGCCCATTCTGCTTTAGTAGCTACAGACGGTATTTCTCTATACATATTAAATAACTTACCCTCATCAAGGCCTAATGATTCAATACAGTACTGATATGCATGGGTATGAATTGCTTCTTCGAATGCCTGTCTTAACAAATATTGCCTACATTCTGGGTTAGTAATATGTTTATAAACAGCAAGTACAAGGTTATTAGCAACTAGAGAATCTGCTGTTGAAAAGAAACCTAAATTTCTCTCAACCACAAGTCTTTCATCTTCAGTTAGCCCATCAGAATTTTTCCATAATGCTATATCAGCCGTCATATTAATTTCCTGCGGCATCCAATGATTATTACAAGCAGATAAATATTTTTGCCAAGCCCACTCGTATTTAAAAGGCACTAATTGATTTAAATCTGCCCTACAATTAATTATTTGCTTATCATCAACCTGTATCCTTTTTGCTCCCATTTCTATACTTTCAAGACCGGTATTCCCCGCCGTATCTGTAGAAGCATCTAAAGGTGGTTGTTTAATATCTTTTTCTTGGGCAACTACCGGTTCATGCGCAATAGTTGGAGGTGTAACAGCTTCTTGTTTATTATCAGCGCTCTTTTCTTCTTTTAAAGAATTTGCTATTGGATCTTCCCATAATAATGACATAATTTACCTCCTAAATTCTACTGACATGCCTCGCAGTCAGGGTCTAAAATTGAGCACACACTTTGACTTTCCTGTGATTCGTCATTTTCTGCAACCGCATTCAACTTATTATCATTTAATGTACTTTTTTCAACGTGCGTTGCGCCCATAGTTCTTAAATAGTATGTGGTTTTAAGTCCACGAACCCAAGCTAACTTATACAAATTATCTAGTTTTGGCCCTGAAGGCTCCGACATATATATGTTCAAAGATTGAGACTGATCAATCCATTTTTGACGCCTCGAAGCAGCTTCTATTAGCCACCTTGCATCTAACTCAAAAGCTGTAGAGAAAACAGATTTTATTTCATCAGGTATACGGCTTATTGAAGAAATACTACCATCATAATATTTTAAATCATTTACCATAACTTTATCCCATAAACCTAGCTCTTTTAATTTATTTACTAAATGTAAATTGATGACTGTAAACTCACCGGACAAGTTAGATTTAACATATAAGTTTTGATATGTTGGCTCAATGCTCTGGGTAACACCTGTTATATTAGAAATCGTTGCTGTTGGAGCTATTGCAAGTGTGTTTGAATTTCTCATTCCTACTGTTTTGACCCTTTCTCTCAACTGATTCCAGTCTAATTTTGCACTACGATCAACCGCTACATATTTACTTCTTGATTCTTCTAATAAACCAATGGAATCTACAGGCATTATTCCTTGCGCCCACAAAGAACCATCAAAGGATTCATACTTTCCTCTCTCTTCAGCTAAGTCAGTTGATGCTTTTATTGCAAAATAACTTACTAACTCCATTGATTCATCAGCAAATTCTACTGCTTTTTCACTTGCGTAAGGAATATTAAGTTTATAGAGTGCATCTTGGAATCCCATAACACCAAGACCTACAGGTCTATGTTTTAAATTAGAGCTTTTAGCTTTTTCAACACTATAGTAATTATAATCTATAACATTATCTAACATCCTCATTGCGGTCGTGATGGTATCTTCTAGCTTATCTTTCATCAAACCATTTTCGTCAACATGAGCTGCTAAATTTACTGAACCTAAATTACATACAGCAATTTCATCATCAGACGTGTTTAAAGTTATCTCAGTACACAAATTTGACGAATGCACCACACCTGAATGACCCTGAGGTGATCTAATATTGCATGGATCTTTGAAAGTAATCCATGGATGTCCAGTTTCAAATAACATACCAAGCATTTTCTTCCATAAATCCACAGCATTAATCTCTTTAAAATATTTTACTTTGCCTTCTGTAGCTAATTTTTCATATTCTATATATCGCTTCTCAAAATTCTCACCATATAAATCATGAAGATCTTCTGTCTCATGCGGAGAAAAAAGTGTCCACTTACCCTCTTCAACTACACGTTTCATAAAAATATCAGGAATCCAGTTTGCTGTATTCATATCATGCGTTCTTCTTCGATCATCACCAGTGTTCTTTCTAAGATCTAAGAATTCTTCTATATCTAAATGCCAGGTTTCTAAATACGCACACATTGCTCCTTTTCGCTTCCCGCCTTGATTAACTGCAACCGCTGTATCATTAGCTACCTTTAGAAAAGGCACTACTCCCTGCGATTTGCCATTTGTACCCTTAATATGAGTTCCCATGCCTCTTACTCTTGACCAGTCATTTCCAAGTCCACCAGCAAATTTTGAAAGAAGAGCATCATCAGTAATCGATCCAAAAATGCCCCGCAGATCATCAGGAATTGTACTTAGATAACATGATGAGAGCTGCGGGCGAAGGGTGCCAGAGTTAAACAAGGTCGGCGTTGAGCTCATAAAATTAAAAGACGATAGTAATTTGTAAAATTCGATTGCTTTATTTTCTTTTTCTTTTTCATTGCATGCAAGTCCCATAGCCACACGCATAAAAAAAGCTTGTGGTAATTCAAATCTAGTACCATCCGAATGGATGAAATAACGATCATAAAGAGTTTGTAATCCCAGATAAGTAAATTTCATATCTCTCTCTGGAAGTAGTGACTCTGATAAAATTTCTAAATCATAGCTATCCATAATTTCGGAGCTAAGTAAATTTAGACTACACGCCTTTTTAATATAAAGTTTAAAATAGTCTTTATAAAATTCTGCCATTTGTTTTGATGTTGCTTCAACATCCTTCTCTAAAACAAAACTAAGAGCCTCCCTTCTTAAACTATCCATAAGTAGTCTAGCAGAGACGTATGTATAATTTGGTTCTTCTTCAATGAGTACTCTAGAAGACATAATGAGTGCTGTTGCAAGATCATCAACAGAAACACCATCATAAATATTTTTTTGCAATTCTGAAATTACTGGCTCTGTAGAAACATCCTGTATTTCTAAGCATGCTTCTGCAACAACCTCATTTAATCTTTTAAGATCTAAAGGCTGACTATCACCATTCTTATTCGTTACGTTAATGTTATTGTAAACAGTGTTAAGATCTTTTTCTCCTTCAGAGGTTGATTGTTTTGATTCTTGATCTATTCTTTTTCTAGATTGTTCTTCTCTATAAAGAACATAGGAACGTGCAACTTTATGCTCGCCTGATCTCATCAAAGCCAATTCTACTTGGTCTTGAATATCTTCAATATGAAATGTGCCACCATCAGGAATATTACGAGTTAACGCTTGATATACATCTCTTGATAAATCTTCGACAATCTTGTGAATTCTAGAAGATGCTGCTGCTTGTGATCCTTCAACAGCAAGAAAAGCCTTGGTCATAGCAACTGTAATTTTACTTAAATCAAAGTTTGTAATACTGCCATTTCTCCTGACAACCCTATATTTGCCTGGAGCCATTAAATCCACTTCGCTGAGTGTAGCTATGCTTGAAACAGCATCATCATTTTTGACGTTAACAACACCTAGCCCTAGATCTTTTTGATTTGTGTCCATTTTTTATTATTTTAGTAGCTATTTTTTCAATAATACACTATAAGATGTGATTGGTACATTAGTCAAGCACAATATAATGTGGTTAACGTCTGTTTTTTCTGAGTATAAGCTGTGTATAACATGAGCATAAGTATAACTAGAGCAAAATATGAGAAAATATCGTAGAATCACTATTTTAAGCTAGGAACTGTATAAATGGAGCCAAAAAAGTATCAAGAATTAAGCAATGAGGGGGAAAACTGCGCAGCTCAAGAGCCTTTTGCACTACAGGTCTTAGACGACAGTATGTATCCAGAATTTGAGAAGGATTGTATAGTAATCATTGATCCAAGTGTAAATGCAAAAAATGGGGATTATGTACTTTACGAAACTGATAAAAGCCTCATTTTAAGAAAGATAGAAATCATTAATAAAATCAATCTTTTAGCACTAAATAAGGACTACAAAAGTATTGAAATTAAGGAAGAAGATAAGAAAAATATCTTAGGGGTAGTAACCCAAAGATCAGGGAAAAAAAGGGATTATCATAAGAAATATGGCTAAAAAAAAGAGCGCAGTAAGGGTACTGCGCTCATATTGTCCACCAGTATTTGTTCGGTGGTCGGAGGAAATTAACTATATTAAAATGTTATAATATATTAATGTATTTGTCAACACTATTATGAGTATAAAATATCTAGATCATGAAAGTTGTGTAATGTGTGGGATGTGCCTAGAACACTGCCCTACCTACGCTATCTCAAAAAATGAGTCAGAATCACCAAGAGGGAGAATCTCCATGATTTCTGCTATTAATAGAGGTGATCTTGAAGTCAATATGAAATCTTTGACTCATATAAATAATTGTATTTTATGCCTATCTTGCCAAAAAAATTGCCCTGCGAATGTTAACTTCAAGGAAATTATGGATAGTTTTAAAAAAGATACACTTCAGACTCTGTCATTTCTGGAAAAGATTACACTCTTTATAAAACGATTTCACGTCATAGTGACAGTTTTACTTAGGAAGCTAATATGAGAAATTTTTCAAAATTAGATAATTTCTTAGGAAGGACAAATGAACTATTGAATACTATATCTAGTAAAAGAGATAGTAATGCAAACTATCCTGCAAGTAATGTTTCAGAAGGTGAGATGAATGAAAAAGAAAGAAAACTCTCTGCCTCTTTAATGAGGATTAATCATTCTGGAGAAATAGCAGCTCAAGGCCTATATATTGGCCATGCTTTTATTTCAAAAAATGAAGACCAAAAAAATTTAATGTTAGATATTGCTGAAGAAGAAAAGGATCATCTATTCTGGTGTAAAAAAAGAATAGAGGAGCTTGGTGGCAAAACAAGTGTGTTTGATTCCGCATGGTATTGTGGTTCAGTACTTATAGGAATAATGTCTGGCGTTTACAATGATAAAGTAGGTCTTGGATTTGTAGAAGAGACAGAAAAACAAGTTTCTAGGCATCTTGATGGGCATTTAGAAAAAATTCCAACTAATGACCATAAAACAAGAGAAATCTTACTACAAATGAGAGCTGATGAGAATAAACATGGTGAATTAGCAGCATCTAAAGGATCAATTGAAATTCCTAATTTAGTAAAAGAATTAATGAGCAAAGTATCGAAAATTATGATTAATATTTCATACAGATTTTAGTTATTATAATGCTCTTCAATGACAACCTTAAGCTTCCCTAGTAAATAATCTAAATCGGCATTAGAAATAATATATGGTGGCATTAAATAGATTAAATTCTTAAAAGGGCGAAGCCATATACCCTCTCGTACACAAATTTTTTGTATTTCACCTATATTAACATCTTCATACATCTCAAGAACTCCAATTGCACCAAGAACTCTATAGCTTTTAACATTTTTATTTTCGGAAATTTTATTAAGCTCATGAAAAAGTTTTTTTTCTATATTGTTTACTTTTTTCTTCCAGTCATATGATTCTAATAATTCAATATTTGCTAAGGATACAGAGCATGCTAATGGATTAGCCATATAAGTCGGCCCATGCATAAAAACCCTAGGACTTTTTGATGATATAGTATTGCTAATATTCTTTGAAACAATCGTTGCAGCAAGACTCATAGTACCGCCAGTTATAGATTTGCCAACACACATAATATCTGGAGATATTTTTGCATGTTCACAAGCAAATAACTTTCCCGTTCTACCAAATCCCGTAGCAATTTCATCTAATATCAATAAAACATTATATTTTTTACATAACTTTTTTAATATCTTTAAGTAATCTTTATGATAAAACTTCATGCCGCCTGCACCTTGCACAATTGGCTCTATTATTATTGCCGCTATTTCTGAGTTTTTATCTTTTAAAATATTTTCTAACTTTTTTAGGCTTTTACTATTATAATTCTTATGATTTTCTAAACTTTCTGGTTCAAAAGTATAATATTGTTTTAATAATGAGCTTTTAAATAGATTATGCATCCCATTATCAGGATCGCTAACTGACATTGCAGCAAAAGTGTCTCCATGATAACCACCTCTAGCAGTAAGGAATCTTTTTTTTCTTTCAACTCCTTTTGCATGCCAATACTGAATTGCGAATTTCATTGCAACCTCAACTGAAACAGATCCAGAATCTGAAAAGAATACCTTTTGAAGACCTTTTGGTGAAATTTTAATTAATTTTTTAGCTAGTGATACAGCTGGTTTATGAGTAAATCCACCGAACATAACATGAGGGAATTTTCTTAATTGTTTCTCTGCAGCCTTTATTAGTTTTGGATGATTATAGCCATTTATAGCGCACCACCAAGATGACATTCCATCAATTAATATCTCTCCCGAGGAAAGGTATATTTTTGTACCTTCTGTTCTAATAACTTCATAAAGAGGATTTTGGTCAATACTAGTTGTATAAGGGTGCCAAACAAATAATTCATCATCCATGTATACTGAACTTTTCTTTCTCATCCTAATCCTATTTTATTATTTTCGTCTTCTATCCATGCGCTCCACGAGCCTATATATAGTTTTTGTAAGCCAAATTTTTGTGTAAGGTCAGCTGCAAGTAAATTATGACACGCTGTTACTCCAGACCCACACATATGAACAATTTCCTTAGAGTTATCGTTTAGTAAAATTTCAAATTTTTTAATAAGCTCATCATTATTTTTAAAAAAACCTTTTTCATTTATATTAGTTGCATAGGGTAAATTTATTGATCCAGGTATATGTCCAGATTTTTTATCAATCTTTTCCTCTTTGCCCAAATATCTATTTTCCTCTCTTGCGTCTACGAGAATTATCTTATCTTCGTCTAACAATCTTTTTATTTCTTCTGTTGTATATATTTCTTCATTATTGTATGAGTATGAGTTATTCGTTGATTTTCTTCTAGGAGAGAGATTGTTAGTTAACGGATAGGTTAAATCTTTCCATGCGGTATAACCACCATCTAAGACACATGCATTTACATGCCCAACATTTTTTAACATCCACCAAAATCTTGAACAAATGGCTCCCTTGTTATCATCATAAAGAACAATTTGTGTTCTCTTATCTATACCATATCTATTTAAAACTTCTTTAAATTGTTCAATATTTGGCAAAGGATGTCTTCCTCCATTCTTTTTGCAGTCAGACAGATCTTTTTCTAGATCAATATAATATGAGTTTTTAATATGTGACTCTTTATATAGGTCTTCACCCTCATTTTTTTTTAATAGGTTAAATCTACAATCAAATATTATCCAGTCCTCCTTGTCTAAATTACATAGTAAATTTTCCGGAGAAATGATATGAGAAAACATCTTCACGCCTTTGGATAATTATTTAGAAATTTTACATATAGATAATAAACTAAAACTAATAGTGCAATTAAAGACACTTTCTGTCCTTCTGAAAAATCATCATAGTTAGCTACAAGCGATGAAATCACTAGTAAAACTCCTAATCCAACTCTATTTTTTTTCCAGCCTTGCATATTTTCTTTTACTCCGTGTTAGTTTTTCTCCTCAAACCATGTTCGACAGCTATAACTGCAGCTTCCACCCGAGAATGTATATCTAATTTTCTGAGTATAGATTTTACATGTAACTTTACTGTCCCATCGGAAATTCCTAGGTTCTTAGCAATGATTTTATTACTTTGCCCTTCAGCTAGTAGCTCTAATATTTCTTTCTCACGCGGAGTAAGATCATCTACTGGGCTAGTGACTTGTTCAGAGTTATCGTCTCCTTTCACAACTTTTGCAAGTATCTGTGTTAAATTTGGAGCTACAATTGTTTCTCCTTTATTGATATCTTTTAGCGCAACAACTAAATCATCAGGCTCCATGTCTTTTAAAAGATAACCACTAGCACCATTTTTAAGAGCTTCTATTAAATCTTTTTCATCATCACTAGTAGTTAACATGACAACTAATAAATGCTTATATTTTGCTTTTATCTTTTTTAAGATATCTATACCAGAAGATTCTGGCATTCTTAGGTCAAGTAGAACTATGTCTGGGTAGTTATCCTGAATACCTTTTATTCCATCAGCACCGTTGTTATAAGATGCAATAACCTCAATATTATGACGAACTAGAAGAGTCTTAAGCCCATCTCTAAAAAGTGTGTGATCATCAATTATAATAACTTTTAATGCCATGTTAATTTTTAAGAATTTTCTAATTGCTTGGAGAATCTTAAAATTATTCTTACTCCTTCTCCAGGTTCACTTTCTATTTTTAAATCACCATCAATTTTCTTTGCCCTGTCTCTCATAATATTTATACCAAAGTGGTCATCAGAAGGCTCTTCATCATGACCCATAAAACATGATTTGGCTATACCAATACCATCATCTTCAATAATTATTAAATACTTGTCTGCATTCTCTGATGTAAGAAAAAGTCTAACAGTGCTAGCTTTAGAATGTTTTTTTACATTAGTCAAAGCTTCCTGGATTATCCTAACTATATTTAGTTCTTGCTCATTATTAATATTAATATCTGATATATTGTTTTGGTAAAATATCTTTGCACTTGGAAAATCATTTTTAAAATCATTCACTACATTATTAATGCTATTGAAAAAATTATTTTCTTCTGATGAGCCAGATCTAAAATGTTTAATAAGTTTCCTTATCTCCGTGTTTGCTCTCTCTATGCTTTTTTCTAATTTCTCTAATTCTGACCACATATTTTTTTCATTTGACTGATGCATACTTTCATCTAACACCCTTACTTGTAATTTTAGTGTGGCAAGGGTTTGTGCTAAAGAATCATGTAGTTCTGAAGCAAATTTTATACGTTCTTCAACAATTGCAAGTTTATTTATTTCAATATTCTTCTCCTCTTTATATTTAGAGAACCTCTCTATCTGCTCGTTATTTTTACTCACTTGTTTTTCAAGCATGTCAGAAACAGCATTTATATTATTAGAAACTAAGTAGTATGGGCTCTCTTTATCTAAATTGAGTCTCGCAGACAAATCTCCAGCCATAATATTTGTTAGCCAAGTGCTTAACAATTCTAGAAAAATATTAAAATCTTCACTTTTTTTCTTTGGGTTCAACATAAGACGGGTCATTTGGATTTAAAAAAATAAAATTGAAATTATCTTTTTCAATTTCAACATAATCAATAGTCATACCATTTGCAAGAGGTTTAGATACTGATGAAACAATTATATCAATTCCATCGGTAGGAACAATCTCATCTTCTTGGGTTACATTATCATCAAATCCCATAGCATAATGATATTTATCATCTTTACGCATAACAGCGACTCTAAGCTTCATAGAGTCATTTTTCATTAGTTTTTTTTGTTCTATGATTTTTGATAATGCTTTATCTGTTATCTTTATCACTTTTTTGTCTCTTTACAAAATCAATAAAATATTTTACCCATGGGAAGCTTTCAGTATGCCTGAGATGAGAAAAATTTGCTAATAGGTTTTTATATTGATAGCTATCTGCTTGTCCATTGATGCCATATCCCCTTAAGACATTTGAGAAACAATTATTTGATATACTTGTATTGTTTTTTAGTTTTGCATAATGGAACTCATGACACTTGATAATTTTTTTGCAATCTACATTCCATAAATTATTTTTCTTAAACTGTATTTTAACATATCCTCTTCCTACTGGTGAGTTTTGTATTTCGCATGTTCCCGGTATCACACCAACCATATTATATTTTTTTTTGTTATAAATTAATTTATTACAGAGATACATAAGGCCTCCACATTCAACATAGCATGGATTATTATTCATAATAAAATCTTTTATATCTAGCTTCAGTTGTATATTCTTTTCTAACTTACTAGCTACTATCTCAGGAAATCCGCCACCTATAAATAATCCATCTAGTTTTTTTGGGAGCCTCTTATCCTGAATGCTATTTATATAAATAAGTTCTGCTCCATATTGGGAAAACTTTTCTAAGTCATCAGAGTAATAAAATCCAAATGATTGATCATAAAGGATTCCAATCCTCATTATTTTTTTTACTTCTTTTTTATATAGCCTTATCTCATCTAAAATTTCATGATCTGCACTATTACTCTTATAAAAATTTCTTTCTATTTTTTTTATATCTACAGAAGATTTAATGGCTTTTGCAATAAAATCAACTCTTGCCGTAGCTAGCTTATTTTCATTTGATGGTACTAATCCTAGATGCCTCTCTTGTATAAAGTTTTCGTTCTTAGGTATTGCCCCGTATATTTCTAGATCTGTATATTTCCTAATTGAGCTAACTAACTTTTCTTCATGTCTGCTTGATGCAACATTATTTAAAATAACCCCTGATATTTTGCATTTCTTATCGAAATTTATGTAGCCATCTAGTAATGGAGCTATCCCCCTGGTAATTCCTTCTGAGTTAATTATTAATAAAACTTCTGTATTTAATAACTTGGCGAGTGCAGCATTTGAATCTGAGCCATCTAGATTAAGTCCATCGTACAAGCCTTTATTTCCTTCGATTATGTTAAAATCTAAATGAGTTTCTTCATATAAACCTACAATTTCTGAATTTTTTTGCGTATTAAAATCTAAGTTATAGCAAGGAGATCCGGAAGCTAATGAAAGCCAACTAGGGTCAATATAGTCTGGTCCTTTTTTATATGCTTGCACTTTATAATTAAGCTTAGAAAATATTCTTGATAATCCAACCGATAAAATAGTTTTACCAGAAGATTTATGTGCTGCCGATATGTATAGACTATTCAACTCTTTGATCTTTATGATTCTGGTCTTCTAAAGTTTTTGGGGTAAAATCTAACGCTAGAACCGCAACTAAATAAATAATAGCCGCAATACCTACACCCCCTAAGCCAAGCATAAGCTCATAAACACTTGGGATATAGGGTGATATGACGCCATCTTGAAAAGTGCTACTTTCAGACAAGCCGGGAAACAAATCTAATGGGAAAGCTTGGCCTGAAATTATAATGACATATAACTGGCAAAAAACACCCAAAATTACTAAGAAGGAAGAAACTAAAATCATAACTGGACACTTTTGACACTTTTTATTATATAGAATTAGCAAGGGCAAAATAGTTCCAATCACTAGGTACCCAAACCAAAATAAAAATGTATAAATATTCCCAGAAAATAATAGGAAGAACTCATAATTATGATTTTTTGTCGCATAAAGATTTGTTAGGTGAGATAAAACTGTTAAATAAAAAACAGCAAAAATAAAATATATTAATAGTTTCCTAAATCTTTCAATAGTCTCTGTACCTAATGCTACATCAAGACCTTTATCCATCCAAAATAAAACTTTATAAAATATTGCTGTCCCTAGTAATAATGAGAGTGCAATAAATAATGGTGCAAGTAAAGCTCCATTATATGCTTCTTTAGCAACCAGGACACCAAATATTGACCCTGTTCCCGTTGTTAGAATTATTCTCCAAACAAATGCAAATGTTCCAACCTTTCCTATAAATTTATTATAACGTGCCTCAAACATCATCCATAAATATATTGCTGCAACAAATATAAATCCACTATATAGGAATATATTCCAAGCAAATATAGATTTAAAATTAAAAGTAGTCATAGCTACAACAAGACGTTCTGGCCTTCCTAAATCTAAAACAAGTACTAACAATCCACCTGTTAATAAACATATAGCTAAAAGTGCTGATAGCCTAGCTAGAGGTTTATAAGCTCGAATATTAAAAACGGAGGAAATTGTAGCTACATTAAGTATTCCGGAAGCAGCAAGTATTAAAAAAATTGCAAAAATATGCGGAACTCCCCAAACTACTTGATTATTCATGCCAGTTAGCCAATGACCTTCATGCTCTAAAATTGTAAAGGAATAGAGTCCAAGCCCAATTAATGATAGAGATATAATTCCAAATATAAAAACTGCTCTTGATAATTCAATAACTTTATATTCTGTCTTATCTTGCATAATTAAATTCCTCGATATCTAACTGCCGTATTTAATCCTAAATCACCCCTAATTGCAGTTCCACCATACTTAACTAACTGTTTAGAAATTTCACTATCTGGATCATTTAAATCACCAAAGATAATAGCCTGTGCACCATCCTTTGTACATGCTTCTGCACATGCAGTATTATTTTCCCCTCTATCAATTCTATGTACACATAAAGTACAACTTTCTACACAACCTTTTCCTCTAGGAACATCTGGCAATTGGTTTGAAAGATTTTCATGGACAAAAGCACGTGCCTTATATGGACAAGCCATCATGCAATATCTACATCCAATACATGTATGACTATTAACCAGGACAATGCCATCAGCTCTAACAAAAGAAGCGCCTGTCGGGCATACATCCACACATGGGGGGTCTTCACAATGTTGACACATCATTGGAATACTATATTTTTTATTAGAAGTTTCATCTACTAAATTAAGCTTTCTAATCCATTGTACATCTGTTTCTGGTCTACCAAAATCATCTATACCATGTTCTTCATTACAAGCTGTAACACATGCATCACATCCTTCGTCACATAAATTAGTATTAATTAACATTCCCCAACGACTCTTATTACTCACAGGAGTTGCTGGATCTCTAGCGCCAGCTAAGTCTTGCAAGAAAATGCCAGGCGCAATTGTTAGTAGGCTAAGTTTAGCCGTCCCTTTTAAAAACTTTCTTCTACTCAATTGATTATTAGCTTTATCAATCATCTCAACATATTTTCTCAATTTTTAACTTTTCTCAAAGGTTTTGACGCATGGCAATCAAAACATTCTAATTTTACCCCAGTAAATAAATGACAACCTGCACAAAAGTGTTGTTCATCATCTTTTGCCGGGAATGTTCCATCTGCTAAAGGTTGTATATGGCATTGTATACAGTTCTTTAAACTATGTTTTTTAGTTCTAATTCCATTAACCACAGTTTCATGACTATGATCTTCGATAAATATATGATGTTTTTCTCTCATTAGCTGTGTTGGTTCAACACATTTATCTCCTGATAACTTACTTATATTATGATGTAAATCCTGATTATCATGAGATTCTGAAGGGAGTACAATCAGCATAAATGCAAATGTGAAGAGTGAGACAATTAAAATTTTTCTATACATACTGAATTTCTCCCATAAATTCAGTTTTCAACTAACTATTTACCCTAATGATCTCCCAAGGCCATATCTATGTAACCTGTTGGGCAAACGTCTGAGCAAATATGACATCCTATACATTTTTTATAATCTGTGTCGACATATCTTCCTGTTGTACTTTTATCCTTTTTAACTCTAAAAACTGCATCTTGTGGACAATAAATCACACAGTTATCGCATTCAAAACACATCCCACAACTCATACACCTTCCTGCTTCCTTAATTGCTTCTTCTTCAGTGTATGTTTTCATTCTTTCATCAAAGTTTCCTAGGACAGCCTTTTCGTCTGGCCCCGTTTCTTCTCTCAAACCACGAGGTGTATTCTCAAAATGAGCCAAAAACATCCTTTCCGTCTTAATAACTTCCTGTTGTGACCTGTCTTCATAATTATGTACTGAAAAGTCTAACTCATCAGTGCCACGATATTCACCACCTTCATAAGTCTCTGGTGCTAGCTTACTTTCCTTAAGCTTTTCTAATAAGTCAAAATGGTGGACATCTACTTTTGGACGCTTTCTTAATTCATTATTTTCAAAATATTTATGAATAGTTTCAGATGCTACTGCACCTTGCCCTATAGCTGTAGTTAATAGGTGTGGTCTTATTATATCTCCAGCAACGAAATGACCAGGCTTATCTGGTACTGCATAATGTGAATCAGCAGAAATTAAATTTTTCCCATTATTAAGTTCATCTAAGCCATCTAAAACTCCACTCTGGCCAATCGCTGATACAATTAAGTCAGCCTCTAACTCAAATTCTGTTCCTTCTATAGGTGTTGGCTTATTATCTTGCATTTCACACTTAACCATTTTAATACCAGTAGCCCTTCCACTCTTATCTACTAAAATTTCAATTGGCATTACTCCATCAAGAATTTTTACACCTTCATTAATTGCATCATTTACTTCATGTTCTGTTGCTGTCATCTCAGACTTTTTAAATAAAGATGTAAGTGTCACATCATTATGAACTCTTTTTTCTGCCAAACTTTCATCTTGCGATGTATTATTACTTGTAATTGATTCTGGTTTAATCTCATCGCTTAATTCATGATCGAGTGTACCTAGTCTTTTTGAAGATGAAACAACATCAATAGATGTATCTCCTCCGCCGACACAAACAATTTTTTTAGCTGTTACAAACAGTCTATTTTGCGCAATAGCTTCTAAATATTTTATGGCTGAAATACAGTTAGGCGCATCATTATTTGGCACTGGCAAGTCTCTACCTGTCCAACAACCAATCGCCCATAATATTGCATCGTATTCTTTTTCAAGTTTTTCTATTTTAATATCTTTTCCAACAGTTGTATTATACTGAACATTGATGTGTCCCATACCTAAAATTCTTTCTACCTCTGGCTCTAAAAATTTATCTGGTGTTCTATAGTTTGGAATACCATACTTCATCATTCCACCTAACTTCTCATGCGCCTCAAAAATAGTACTTGCATGACCAAGTTTCCTTAATTGATAAGCTGCAGATAGGCCGGCAGGCCCTCCTCCTACAATTGCAACTTTTTTACCTGACATTTTATCTGTACACTCAAAGGTAAATTCTTTCTCAATAGCGGTGTCGCCAATATATTGTTCTACCGCATTTATCCCAACAAAATCTTCAACATCATTTCTGTTACATCCAGTTTGGCATGGTGCAGGACACACTCTCCCCATCATAGATGGAAAAGGATTTGCTGTAGTTGATCTTCTAAATGCATATTCTTGCATTGAAACATCTTCAGGTGGTTTTTCTATGCCGCGCACAATATCTAACCAACCCCTAATGTCCTCTCCTGAAGGACAACTACCTTGGCAAGGTGGAGTTCTATGAACATAAGTAGGGCATTTATGTGATTTATCTTGTTCAAAAATATTATCACCTAGACGTTCATACTCATGAACGCCTTCTTGATACTTCCTAAAAGTTAATTTTTTTTCAATTTCTTCTTTTGGCGCTCCCATATATAATCTCCTTATACGTAATATATTAAACTATTACGCAGCTTCTTCTATATCCTCTTTTGGGTGGTCATTTTCATCAGTACTACCAGTCAATATAATTGCATTGCTAACTAGTTGGTGCACACTTACAATCTGATCCATCGTAAAATTGTAATATGGAAATACTTTAGAAAATTGGCTCTTACAAATAGCACAAATTGCCGCCATATGCGTTACACCATGATTTTCAGTCACATGATTCAAAGCCTCCATTCTAGGTAAAGCACCTTTAACTCTAAGCTCAATTAAATCATCAGTTAGTAAGCCTCCGCCACCACCACAGCAATATGTACCTTCTTTAATAGTATCTTTTGGCATATCATAAAAATTATTACATGTAGATTTGATAATCTCTCTAGGTATTATAAATTGCCCTCCTGGCATATCCCCCATTCTTGAAGCCCTTGCAACATTACATGAGTCATGGAAAGTTAAGACCATATCATCATTGCGGGACTTATCGAATTTAATTTTCTTTTCGTTAATTAAATCATATGTAACTTCACATATATGTTGAGGAACAGGATATTTAGGATCTAAAAAATCCCATGGACCTGCTAGTGTATTTAAAAAACTGTATGCAACTCTCCATGCGTGACCACACTCGCCAAAAACAATTCTTTTTACTTTTAGCTTTAACGCAGCTTCTCTAATTCTTAGTGCTAATTTTTTCATATTATCATAGCTTCCAATAAACATTCCAAAATTAGCTGCTTCGCTTGCATGAGAACTTAAAGTCCAAGAAATTCCTGCTTCATGTAAAACCTTGGCATAACCAATAAGTCCATCTACATGTGGTTCAGCAAAAAAATCTGCAGAAGGAGTCACAAGTAAAACATCCGCTCCTTCTTGATCTAAAGGAAACTTAACAGACACGCCAGTTTCTTCTTCTACATCTTCCTCTAACCCTTCTAAAGTATCTTCTAAGGCGGGACCAGGAAGTCCTAAGTTATTTCCAATTTTATGTACCTTCCCAATAATTTCATTACAGTATTTCTGTCCAACGCCAATGGTGTCCATTACCTCCCTTGCTGCCATAGAAATTTCAGCTGTATCAATTCCATAAGGACAATACACTGAACATCTCCTGCACTGAGAACATTGGTGAAAATATGTATACCAATCATCTAATACTTCTTTTGAAAGGTTGGTTGCTCCAACTAATTTAGGGAAATATTTCCCGGCAAAAGTAAAATATCTTCTATATACTTTTCTATAAAGATCCTGACGCGCAACAGGCATATTTTTTGGATCTGTTGTGCCAAGATAATAATGACATTTGTCAGTACAAGCACCACATTTTACACAAGAATCTAGAAATACTTGCAAGGATCTATATTTACCTTGTAAGTCACCCATTTTTTCAACGGCCTTCTCTTCCCATCCTTCAACCAGGTCTCCAGGAAACCCTAGAGGTTCTTGAAATTCTTCTTTAGAAAAAAAAGGCTTACTGTGTGACATTACTCCATCTTTTAGTTTAGGAATAATAGGAAACTCTCTCAATTCTGGTGTGTCAAATTTTTTATCAGTCATTTGGTAGCCCACTTTGTTACATGTCTTTTTTCTCTTGGATTATCTACTTGATTTCTTGACGGACTAAAAAAGACCCCCGGTGCATGCAGTAATTTGCTATATGGGAAAATAATCATCAAAAAAGCAACTAATAATAAATGGCAAACTAAAACTGGATCAGGAGGAATATTTTGTATATTTCCAGTCATTAAACCCATGAAGAAAGACTTAACACTAACTACATCTGTTCCAAGATAAAAACTCATTAAAATCCCAGTAGATGCTATACATAAAATTAAAACCAACATTAAGTGGTCTGAAGGTGCAGATATATATCTCACTCTATCAACGAATAATCTTCTAGCAATTAGGCCAAGTAATCCAATCACCATCAAAATTGAACCATACTTTCCGAAGGGTTGTATAAAAACTACCCAAGCCCAAACTGGATCTATAAAATATCTTAAATGTCTTAACATATCTAGAAAAAGTCCAAAATGAAATAACCAGCCGAAAAGCCAAGTTGGTTTACTTGATTTGAAAAGGCTTTCAAAAATAACGACTTCTTTAAGCATCCTATAACCAACGCCTAACTTTGTAATAGGAGCAGGCATTGTTGGAATTTTTAATGGTGCTGGTGTAGAAGCGTACTGCATTATTTTACGTATCAAACCTATAAACAAAATTGCAAATGCAAAATAAAACACAACTGCAATAAATTTACTCAAAAGACTTATTGTTGGATCCATTGTCTTTTGTGTATCGTTTTATACACACCCTGTTGGCTTTGGAAGCCCTGCATATTTACATGCTTGCTTCGCAGGCCCATAAGGAAATAACTCATATAAATACTTACTATTTCCCTTGTCTTTGCCAAGTTTTTTGCCAATCGCTTTAGTTAAAACTCTAACAGCAGGGGCAATTTGGTATTCTTCATAATACTCTCGAAGAAAATTTATAACTTCCCAATGGTTTTCATCCAAATTTGTGCCATCTACTTTTGCCATAGCATCAGCGAGGCCTGGATTCCAATCATTTAGGTTTGCTAAATAACCTTCCTCATCTGTATCATAAGATTTTCCATCAACTTCCAAACTCATTTTATACCTCCAAAATAATTAAAAAAAAATTATAACCAAGATTGCACAGATTTATGAGATACCGCTAAATCTACAAAATCATTGTATCCAATCACTTCAATACCGTTAATCACCTTTCCTCCGTCAAGACCTCTAGCATCCAAATCTGGTTGTAGAGCGTAAATCTTAAACGCCTTAAGTTTATCTTCAACTAAAGAACTGAACTTTGTATTCTGCATAGCAGCAATAACTGCATCTTCAATAAAAAGTACACTGCTTTCTGGAGCTAGAAGTGATAAGCATGACTCCAAAGAATTATTTTCAAAAGGTGATTTATTTATAGTATGTAATATTCCCATATTTTTTCCATTAAAAACTTAACGTTACGTCTTGTTCGTCCATTATTTTCGATAATTCTTCTTTAGAGACTAAATGAATCGAACTCTTTTCTTCGTAATCATTATCTTCATCTTCATATACTAGTTCTTGTAAATCAGAAATATCTAAACCTCTTTCATCTAGAGAATCTTTTTCAATATAAATCTTTTTTATATCGTAATCACCAAGAGCAGCAAATGTTGGAGAAAAATTTTTCATACCAATGCCTTCTGTTTTTTGGTTCTTAGTTAACTGGTAAACACCATCATCCAAAAAAGCTAAGCTTACATCCTGATCAAATGCTGCGGTTATAAGTACGACTTCTAGAGATTCCAAAGCATAGATTGTTCCATAAGGAGACTTTCTATTAACATACATAAATTTTTTTACTTTAGCTTCATTATTCGCTTCGTCACTCATAATTAGTCACCAAATGTAATTAACCTATCAGACTGTATTCCAGCCTCAACTAGTTGGCCTAATCCTGAGATTCTAAAGCCCTCGGCGATGTTATCAGCATCCTTTCCATTCCTTTTTGCTTCGTCTGCATCAATTAGTCCACGCCTTTGCGCTGCAGCAACACATACAACAAGGTCAATGTTATTTTTTTTTGCTAACTCACTCCATTCTTTAGTTATATTACGATCATCTTGAGGTGGTATTGCAAGTCTTGTTGCATTATTAACTCCATCATTATAAAAAAATACTCTAAATATCTCGTGTCCTTTTTCTATAGCTGCTTTTGAAAATTGAAGCGCTGAATCTGAAGCTTGATGCTGATAAGGCCCCTCATTAATTAATATACCTAATTTCATAATATTAGAGCCCCTAAATGATTAGAATCTTATATGTGTTGATGCGTTTAGACTATTTCTTGCACCTTTCCAATTATTAATATGAAATTTTGTAAAAGGTAAGCCAGTTAATTCAAAAAATCTTGGCCATCCTATGCGCTCTATCCAGTCATTAATTCTCTCCCAATCCTTTGCATTATCTCTATATGCTCTTAGAATCTTTTTTACTATTGAAGTAGCTTCCGGCCACCTTGGTGGGTTATTTGGGATTCCTGCCGCTACTAGTTTCTGGAAAGTTGGTTTTCCTCTTGCGTTTGAGTGGTTTCCTCCGACCCAAATCGATAGTTTTGTATGTTCTGCATCATTAATTTGCATAGGTGGACATGGTGGATAACATGCACCACAACATATACATTTTTTCTCATCTACTTCAAGGGAAGGTTTTCCATTTACCTGAGCTGGTCTTATAGCTGCAACTGGGCATCTTGCAACAACAGAAGGTCTTTCACATACATTAGATACTAATTCATGATTTATCTTTGGGGGTTTTGTATGTTGAACATTTATAGCAATATCTCCTTGTCCACCGCAATTAATCTGGCAGCAAGAGGTTGTCATATGCACACGATTAGGCATATTCCATCCTTTGAACTCATCTATTAATTCATCCATCATTGCTTTAACAACTCCTGATGCATCAGTTCCTGGAATATCACAATGCAACCATCCTTGAGTATGCGAAATCATTGCAACTGAGTTTTTAGTTCCACCTACGACAAAACCATTTTTTTCTAGCTCAACAATAAGTGGACCAACTTTAGACTCTTGGTCAACCATATATTCTATGTTGCTTCTTATTGTAAAACGCACATAACCATCAGCAAATTTATCGCCAATATCACACAATAGATTAAGTGTAAAAACATCAAGTATTCTTTGTGTGCCTGCTCTGACAGTCCATATTGCCTCGCCACTATGAGCTACATGCTTTAATACACCAGGACGTGGGTCCTCATGATATGCCCAATTCCCATAATTTTTTCTCATTAGTGGATGCATATATTGAAAAGCATCCGGACATCCTGTTTCAATTGGATTTCTATGTTCTACTTGTGCTTTTTCTTCCATTTATAGCTCCTAAATTAATTTGCTGCAGCTTCTGGCTGTTTTAGTCTTTCTTTAAACCACTTCTCAGCTTCCTCGTCCCATCCGTCCATTCTAATGTAGGAGCTTGTTGTAGGGTCATTAACCATAGTAGGATCAACTTCCATACCGATACCTTCTAAGAAATTTACTAGTCCAATACGCTCAATCATCTCTCCACATCTTTCCTGTTCTAATCCATTTTCTGCCCAAAAATCTATAGTTTCTTCAGCAAGTTCTACCAATTTTTCATAATCCTCTTCGTTATCTAACTTCATAAATGGGACGATAACAGTACCCATTAGGTCTCCAACTTTTAAAGTTCTTTTTCCGCCCATTAAAATAGTTGCGCCTTTATCTTTTCCTGGACTTAAAGCTTCAGGCATAACATTTAAACAATGCATACATCTCACACAGTTTTTATTATCAACACTAAGTGAATCATCGTCTTCTAAAGATAAGCAATTAGTTGGGCATCTTGTAATTACGTTATCAATTACATACTTTCTTCCCTTTTTTTCTACAAACTCTTTAACTTTTTCTTGACTAACTTGCATATCATCTTTCCAGGTTCCAATAATTGAAAAATCTGCTCTTTCTATAGAGTTAACACAATCATTTGGGCACCCAGAAACTTTGAATTTAAATTTATATGGTAATGCTGGTCTATGCACATCATCAGTAAAATTATTAAGCAAGGTTCTATGAATCTTTATTTCATCTAAGTTAGACTGCTCACATCTAGCAGCACCCACACAACACATGCCAGTTCTTACACATGGTCCTGCTCCACCTAAATCCCAACCATATTCATTTATTTCATCAAAGAAATGTTGTGTTCCTTCTGTTGAAGTTCCAATAAACATTATGTTGCCTGTTTGTCCATGAAATGTTGATAAACCTGAACCATGCTTCTCCCAACTCTCTCCAAGTTGTCTTAACATGTCAGTTGTATAATAGTTTCCTGCTGGCGGTTGTACTCTAAGTGTGTGAAATTCTTTAGAATCTGGGAATGATGAACCTACTTCTGAAAATCTTGGAATAATTCCACTTCCATATCCAAACACACTAACTGTTCCCCCTTTCCAATATCCTTTACGTGTTTCATATGAGTGTTCAAGTTGTCCTAATAAGTCGTTTGCTACCCCTTGCACACGTTTATCCTTATGTTTGTCTCTGAGTCTCTTAATGCCTGATATGAAGCTTGGCCATGGGCCGTGTTCAAGCTCATCAAGCATTGGTGTTGGATGTTTTTGTTTTTCTGCCATCTTTCAATCTCCCCATTAAGAAGTATTATAACTATATAGCGTAATTTTATGCATTATTAGGCCTATTAAACACAGCTCTATTGGGGTGTAAGGTCATATCCCATAAGGGGTATCCCTTTCTTGCTGGAGTATTAGTAGATTCTAACAAATGTTAGCCAATCTAGAAAATAACTCTGATTACGAGGTATGGAAAAAGCAAAAACTCTCGTATTATCCAATAAATCCTAATGAAATTAAGATTAAAATCAATGACATAGGAGCGCTAAAGTCTAAGGAATTAGTAAGGTTAAAGACCGTCTCTCAAATGTACAATTACGTTTTTTATAGTCACGAAAATGAGGTAAAGAAAGAAGATGTCCTCTTGCTGTGCAGCCAGCTAAACTTAATAGATATTATTCACAACCCAAACTCAGACTCTCAAGGTATATCTGAAATCAAAAATCAAGATGATGGAGGAAAATTTAGTAAATATATACCTTATACAAACAAGGAGTTAAATTGGCATACAGATGGCTACTATAATCATAATTTATTTTCTATAAAATCTTTTATATTACATTGTGTGAATCCAGCAACTAAAGGTGGAGAAAATATAGTACTAGATCATGAAATGCTATATATTGCATTAAGAGATAAAAATACAAACTTTATTAATTTTCTAATGGAAAACGATGTTATGACGATACCAAAAGACGATAATGTCGAAAATAGTCAAGATGTAGTTGGGCCAGTATTTAAAATTGACAATCAAAATGAAATCCATTTGCGCTATACAATGAGAGAAAGAAATATTATGTGGAAAAATGATAAAATGACTAAGCAAATAACTACATTTATTAAAGAATTTTTGGAAGATGATAACCAATTTAAATTAAAAACCTTGTTAAACAAAAATGAAGGATTTATTGCAAATAATATTTTACATAAAAGAGAAGCATTTTCTGACAGCAATGAAGAAAGATTATTGTATAGAATAAGATTTAAAAACAGAATTTTCAATAATGCTAGTAATTAGTGAAATATTAATTGCAGAGCATAAGATCGACTCCTATAAATCTCTTAAGAAGTTTATAAAAGATAAAATTAAAGACGGAGAAATTTTTTTATCAATTGATATAAAGCCTCCTTTTGATGATACTCCGGATAATTATGAATCAGATTTAGAAAACTTATTCACGTCACCATAAATTATTATGTATTGGGAAGAAACAGAGGAAGATGAAGATATCAAAATTGAATCTAATACAATTGATATAGCCTTTCATGTTGATTGTAAAAAAATTTCTGCTGACCATGCTTACGATTTATTCATATCAATTAAAGAAATTATTCCAAGTATAGAATCAATTGATAATCTAGCCATACATACAATTCATGGCTCCTCATCTGGGGCTGGCTGGGAAAGACCTAAGGATGAGATTTATTTATCAAAAAGGGCAAGATTAACTATTAGGTCACTGAATAAACATATCGAGCTTATAAAAGAATTGGATAATAAAACTCTTCCAGTTGGAAAATATTCTGTTAAGTTAAGCAAGCCAAATGTTAAAAAACTAACTGTATCAGATACACTTTTTTGTAGATATCTAATTATGGATATAAGCAAAACTGAAGATCAGTTTTTAGAATCTGTTAAAAGTGATATTGAGAAGTTAGGTATCCATGTAAAAAAAATGATGTGTGGTAAATCATATAATGTAAAAACATCTAAAACTACCTATAAAACATGTACCTTATTAATTACTGAAATGTCCCCACAAGATTCAATTAAATTACAGGAAATAGGATTAGGTATTGGAAAATTATTTGGTTGTGGTATCTTTTTACCCTATAAAAGCATTGCGGCAGTAGCAGTTGCAAAAGAAAGGGATGAATGAGGTGAATTATGGCAATTGATTTTGATGGAAAAGAAATTGAAACTACTCAAATGGGATATCTAGTTAATGCTGAAGACTGGAGTGAAGGATTAGCTAAACATATAGCTAGCTCTGAAGGTTTAGAATTAACATCAAAACATTGGGATGTTATCAACCATCTCAGAGATGAGTTTTTTAATAATGCAGGGAATCAACCTAATACTAGGAAACTCGTTAAATACTTTGAGAAATTATGGGGAGAGAAGATTGATGCTAAAGTACTATATGATCTTTTCCCAGGTGACCCAAGCAAACAAGGCGGAAGGATATCTGGATTACCTGAAAGTAGAAGAAAAGGTGGATACTAGCTCCTACTCAATATGAGATAGTTCTTTTTTAAAATAATTAAGTTAAAATATTCAAATGGATAAAAAAGAAAAAATTAAAAAGCTTCTCGAGATGCAAAAGAAGTTCATTGAATTAGATAGAGTAGGTGTGGAGCCTGAGGAATACTTTGCTCCAAAAGAAGGATCGAGTCTGTCGAATTTCAGAGAAGAATATAGGGACACTGCAATGGAAGTGGTTGATCTTGCCCATAAAGAAAAAGGATCAAATAAATAATTCTAAATGTATGAATTAAAAATTATTCTAGGTAATAATTCATATCCCCTTAAAATTAAGCCACTAATTATTGAAGAAGGTGTAGATTTTTTCAAGAAAATGGATGTTGATATGGAGAAGGGATGGCAAATGGGGCAAATTTGGGTTGAAAAACCTAATCAATTACAAAAATGTCAAATTGCAGCTGAAAGATTATTTACCTCTATCCACAATGGAAGAAAAGAAACAGCAATAATGATGGCAGCATATATAATTTATCATCTGCCAAAAACTAAAAGTATTGATATAGATACTGCTGGTAATATGCAAGATACTATATTCTTAGAATAAATTAAGCAAATACTATCCATGTAGTAGCAATATATTTTTTTCCCAATTCTACTTTGCGTCCCCTATGCTTATGAGTCCAAAATGGTGGAAATAAAATTAATTTTCCGACCTCGGGTTTGACATTAATCTTTTGATGAAAAAATTCCGTTGTACCACCATCTTCATCACTTAATGTATTTAAATAAAAGATTGCAACTAATTGTCTATAACTAAATTCATGGCTACCTCCATCAATATGCCAGTGATAAAATTCTTCTTTATCTGTTCTCTGTATAGCATATCCCATGTCTTTAAAGGGACCATTAAAAAAATCTATTTTATTTTTTATTTCTATCATAGCTTTCTTTAAAGCATCAAAAAATATCTGGTCTACATCCTTCCATTCATCTTTTCCACTAATAAATAAATCTGTTGATCTCTTTATATCTAAATCCTCATCAAGTTTCTGTCCAATTCTTCCTCGATAATGGTTTACTTTGTCTTTTTCAAATCTCTTAATAATGTCTTCACATATCTCTTTTGATATAATATTAGGAAATTCATAGATAAAGCTATCTGATTTTAATTCTTTCATATTTAAAAAAATTCTAATATATTGTATTTATTTAACTGTAATTATAAAAATGAGTATACAAAGAATACATACTGGTTGGAATCAAAAAGATAAAACTAGACAAATAGATCAAATTGCTGGTGCTGTTGCTGTAAATATCTGGAAAATATCTCAAAAAACTTTGCTTAGTCTAGAAAATGAGGGTTTTGAAACAAGTACTTGGGAAGATAGATTTAATGTGCTTGAAGAAGTTTCATGTTTTTTAATTTATGTAGCTAGTAATGAACTTATCAATCTACCAGATGATAAAAAACTTACTTATATTACTGATATTGCTAAAAAAATAAGTGATACGATTACCTCTAATAAACAAGAGCTAAAAATAAAGGACGTAGATGAAAGAATTTCTTTCATTGAAAAGCTTAACGAGAGGTTAGAAGAATATAGTGAGTTTCCATATGACATGGAACCAAACTATAAAACAAAAATTATATTAGGAAATCATTTGATGAATGTTATGGGGAATCTAGATAACAACTGGATACGAATGTATGTTATTGATTCAGAAGTACCAAAAATGATGCAACCTTTAAAAACAGCTATAAAGTCGCTTGTTAAAAAGTAGATATCACTTTTTCCATTTATCAAGATTGTTTAAGTCTTTATTCTTTCCATCCTCGTAACCCGCTTCATACGCATCAGTGGCTCTTGTTTCTTCTCTTTCAGGATGGCCTAAATAACCTCCCTGCCATCCTATTATATATTCGTCCTGAATACCAAGCTCTTCCATTTTTGTAGTTGCTTCTCTATATATATCGTCCATTTTTCTCCCTTTACTTAAAAAAACTGATCTAGATTATAAATCATATCGCATTAGAAAAAAATTCTTTTGCTTTTCCGCTATCTATCGACTTTCTTATTAACTTTGCCGAATCTGAAAAATTTACTGACCTAACAACGCTATAAATAATTGAACTAGCATAAATTAGAGAGTCTTTTGCGATGCCATCTTTCCCATTTAATGCTTCATATCCTATTGAAGCAGCTTTTTCAGCAAATTCTTCAATATTAATTTCGCTAGATATTTCATCTAACGAAGCAGAGTTTTTTGAAAGCTCTGGTAATAGGACGGCTCTAGCATTTTGTTCTATTCCAATATCTTTTGGGTTAAAGACAATTTCTAGCTTTTTGTCATTATTATATGTATATACTTTTGTATCTTGCCTTAACGGAGGCGTAATTCCACCTTCAACTCCTTTAATGAGTGTTGCTGTATCAAAGCCTGATATATCTGCTAAATGTAAATAAACTGGGGGGTATGCTGGATGAACGTACCCAGTAACTAAGTGAGTCTTGTTTTTCCCTCTTATAGGGCCAACTAAAACTTCAACAGTTGTAATTACAGTTCTTTTGACCATGCGTGTTCTCATATCAATCAAACCATATAAAGATTTACAGAAATTACTTTGATCAATGTATGCCCAAGAAATTTCAGGCGTACAAAGATCTTTACTAACTGCATTAGGGTCCTTATTGACGTTAACACCAAGTTTTTCTAGTATTTTTCTATGAGTTAATCCAAATTTAGGTCCAACAGTCGTTACGCCATGAGTTACTGTTGCCAATCCAACCGATGCTAATATAGCTGGTAAAAAAGGTGATACCGGAGTATTTCTAGAAAAACCATTATAAGGTTCAGCTAAATCAACAATCTCATCAACATCAACAGTTGTAATAATAGATTTATCTAAAATAGCTTTAAGTGATCCAGTGTTTTCATCCAAAGTTTCTCTTTTCATGCGTAATGCAATTAAATAAATTGCTGCCTGAACAGGGTCAACATTTTCATCGAGTATGTTTAGCATTGCTTCATAGCTTTCTTTGACATCAATGTCCTTACTATACTCGGGACCAGTTGCAACTTTTTGAATAGTGCTTCTCAATATGTCCTTTGACAAAATTAATCCCCCATATGAGAAATTTACAATTGATATATTATATGCATATACTTGTCTAAATATATATATAGCTAATGGGTAGTAATATTGTGAAAAAAAAAGATGTTGAATTAAATAGTGGTTTACAGGCTTTTGAGGCAAAACACTTTTCAAGAGCTATGCAGCTCCTTTCGCCTTTAGCAGAAGATGGTAATACTGAAGCACAACATAGATGTGCAATAATGTATCAGAATGGTCTAGGTAATAAAGAAAACCCCCTTCTTGCATACAAATGGATGAAAAAGGCTGCAGAGAATGGTCATGCTCTAGCCCAACACGGTTTAGGTTTTATGTTTATGGAAGGTGATTGTGTTGAAAAAAATGGTGAGCAAGCGGTTTATTGGTTCACAAAAGCTGCAGAGCAAGGACTTGCAGGCTCACTAACTACTCTTGCTATGATCTATGAAGAAGGAAAATTAGTAGAGAAGGATATAGAAAAATCAAAGAAGCTACTTGAGATAGCAGGTTTTTAATTTCTGTAAAATAAAATTGGAAGAAAAAATAATAAAACTAAGTGATGGCAGGAATTTGTCATATGGCATATATGGAAGCAAAAAAGGTCATCCAACAATATGTCTCCATGGTACGCCAGCTTCTTTCTTTATGTTTGAAACTTTAGAGGATGCTGCAAATAAAAATGACATACTTTTAATATGCCCAAATAGGCCTGGTATTGGCAGATCTAGTTACAAACATTTAAAAAATATTAAGGAATATACAAAAGATATTAAAGAGCTATCTGAGATTTTAGGTATAAATAAATTTTCTGTTATTGGTGTATCTGGTGGTGGTCCTTTCGCATATGCATGTCTTGCAAATATTCCACACTTACTAGTAAATGCTAACTTTGTAAGTGCCTTAGCTCCAATTAACAAATCAAATATAAAGAAAATGGGAAAACCTCAAAAACTAATTTTAAAAACATTTAGCAAAAATAAAACTCTTGCTAGTTTTCTGCTATTAATAATTTTTAAATATGGGAAAAGATTTAAACATCTCTCACTAAGAATTTTTTGTTTACATTCAAAAAAGACGGATATGGATGTTTTAAAAGAAGATAAAATTAGAGAGTCCTTGATTAAATCAAGTTTATCAGCTTTTGAAAGTGGTATTAAGGGAATTCAACTTGATATAGAATTATTTTTAAGTAATTGGGATTATAGTATTGATTCTAACAATAATATTCCGATAAATATATGGCATGGATTAGATGACCCAACTGTGCCTCATGAAATGGCAAATTATTATGAAACTAAGTTGCCGTCAGCAAATAAATTCTTAATGCCAGATTCTGGACATCATTGGTTCTATAAAAATATGGATGTAGTTTTTAAGAAGATTAGTGAAAATTTATGAAATACGCAATATGGCTAATACCTAAAGATGATAATAAGTTTCTATGTTCAACTATAGATAGTCTTGTTAAGAGATACGATGCAGTTAAATTTACTCCACATGTAACACTTCATACTTTTGATAAGATGCAAGACATAAAGCTTAGAAATATATTTAAAAATATAACAGGACTATCTGTCATTATTAAAGGAGTATGCTCTACAGAAGCATATTTTAAAAGTATTTTTCTTGATATAGCAATGAATTCCCATCTTGGTGCACTTAATAATATTGCAAAGGAAAACTTTCCAAACGATGAGTATATATTTAATCCTCATTTAAGTTTACTTTATATTAAAACTTCTCTGCAAAAAAAGAGGGAAATAAGTAAGGAAGTAAGCGGGTTTCCAGAGATAATTGAATTTGAGAAGGCTTGTGTTGTAGAATTACATAGTAATGAAGAGCATAAGGGTGCCTTTCCTTGGTATGAAACATTAAATGAACATAAATTTTAATATATTAAAAATATGAGCGGATTTTATCAAAAAATTAATAGACTACTATACGCAATTACATTATTACTTTTTCTTCTACATCCTTTAAACATAGTGTATGTATATATGAAAGGTCGCTCTTTTTTTGGGATCTTAGCAAACTATATCGATTATAATCACAAAACTATTGCTCTTGCAGCATTAGTTATTTTTCCTCTATATATACTTTTACGTTGGGTACTTACAGGAAATTTTAGTTTTAAACCTAACTAAAATTAATCAGTAACGGCTCCTTCTGACGCGGAGCCAACAAGTTTCGCATACTTAGCTAAGGTGCCAGTTTTATGTTTTGACTTAAATTTAGATTTTCCCTTTAGACGTTTTTTAATCTCTGAAGAAGGAATAAGTAAAGAAATTTTTCTTTTATTCGCATCAATTCTTATTTGGTCACCATTTTTAATGATTGAAATATTCCCTCCTACGGCTGCCTCAGGAGAAACATGTCCTATAACAAAACCATGACTTCCACCAGAAAATCTTCCATCAGTTATAAAAGCAACATCTTTTCCTAGCCCTTTACCCATGATAGCACTTGTTGGACCAAGCATTTCTCTCATGCCCGGACCACCTTTTGGACCTTCATACCTAACTACAATTACATGTCCCTTCTTAATTTTATTATTAAGAATAGCCTCCATAGCAGACTCTTCAGAATTAAAAACTATTGCCTTTCCTGTAAAACTAAGCCCTTCTTTTCCAGATATTTTTGCAACTGCTCCTTCTGGGGCTAAATTCCCATATAAAATTACTAGATGACTATCTTTCTTTATTGGATTATCAAAATTCCTAATAATTTTTTGTCCATTCCTATATTTTTTTATATTCTTTAAATTCTGTGCGATTGTTTTTCCAGTTACTGTCAAACATTCTCCATAAATTAACTTCTTATCTAGAAGCATCTTCATTAAAGGCTGTATACCTCCAATCTTAATGAGTTCTGACATCATATATTTTCCACTTGGTCTTAAGTCAGCTAATACTGGAACTTTCTTACCAATGCTAGTAAAGTCGTCTAGGTTAAGTTTTACATCCATTGCTTTTGCCATTGCCAATAAATGTAAAACAGCATTTGTTGATCCGCCTAAGCTAATAACCACTGTTATTGCATTTAAAAATGCCTTTCTCGTCATAATATCGGATGGTTTAATATCATTTCTTAATAAATTCTTTAATGCTTTAGCAGATTTTCTACAATCTAAAACTTTTGATTTAGAAATAGCAGCTTGAGATGAACTACCTGGCAAACTCATTCCTAGCGCTTCAATAGCTGAAGCCATAGTATTTGCCGTGTACATTCCTCCACATGAACCTGGCCCAGGTATAGCTCTTTTCTCAATTTGTTTTAAATCATCACTTGTAATCTCTTTTTTTGAATATTGCCCTACAGCTTCAAAAACAGAAACTATATCAATATTTTTGTTCTTATGCTTTCCAGGCATAATAGTTCCGCCGTATATAAAGATAGAAGGTCTATTAAGTCTTGATAACGCAATCATGCAGCCGGGCATGTTTTTATCACATCCTCCGATAGCAATTAAGCCATCAAAACCTTCGCACCCTGCGACAGTTTCAATAGAATCAGCTATAACTTCCCTAGAAACTAAAGAAAACTTCATCCCTTCAGTTCCCATTGAGATTCCGTCAGATATAGTTATTGTATTAAAAATAACTGGCTTCAATTTATTATTTTTTAAACCTAATTCAACATGTCTCGAAAGCTCATCAATATGAGTATTGCAAGGGGTGACTTGGCTCCACGTTGATGCTACGCCAACTTGTGGTATTAGAAAATCTTTATCTTTAAAACCTACACCCCTTAACATCGCTCTACTAGGTGCACGATCAAAACCAGTTACTATTTTTTTTGAATATTTTCTACTCATTACCTTCTCATTTTTTAAAAACTACGCAATGTTCACAATCTACTTCTATCCCAATAGATTCTCCAAGTTTATGGTCATGGTGACTTAATGCATAGCATAAAAGGGGGAATTTTTGTTTATATTTTAATTCATATAAGAATTCCGCACCTCTAAAATGTTTATCTACTACAACAGCTTTCATTTTGCTTGTATCATCATGAATAATATCATCCGGTCTAATTAAAATCTCTAAATCATCTGACTCTTTAAAATTTTGTCTTGAAAAATTTTTTATTAAACCTAAAGGTGTGTTTAGAGTATCTTTACCTTCAAGCTTGGCTGGTAGAAAAGTTCCTAAGCCCACGAAATCAGCAACGAATTTTGTACTAGGTTCATGATAAATTTCATATGCTGTTCCTGTCTGAAGAATTTCTCCATTATTTATAACAGCAATTTTATCTGCAATAGAAAATGCTTCAAACTGATCATGTGTAACAATTATTGAAGCAATTGAAAAATTCTTTAATAATTCTTTTACATCCTTTATAAGACTTTCTTTAATTTCAACATCTAAACTTGAAAATGGCTCATCTAGAAGTAATATATCTGGAGAAGTAGCAAGTGCACGAATTAAAGCAACTCTTTGTTGTTCTCCACCAGAAAGTTCGTGAGGATAAGAATTCCTATACTTTTCCATATTCACAAGGGATAGCAGAGATTCAACTTTATTAAATTTTTCTTCCTTTGTTAACTTATCAAGTCCAAATACTATATTCTTCTCTATTGTCAGATTTGGAAATAAAGCATAATCTTGAAAGACCATCGCTATTTTTCTCTTACTAGCTGGGAGAACTGAACTAGCAGTAGAAATACATAGTCCATTAGAAAGTATAGAGCCCTCAGAGATTGGTTCAAGGCCAGCAACAGCTCTTAGAAGGGAGGTTTTTCCACATCCACTTGGCCCTAAAAAACAACCGATTTCAGAGTCTCCTAAATCAAAATTAATATTTTTTAATGAGAAACCTTTTCCATCTCTGCTATAAGCCATAGCTAAATCAGAAATAACTAATCTTTTATTCATATAGAAATGTTATAACAGATTTCTTTTCCCGTATATGTTTTTCATAATAAAGATGATTGGTATTATCCCAGCAAAAACAATCATTATAGAAGCCCCAGATGCATCTATAATTAACTCATCCGATGCAAGCTCAAATGCCTTGACTGATAAAGTATTAAAATTAAAAGGCCTTAAAACAGAGGTAAGTGGCAGCTCTTTCATAATATCCACAAAAACAATCAAAAAGCTAGTAAGTAAGGGAGTCCCAAGTAAAGGAATATGTAAAGATTTTAATATCTTCCTTTCGCTTATTCCCATTAGTCTAGCTGTCTCATCAATACTATAATTTATCTTCCCAAAACCATCAGTTAATGACCTAATTGATATAGTAGAAAATCTTAAACAATAGGCAAATATTAAAACAAAAAATGTTCCACTAAATATTAAACCGATATCAAAATTAAAATAATTATTTGAAATATTGTTTAGAAAACCATCTAAGTAAGAAAATGGGACTAAAACAGCAATTGCGATTACAGGGCCGGGAATTGCGTAACCCATAGTCATAACCTTTAACATTCTATTTAAGAATAATGTTGGATTTAATCTCTGTGAATATGTAAAAAGTAATGATATTAAAACTATTATCACAGATCCAATGGTAGCTAAAGATAGAGAATTGAAAGTTATATCCCAAAGTTCATTTTTACTAAATACATCTGACTTAAAAAAAGCCCAGAATAATAACTGAAAGAATGGTATTAAAAAACCAAATAATAGAGGTATTAAGCAAATTATAAGGAAAATAAATCCAATATGTTTAGGGACCGAGATTCTGTTAAATTTTCTTCGGTGCTTTGTGCTTTCTGCATATTTAATCTTCCTTCTTGTATTTTGTTCTATTAAAACAAATATAAAAACTATAGTTAAAAAGAACGTAGCCATTTGTGCAGCTGAAATTGTGTCACCCATCCCAATCCAAGTTCTAAATATTCCAGTAGTAAAAGTTGCAACACCTAAAAATTCAACAGTCCCATAATCTGCTAATGCTTCCATTGCTGACAAAGTGACGCCAAGTATTATTGCTGGCCTAGCAAGTGGAAGAGATACTTTAAAAAACATTTTAGCGTTAGTAACGCCTAAAACCTGGGAGTTTTCATATATTTCTCGAGACTGCTCTATAAATGCACCTCTAGCTAATAAATATACATATGGATATACGACAAAAGAAATCATCAAAACTGATCCAAATAAGTTATGTATATCTATGGCAGAGTAATTTTCAAGAATACCTGAATAAGTAATTGCATTAATATATGGAGGTATAGCTAGTGGTAAAATTAACATTACTGTAATCAACCTTCTTAAAGGAAAATTATACATAGAAGTTAGAAATGCAGTAGAACCACCTAATAAAAAGGTAATAAACGCGACTCCAATAGCCAAGGATAGAGAATTAAAAAAGTAATCATATAAAACTGTGTCATATATATGATAAAGATTATCACCATAAGGGAAAAAAGCAGATGATAAGAGTGCAAAAATAGGCAATACAAAGACTATTATAATAAATAAAGATAACCTATTAAGATGCAAAGCTACACTCCAAGCAATTTTATTCTATCTCCAACCAACTTTGTCCATAAGTTTAACAGCTTGAGCGTTTAATCTTCCTAAATAGGGTATACTTTTATAATCAAGCTTTATATCACCCCAGCCCTCTAATAAGTTAGTTGTTTTTATATCATTCATAACTGGATACTCATTATTAACTTTAGCATACCATAATTGTGAGTCATTATTTAATAAAAAACTTATTAACTTTTGTGCATTATCGCGGTTCTTTGAAAATTTTGATAGCCCTATCCCACTAATATTAGTATGTGAACCTTGCGAATTTTGATTTAAAAAGAAAATATCTGTTTTCTCGGCAGCTTCCTTCTGGTCTTTATCTTTTGAAAGTAACATTCTTGCGTAATAGTAATGATTTACTATAGCAATCGTGCACTCACCTTTAGCAATACTTTTAACTTGAGCTCTGTCATTTCCTGATGGCTTCTTAGCAAAATTGTTAACTAAGCCTTGAACAATCTCTAAAGCCCTCTTTTCTCCATATAGATAAATATAAGAAGCAACTAAAGATTGATTATAGATATTATTTGATGATCTAACACAAATCTTCCCTTTCCATTTTGGCGAACTTAAGTCCTCAATATTAGATAGTTCCTTTGGGTCAACTTTTTCCTTGGAGTAAACTATGGACCTTATCCGTTTAGATAGACCTACCCAATATAAATCTTTATCAGCGTATCCTTTAGGAACTAAAGAAACTATATTATTATCAATTTTCCCAAAAAGATCTTTCTCAACTCCAATATGTAACCTACCAACGTCACTAGTAATTAAAACATCTGCAGTTGTATTCGGACCTTCTAATTCTAATCTCTTCAATAAACTTGCAGATTTAGCTGTTATTAAATTTACTTTAATACCGCTAGACTCAGAAAATTTGTCAAGCAAAGGCTTAATTAAAGCCTCCTTTCTACCTGAAAAAACACTAACTTCCCCAGCGCTAGACTTGTGCTGATGAGCAAATAGAGCTGAGCAAAATGAAATAACCAACAAAAGAGTGAGGAAATACTTACCAAGATAATCCATTTTCTTTAACATTTTTCCTCCTTTTCATTGAGAAAATCAAATATAATAGACTCTGTACTGAGCAGTACATGATAATACTTCTCATTTACATTTGCAATTAACGAAAGGTTATATATGTCTATATCGGATAAAGACGGTTATATATGGTTTGATGGAGAAATGGTGCCTTGGAGAGATGCTAAGGTTCATGTTCTTACTCATACACTACACTATGGAATGGGAGCATTTGAAGGTGTAAGAGCCTATAAAACTTCAAAAGGGACTAGTATTTTTAGACTAGAAGAGCATACAGAAAGACTAATAAACTCAACAAAAATATTAGGGATGAAAATTCCTTACACCTACGAAGAAATTATCGAGGCACAAAAAATTGTTGTTAAAAAAAATAACCTAAAATCTGGTTATATTAGACCTATGTGTTTTTATGGAGCTGAAGGAATGGGTCTAAGGGCTGATAATCTAAAAGAACATCTAATTGTAGCTGCTTGGGAATGGGGTTCTTATTTTAGCGAAGATAATTTAAATAATGGAATAAGAGTAAAAACATCTTCGTACTCAAAACAATATATAAATTCTACTATGTGCAAAGCAAAAGCAAATGGTAATTATATTAATTCAATGGTTGCTCTTCAGGAAGCTCTTGATTGCGGTTATGATGAAGCACTACTTCTTGATCCAAGTGGATATGTTTCAGAGGGAAGTGGTGAAAATCTTTTTATTGTTAGTAAAGGTGTAATTTATACTCCAGAACTTACATCTGCACTTGATGGCATTACCAGAAGAACAGTTATTAAAATTGCTGGTGACAAGGGAATGAATGTTATTTCAAAACCAATCACAAGGGATGAAGTTTATATAGCTGATGAGGCGTTCTTCACTGGAACTGCAGCAGAAGTTACTCCAATCAGAGAACTCGATGGAAAAAAAATAGGTAGTGGAAAAAGAGGGCCAGTTACTAAAGAACTTCAAGAACTATTTTTTAATATTGTAAACGGTAAATCTGAAAAATATTCTAGCTGGTTAACTATTGTATAAAGCCGAAATGGGCGATTCCGATGAAAAAATAAAATCTAGTATAATAACGATAGGTAAAAGTGACCTACCACTATCCTGCCCAAGAGAAAATTATATGGACCAGTCTCATCCAAAAGTTTTTCTCCCAATAGAAGATTCCAAAGATAAAGAAATAAAATGTCCTTACTGCTCGACTTTATATGTTCTTAAAAATATAACTAAAT
>JAYZIH010000018.1:0-5556 GCA_036165695.1 Pseudomonadota bacterium | reverse complement strand
TTAAACTTTGAGGATGTTAAGAGATCTGTATTGCAAACATTCTTCTTTTCTTTAGGTTTATACATACCATCAACGTACTGGCTTTATTATGTTGTAAATATATATGGAAATGCAAATATGTTTATTTCCCTTACTTCTGTTATTTTAATGCTAGTTTATTTTTCGTGTTATTTTTTGGCTCCGATACTTCTTTGTCAAATATTGAGAAAAAAATTGTATATAAACTCTAATATTTCTTATGTATTATTGGTAATTCTTATAGTTCTTTTTGAAATTATTAGATCATATTTGTTCACTGGCTACGCATGGCAGAATATTGGTCAGTCATCATTAGGAACTCCTTTGTCTATTTTTTTACCAATAATAGGTGTACATGGACTATCTTTTGTTATCTTGCTAGCAAGTATTTCTGTATTCTTTATATTAAGAAGGAAGATAACTATTTTTTATATACCTATTCTAATTTTAATCACTATAAGTTATTTATTTTTAAATAAAATTAATTACACAGTTCCTACTGATAAACATTATACGATTGCAATAATTCAAGGGAATATAAAACAGAACGATAGATGGACAAAAAAATCAATTAAAGATGCAATGATGATATATAAAGACTTAACTTACGAAAGTCTAAATACTAAGCCTGATATGGTATTTTGGCCTGAGGCTGCAATCCCAGTTCAATACAATTTGCTAGAAAAAAGCTACTATGAAGAGATAATTAAAAATTTATCTAATTACCCTAATTCTTCTTTGCTTATTGGTACTTTTATCAAAGACACTGGTGGAGTATATAATTCAATTTTAAATCTTAGTAATCCCAAAGAATACTACCATAAGAGTCATTTAGTGCCATTTGGTGAATATATGCCGTTTAGAAATAGTTTGAGTTTTTTATATAATAACCTTACTGTCCCAATGACAGACATTCAGGATGGACATGGAGATAAAGCACTTTTAATTTCCAACGAATTAGTTTACCCATCTATATGCTATGAAAGTATTTTTCCTTATGAAAATCTTATTAAAAATAAAGATATTGGGTTTATACTAAATATAACAAATGATAGTTGGTTTGGAGACTCATTAGCTCCGTATCAACATTTAGATGCTTTAAGATTAAGGTCAGCTGAGAATCAAAGATTTTCTGTACGTTCAGCTACAACAGGGATATCTGCTGTAATTAATCATCATGGAGATGTAATTAGTCAGCTGGACTTCCAAGACAAAGGTATTCTATATAATAAAATTAGTATTAGAAAAGGAGTAACTCCATATGCGCAGTTTGGAAATTATATCTTATATATTCTTATAATAGCATTTTTAATATATTGCTTGGTCTTTGAAAAATTGAGCGTTAGGACAAGCAATAGATAGTTTACTCAAAGATTTAACTTCGTTTACAATATCACTAACATAGCTTAATGATATATTTGAACTTCTTTTATTTTTTTCACATAACGCTCCTCTAAATCCAATATACTTTGGATTATATTTCACTATCTCTTTAATATTTTCCTTTGACAAAGAACCAGCTAATCCAGATAGCAAGCGCAATTCGTTAGCTGTTTTAACAAAATCATCTAATTGGTTATAAGAAATATAATCAAGTAGGCACCCATTTATCTTATTAGAAGTATCTATCATTACGCCATATATGTTATTTTTTGAAATACTTAACAAGTCCTTATAATTTGGGATATATTTATCTGCAAAAAAAACAATAACGATCTTTTTAAAAGATTTAATATTTAATATTGTGTTGATAAATTCTCTATTAAATGCGCCTATTTTTATAATATCTACAGATGTTTTTTCTAATAAATGAATCTTTTCCTGAATTTCACTATAATTATTTTTTACATCTCCAATAGTTGAGCTTATAGTTTTTTTCCCATATATATATTCACTAATTTTCTCTATATTACTAATATTTAACATTCCAAGCGCCCCATTACTAGGGTCTTTTAGATCAATTATATCAATATCTTCATTTATTATAATTTTTGCTTCTTCTATATTCTTTATGCTAGCCAGTATTTTTGTCATTTTTATTTTCTTCTATATATTTATCAATCTTTTCTATAAGCCAATCCCATGCCTCTAACTCTTTATCTCCAGCTGTCTTCTCTATTGCTATAGATAGATATTGAAGCTCATCTTGTATTTTTTTTATATCTAATATGTGAAGTCTAGATACAAGTATACATAGCTCAATTACAGCAGATTGGGCTCTATTATATCCATAGAATATTCTATGCGCTACTTCATTAGTAGGCTTACATATAAGAGTTGGTCTTTGTTCATCTTTTATCGTATCTATAACTGAAAATTCTGTATGAGCGCAAGCTATATCCAGCCTATGATTTTTAACACTACCTACTTCAACAGTTCCCCAGTCCGTTTTTCTCTTTGTAATACAACCAGAAAAAACTCTTACATCATCAACATAGTTTATAACACCACTCTTATGTCTAATTATATTATCTAAAGTTATTGATGGTTTAAAAGGTTTAATATGAAGCTCTTTACCAACAATATGAACACCTAGTGGCGATATTTTTACACTACCATCTTCATTTATCGTCGTTACTATTGTTTCCCTAATAAATGGCATATTAAAACCTATTATTTTTTATTTAAGCCACGTAGTGTATGTCCAACCTCTTTGAACTTTGACATATCTTCATCGGTTATATCTACAGCACAACCCCATTTAAGTAGTTCATCCTGCTCATACCTCTTGCCAAGTTGAAATGCAATATGAGCTCTCGACAACTCCATCCCAAGATAATATGCATGTCCATCATCATTTTCAATATCTAGATGTGGATAAAACTCTGTAGGGTCCTTATTAATTAGATGAATTTCATTATTAAATAAATGTATTCCATCTTCATTAACATAAATTCTATAATTTTTGTCCTTAACTTTTGAAGACATTTCTTTTAGTTCGTCTGTAGTGTAAGGAAATGGTTTTCTATCATGCGCTAATAAAAGCTTATTAGATATATCTTTTGGTGCAATATTAAGTTCCTGTGAAGCATACATAAGTCTTCTAGATTGATCTCCTTCTTTAATTGACTTAACACAATGTTCGCTAACTTGAGTACATAAAGCGTATTGTATATTAAGTTCTGATGCGATACCAAAAAGTAAAGCATTTACACCCATGCTATCAGCATGTGTTAATTCAGTTAAATTCCCGATTCCTATCATAATATCTATATCTGGAAATTTTTTTCTTAAATTTGCATACCTAACTATAGAGTTTGTAAATCCAAAATTTATTGGCTCAAGAATAGAATCTGCAATAAACTGTTTATTTTGATTAACTAAATTCTCTATAAACCTATAAAATTTTTTTTCATCATTTGGTGTGTCTGGTATCACAACTGGTATGGCTGAAGTTTCATCAAGTATCCATGCCATACTTTCTTGTATACTTAGTAAGTAGTCTGCACCAGACTGTGATCCCTTTAGCAAATCTTCTGGATCAAGTGAATCAATACTTACTATATAATTTTGTTTTTTTAATTCTTCTATTGATTCGCATAAATGTGGAAAACTAACACCAGGTATACATCCTATATCAATAATATCTGCCCCATAACTCTTATATTCTTTAGCTTTTTTTAATATTTCTTCTATACTCATATTAGGAGCATCAGTAATTTCTGCTATTATTTTTGTGAGATATTTATCAAAATTAATTTTTTTATCTTGTAGACCCATAAAAAGGGGGAGGTCTTTTAGTTCTTCAGGCCCTCGAATTGCTGGTATATTATATTTATCAACTATCTTATCAATATCTCCTTTACATCTTCCAGGTATAATAATTTTAGTTGCGTTACTAAGGTTTTCTTTTTCTAGTTTTTTTAAAATAATATCTACTGTAGCTAGTGCAACTACACTAACGCCTATATCAATAACCTGATATGTAAATTTATTCTCATGACAGGAGCTTAAGACCTTGTCTATTGCTGGCTTGGCAAGTTTTCCTGTCACAAACACTATATGATTACTCATAAAAAAAACCTATTTAATTTTATTGTATATTTCATTATGTTTAATCATAATGTACACTATTTTAAGGATTTTTGTTGACTTATAGTTTATATGATTGGAGTTTTTGGTGGAAGTTTTGACCCAATTCATTTTGGGCACATAAAGCCAGTTATTAAACTGTCTGAAGAATTTTGTTTTGAAGAAATTTACTTAATCCCATGCTTTATATCACCTACAAGCAAAGACATAATAGCTAGTGCAGAACATCGTTTTAAGATGGCATCTATAGTATGTAGTTCACATTTTAATAATATTAAATGCGATGCCAGAGAAATTAATAGAAAAGGCACTTCTTATTCATATGACACGATTATTGATTTAAAAAAAGAAAAAAATTTAAAAAATTCCCCATTATGTCTAATACTTGGATTAGATGTGTTTCTTAATTTTGAAAAATGGTATAATTATAGAAACATACTGGATGAGGCTAATATTATTGTAATAAATAGGCCAAATAATACTGAGGACAAAATTAATAGTATGAGCGACTTTATCCAAAATAAACTTTTAAAAAACAAAGAAGATTTCCTAAAGAAAAAAAATGGTGGAATTTATTTATATTCAGGATTAAGTATTGAGTCTTCTTCGTCTAATATTAGGTCTATGATTAAAAAAGGCGAAGAACCAACTGGTTTAATTCCTGGTAGCATATGGAATTATATAAAAAGAAATAAACTTTACTCTTAAAAGGCAAATTTTATTTATGATTTTAGAGGACAATATAGTAAATATATTAGAAGATTGCAAAGCATCAAACATAGTTAAAATAAATATAAGTAAAAAATCAAATTTTGCGGATACCCTAATAGTCTGCACAGGTAGGTCATCTACTCACGCAAAGTCAACTTCCGATATATTAATAAAAAGACTTAAAGATGAACACTCATGTAAAGCAAATGGTATTGAAGCTAATACTGATTGGATTTTAATTGATTTAATAGATATTGTTGTAAATATAATGCTTGAAGAAACAAGAGATTTTTATGCAATTGAGCGTTTGTGGGAAATTGATAGCTATAATGACGAAGCAAATATGGTTAAACAGTAGAATATAGCATGAAGTATTTAAAATTTACTCTTATAGTTTTTCTAATCTATATTTCAGCGTCTCTTATTTCACTAAGATATATTGTTAATAATATAGATTTATATCAAGTTGACGTAGAACAGTATATATCTGAGAAACTAGGGAAAAAGTTTAAGATTAAAGAGATAGAGGGGGACTGGGGCGGATTATATCCAACGTTTAGAATTGTTCAAAAGAAAACAAGCAACAGCTCTGATGAAAAAATTGCAAACATTAATGAAGCGTTGATATCTGTTGATATATACAAAACTATATTTCTATTTAGGCCAATTATAAAATCTATAGACGTTGAGAATATTTCGGCTACGTTTAATCTAGATAAAGGCTATTCTGGTTCAATAAAAAACATCCCCCAAGCTATAAGAATTAGAGACTCTAAAATATCCTTTATAATTAAC
>JAYZIH010000017.1:0-3640 GCA_036165695.1 Pseudomonadota bacterium | reverse complement strand
ATAAAAAATAAAATAAAAGATCCTGAGAGGTTAAAAAAGTTTAGTTTAGATTCATATAGGTTTAATAAGACTTTGTCCACAGAGCAAGATTGGGTATTTACAAGGTAGAAAATTGCATATTCATATTTTAGGTATTTGCGGTACGTTTATGACTGCCCTTGCTGGTTTAGCAGTTAGTAAAGGCTATAAAGTATCTGGGCAAGACAAAAATTATTTTCCACCTATGAGCTCTAAAATTGAAGAATTAAATATTATCCCTAATAAAACTGTAGGCGTTATAGATGATATTAATAATTGTGATTTAGTTATAGTAGGGAACTCCCAAAGTAGGGGGGACCCCTCTGTAGAGCATATTTTAGAAAATAATATTAAGTATATTTCAGGGCCTGAGTGGCTTAAAAAAAATATTCTTGCAGATAAATTTGTTATAGCAGTTTCTGGGACACATGGAAAAACAACCTTATCAAGTATGCTAGTGAAGATTTTAAATGACGCCGACTATGAACCAGGTTATTTAATTGGAGGAATAGAATTAGAAAATAACTCATGTTTTAAATATACAGATTCAAAATATTTTATTATAGAAGCTGATGAATATGACACAGCCTTTTTTGATAAAAGATCAAAGTTCGTGCATTTTGATCCAGATATTTTAATTATAAATAATATAGAGTTTGATCATGCTGATATATTCTCTGATATTGAATCAATAAAGTTTCAATTCCATAGCTTAATTAGAACAATGCCAAATAATTCTACAATTATATATAACCCAGCGGATAGAGAAATTGATGATGTTTTAAATAAGGGATGCTGGTCAAAAAAGAAGCCATTTACAATAAATAAAGATATTAATTTAAGTATATTAGGCAAGCATAATCTAGATAATGCTTCAGCAGCTTATTGTGTCTCAAAAGAAATCAATATAAAGGAAGATATTATTTATAAAGCAATTAAAAATTTTAAAGGCGTTAAAAGAAGATTGGAAGTAATAAAAGAGCAAGATTACATTGTAATAGATGATTTTGCACACCATCCAAGTGCAATAAAATCAGGGATAAGTTCAATAAAAAATTCATATAAAGGAAAGCACATAAAATGTATATTTGAGATAAGATCTAACAGCATGATAGCAGGAGCACACAAGGATAACTTTATAGAATCTTTTAAAGGTGTTGACGATCTATATCTTGTATGCTCTAGGAACATAGATTGGCTGGATAAAGATTTAGAAAAAAATTTTTATACTAATATAGAAGATGTACTGAATAAGATAACTATAGACCTAACTAGTAATGACTTAATAGTCTTAATGACTAATGGTGACAGCAGTATTTTTAGAAAAAAATTTCAAGATATATAAGATACAATTTAAGATAAAGACTTAAATGCCAATGAACTTGCTTTTATTGTTTTTTTAATATCTGCTTCATTATGCTTTATCGAGACAAATCCTGATTCATAAGGAGATGGAGCAAGATATATACCTTGCGATAGCATTAGTTTGAAAAATTTTTTAAAATGTGAGTTATTAAAATTTTTGACATCATTATAATTCTTTATACTATTATTTTCGCTAAAAAATAATCCAAACATACCTCCTGCATATGTAAGTTGGCAGGGAATGTTGTTCCTAATGGCTTCTTCTTTAATCCCATTTACTAAAAATTTAGTTTTCTTTTCAATTTCTTTGTAAAATCCTTTCTTTGATAGTTTCTTTATAGTCTCAATTCCTGCTTTCATAGCAATTGGGTTGCCAGATAATGTTCCTGCCTGGTAAACATCACCTATAGGAGATAATTTGTTCATTATTTTGTTTTTTCCACCAAATGCCCCTACAGGAAAACCTCCCCCAATTATTTTTCCTAGTGTCGTAATGTCTGGTTTAATTTTGTATATTTCTTGAGCACCTCCCATTGATACTCTAAAACCTGTCATAACTTCGTCAAAAATTAAAACCGATTGATATTGATTGCATAACTGTCTAATTCTTTTTAGAAAATTCATCTCTGATAATATACATCCCATATTACCTGCTATTGGTTCAATTATAACGCAAGCTATTTTATGTCCATATCTTTTAAAGCAATTTACTAATTCTTCTATATCATTATATTTTAAACTAAGAGTTAATCTTGAAAGTTCTTTTGGCACTCCAGGTGATGATGGTGAACCTAGAGTTAACGGACCTGAACCTGCATTAACTAGTAATGAGTCAGCATGGCCATGATAACAACCATCGAATTTTACAATCATATCTCTACCTGTATAGCCTCTTGACAACCTTATGGCACTCATCGTTGCCTCTGTTCCAGAATTTGTCATTCTGATCTTTTCCATTGATGGGTAGAATTTATTTATTAATTTACAAAGTTCTGTCTCTTCATTTGTTGGAGCTCCAAAACATAAACCATTACTTTCAATTTTTTTAATAGATTTAATTACATCTGTATCAGCATGCCCAAGTATTGCTGGACCCCAAGATCCAACATAATCAATATATTTATTTCCATCTAGGTCATAAATATATTGTCCTTTAGCTTTATTTATAAATATAGGATTAGAATCAACACTTTTAAATGCTCTAACAGGAGAATTCACGCCTCCTAGAATATATTTTTGCGCTTCAGTAAACGCTCGTTTAGACTTTTTAACCATTCCTTAATTTCTATTATAAATTCTTGTAACTTTTATTATATCAGGAATGCTTTTTAAAGACTTAGATATTGCAATTAAATCTGGGTTATACGCCATAGCTCTATTTATATTATTTTTATTAATACCACCTATCAAACAGACAGGAACATTAATTAAAGATTTTACCTTATTAATTGTAGAAACCTTTAAATTAACTGAATTCTTCTTAGTAGTAGTATTATAAAGACTACCTAAAGATATGTATGTTGCTCTATTTTCTTCTGCAAACTTAGCTCTTTGAGTACTATTGTAGCATGAGACACCAATTATTTTATTAACACCAAGTATCCTTTTTGCATTTATTACACTTATATCTGACTTACCAATATGAATACCATCTAGGTCTAATTTTTTTGCAATAAATATATTATCATTGATAATAATCTTGCAGTTGTAGGATCTACAAATTCTTTTTAAGAAAATAATTTTATTTATTTCTTTAAGTTTAATTCTATGTTTAATTCTAATTTGAAATATTCTTATTTCTTTCCTTATCATTGAAAGAATAATCTTTTCAAAGTTTTTAGAAATTAGTGTTTTATTATCTACAATTGCATACAAACCTTTCAATTACTTATACCTATATGTTAAAATTTGGGACTTACCTCGCTGATATGAAGATCTAATACACTTTGAAACATATTTTAAAGAAATATTTACTGCATCATTTGTACTTTTTTTATTAACTATATTGCATGCAATAGCAGTAGACAATGTACATCCAGTCCCGTGGTAGGACCCATTTTTTTTTACTGATATGTAATCAATAATTTCTCCCTCTTTTTTAATGAGTCTACTTTTTATTTTATTTCCCCTAGTTTGAAAATCTGTAATTAATATATGGTTTGCAATATTATTAACATTACCATCTTGAATTTTATATTTTTTAGAAATTTCTTTATATTTATAATATTCATTTTTATTTGGAGTTATAATTGTAGTT
>JAYZIH010000016.1:0-7962 GCA_036165695.1 Pseudomonadota bacterium | reverse complement strand
ATTTAAGTCTATAGTTTTAGGGTATATATCCATAGAATTAAAATACCAAATAGTATATATCTTGTCTAATTAGTTTCGACTAATTACGTATTCATCATTAACCTTATCAATTACTCCACTATATGGTTGTGATGGCACATGTTTCTCATAAAATAACTTTAGGTTTTCAGTAATAATAGGAAAGGCAAGCTCACTCCAGGGAATTTGTTCTTTGCTAAATAATTGGGTTTCAAAGGATTCTTCTAATCCTGGGCTATGTTGCCCATTTTGTAATGTTGCATAATACATAATATAGATTTGATCTATATGAACTAAGCTATAAATAGAGAAAACACACATATCTTTTGGGATTGCATTAGCTTCTTCTAAGCATTCACGTGCTGCTCCTACTTCAAGGGGTTCACCATTTTCAAGAAAGCCTGCGGGCAAGGTCCACTTATTAAGTTGCGGATGGATTGCTCGTTTACATAATAATATTTGGTTCTCCCATTCAAGAATACAGCCAGCAACAATATTAGGATTCTGATAATGAATAAATCCACATGCTCCACAAACATAACGTTCTTTATTGTCACCTGCGGGTACAACAAACTTAATTTGATCAGAACCACATTGACAACAATTTTTTATAGTAATTTTCAATTTATTCGAAGATTTCTTTATATTTTTTTATAGGATCATCAGACACCATAAAGGATTCTCCAACAAGAAATGAATGCACACCATTTTTCTTCATAAGTTCAACATCATCTTTTGTTTTAATCCCGCTTTCTGTGATAACTAATTTTTCCTCATCAATCTTTCCTAGTAGTTCTAAGGTAGTATTTAAATTAACTTCAAAATTATGAAGATTACGATTATTGATACCAATAATGTCGCACCCAACTTCTAAAGCAACGTCTAATTCTTCTGCGTCATGCACCTCAGTTATAACATCCAAGTTTTTATCTTTCGCTTTTTTATATAAGCTTTCTAACTGATCTTTTTTGAGTGCTGCAACGATTAATAATATACAGTCAGCCCCCATTGCAACTGATTCTTCAATTTGGTATTCATCAATGATAAAGTCTTTACGTAAGACAGGTAAGTTACAAGCTTTTTTAGCTAATTCTAAAATAACACCAGAGCCTTTAAAATATTTTGAATCTGTTAACACTGATAGACATGTTGCTCCCATCTGTTCATATGTGCTAGCAACAGTACCGGGATTAATATCCATTCTAATTTCTCCTTTACTTGGAGAAGCTCTCTTAATTTCAGCGATAACTGCTGGCTCATTTTTTTTAATTTTTTCTAGCAAGCTACTTTTAAAATCTCTTTTTAAACCTTCCATGTAATTGATTTCTGCTAGCGCCTCCACTGATAGCTTTTTCTTTTTTTCAGCAATTTCTGTTTTTTTATGAGCAAGAATTTCAGTAAGCACAGTGTCTGTTTTATTTATAGTAGGTTGATATTGTTTTATAGCAGTTAATTTTTTTAGGGCTTCACCAGATATAATTTTTTCCTTAGCAAGCTTAAAGCCATCTTGCATAGATTTAGTAATACCTGAAATATAAATTGCTGCTCCAGCATTCATTGCAACTATATTAATAGCATCTTGGTTTTTATTTTCGAGTACATCCATAAAAATTTTATAGCTTTCCTCAACTGAATTAACCTTTAAGTTATCAAGGGGGCATGGTTCAATCCCAAAATCTCCTGGTGCAATCATATATTCACTTAGATCTCCTTGATTTACTTCCGCAATATATGTTTTCTTGTGACAAGAAATTTCATCCAACCCATCCTCAGAATGCACTACCATTACTCTTTGTAGCCCTAGCTTACTTGCTACTTGCGCAATTGGAACAACTAAACTCTGATCATAAACTCCAATAATTTGTTTTTTTGCACCAGCTGGATTTGCTAGCGGGCCCAAAAGATTAAAAATAGTTCTTGTTTTAACCTGTGCTCTAGCTTTTGCTACATTTTTCATAGCTGAATGATATTTAGGTGCAAACATAAAAGTTAAATTATTTTTTTTATAACAATCAACAGCTTCTTCTAAAGATAAATTAATATTAAATCCTGCATGCTCAAGAAGGTCAGCACTGCCAGATTTACTTGAAACAGATTTATTCCCATGCTTAGCTATCTTGACTCCAGCAGCAGCTGCAACAACAGCAGCCGTAGTAGATATATTAAAAGTATTTGCAGAGTCTCCCCCGGTGCCACAGGTATCTACAATTTCTGGGTCGTCTAACTTTAGTTTCGTACTCATCTCTCGTAAGATTTCAGCAGCACCACCAATTTCTACTATCGACTCACCCTTGGTTTTTAAAGACATTAAAAAACTAATTATCTCAATTTCTGTACACTCTCCAGACATAATACTGCTCATGACAGACTTTATTTCATCATGTTCAAGATCTTGCTTTGAAGATATTTTTTCTGTTGCTTCTGTTATATTCATTTTATTTTTAAGAAATTATCTAAAATTTTATGTCCGTGCTCAGTTAGGATTGACTCAGGATGAAATTGTACACCGTGGACCTCATATTCCTTATGGCGTACTCCCATAATTTCATCAATTTTATCTCCCCCATTCTGTGTCCATGCAATTACTTCCAGGCAGTCTGGCAAACTATTTTGTTCTATAACAAGAGAGTGATATCGTGTTGCAGTAAAAGGGTTACCTACATCTTTAAAGATATCTGTTCCATTATGTATAATATCAGAAGTTTTTCCATGCATAATTTGGTTAGCTTTTATTATATTCCCTCCAAAAGCTGCACCAATACTTTGATGTCCAAGGCATACTCCCAAAATTGGAATTTGTTTATGATAGTTTTTTATCACCTCTACAGATATGCCAGCCTCGTTTGGTGTGCAAGGACCTGGAGATATAACAATTTTTTCTGGCTCCATAAAATCAATATCTTTTAGTGAAACCATGTCATTCCTAACTACTTTAACATCAGCCTTTAGCTCGCCCAGGTACTGAACGATGTTGTATGTAAAGGAATCATAGTTATCAATCATTAAAATCATTTTAATTACCCTTATTTAACTCAATTTTCTCAACTGCACTTAGTAATGCTTTCGCTTTATTCATAGTTTCTATCCATTCCTTCTCTGGTTCCGAATCATAAACTATCCCGGCTCCTGCTTGCACATGTATCATGTTATCTTTTACAACTGCTGTTCTAATTGAGATAGCTGTATCAAGATTACCTGACCACGATAAGTATCCTATTGCACCAGAATATATCCCTCTTTTAACAGGTTCAAGTTCATTAATTATCTCCATAGCCCGTATCTTTGGTGCTCCAGAGACTGTACCTGCTGGGAATGTAGCTTTAAGAACAGATAAAGGAGTTGTATTAGCTACTCTTTCACCTTCTACATTAGAAACAATATGCATTACGTGTGAATATTTCTCTACAATCATCTTTTCTGTTAACTTAACTGATCCCACTTCTGAGATTCTTCCTATATCGTTTCTTCCAAGATCTATTAACATCAAATGTTCCGCTAATTCTTTTGGATCACTCATCAAGTCTTTTGCATTTGCTTCATCTTCTATTTCTGATGAACCTCTTTTTCTCGTACCTGCAATCGGGCGCACAGTAATTTTATTATCTTGTAATTTAACTAAAATTTCTGGTGATGACCCAATAATTTGAAATGAATCCATATCTAAATAGTACATATAAGGGGAAGGGTTCATTTCTCTCAATGCGTCATAAAAGTCTATAGGATGTTGATCAAATTTTTTGGAAAGCCTTTGAGAAAGTACAACTTGCATAACATCACCATTAATTATGTAATCTTTTATTTTATCGACTGCCTTCATAAAATCTTCTTCTTTAAATCTTTGAATAAAAGTTGATTCTGTAGAGCTATCTGTTGCTGTATCTTCGCTTAACTCCTGATTGCCTATAATGATTTTCTCAATATCATCAATTCTTGATTTTGCTTTGTCATAATTATGATCTTTATTTAATTGCTCATTTACTACTATATATATAGTATTTTCCAGGCTATCAAATACTACAACCTCATGACAAACAAATAATGTTATATCAGGAACATCGATTTCATTTGTTTTATTAAGAGATATCTTATCCTCTATAAAGCTAATTGTTTCATAACCAAAGTATCCAACTAAGCCGCCAGAAAATGGCAGGTCTTCCGGTAGGTTTGCAATTTTAAATTTTTCATAGAATTCCTCTATCCATTCTAAAGGAGTTTTTGTCTTTATTTTTTTGCACTCTGATTTTTTTTGATGTTCAATTTCGTCAGTATTTACTTTAATTAATTCTGAACTTTCTAAACCAATAATAGAATACCGACTCCATTTGCCTCCATGTAGGGCTGATTCGAATAGAAATGAATTTTTCTTTGGAAATTTTTTATAAACTTCTAAAGGCGTATGGTTGTTGTTTTGAATTTTTTTACTAAAGGAAATATGTGTAAACTTTTCATCAACTAATTTTACAAAATCAAAATCGTGCATTTTTAAATTTATTTAATTAGTTCTTTCATTTTTGAAATGGTATCTACATAATCTTTAGATTTGAAAATGGCAGACCCAGCAACAAAAATGTCGGCGCCTGCATCTTTAACTGCTTTTATATTATCTATTCCAATACCACCATCAACTTCTATTTTTATGTCTCGACCCGATTTTTCTATTATCTCTTTACACTGACTTATTTTCTCAATCATATTTGGAATGAACTGTTGCCCCCCAAACCCTGGATTTACAGTCATTATTAAGACAAAGTCAATTTTGTCTAGAATATGATCTAAAAGTGATAATGGAGATGCAGGGTTTAGCGCAATACCTACCATACAGCTTTTATCTTTAATTAGCTGTATGCTTCTATCAACATGATTACTTGCTTCAGGATGAAAAGAAATCCATTTTGCTCCTGCATTAATAAAGTTTCTAATCAAATCATCTACGGGCTGCACCATTAGATGAACATCAATTGGCTTTTTAATGCCATAATTAATTAGCGACTCACATATAATAGGTCCGAATGTTAAATTTGGGACATAATGATTATCCATTACATCAAAGTGAACAATGTCAGCTCCAGCTTTAATTACACTTTCAACTTCTTCACCTAATTTAGCAAAATCCGCAGACAGGATTGATGGCGCGATTAGTTTTTCCATATAGATATTTTACAATTATATTTTGTACATACTTAATATTTAGGATAACATGAACGCATTATAAAATCTTGTTAATACTATACAAATAAGGACTTGGAGAAAATCTATGATTAAGCCTCATGGTTCAGATATATTACTACCACGAATTGTTGAGGATGGTTCATCAAGGAAGGAAATCCTAGAATCATCAAAAAATATGAAATCTATTAAAATCTGTTCGGCAGCAGCATCAAATCTTGTGATGCTAGGAGCTGGATACTTTACTCCATTAGAAGGTTTTATGGATAAGGAAGATGTTTTATCTGTAGCAAATAATATGAAAATAAAAAATGATTTGTTCTGGCCAACGCCAGTTATGAATCTTGTTAAGGAAGACCCAGGGATTTCTGTTGGCGAAGAAGTTGCTTTAATTGATCCTAACATGAGTAATGAAAATGTAATCGCGGTCCAGAAAATTAATAATGTAGAGCATCTAACACCTGACGATGTTGATTTAATTGTAGAAAAAACATTTGGAACTAAAGATCCTGAACATCCAGGCGTAAAGACTATGTATGAACAAGGAAATTATTTAATAAGTGGCCCAGTAAAGGTTTTAAATTATAGTTATTTTGAAGAAGAATTTTCATCAACTTTTAGAACTGCAGTACAGATTAGACAGGATATAGAAGCTAAAGGTTTAAATAATGTTGTTGCTTTTCAAACAAGAAACCCAATGCATCGTGCTCATGAAGAACTATGTAGAATGGCTGCAGAGCAAGTTGATGCAGATGGCATATTAATTCACATGTTACTTGGTAAACTTAAACCAGGAGACATACCCGCAGATGTAAGAGATGCAGCTATTAGAACTATGGTTAAACATTATTTTCCTGAAAACTTTGTCATGATTACAGGGTATGGATTCGATATGTTATATGCAGGACCTAGAGAGGCTCTATTACATGCTTTGTTCAGACAAAATTGTGGATGTAATTATCTAATTGTTGGGCGTGATCATGCAGGTGTTGGTGATTATTATGGCGCATTTGATGCACAAGAAATTTTTGGACAGATACCTGATAATGCATTAGAGATTAAAATATTTAATGCAGATCATACGGCCTATTCTAAGAAATTAAATAAAGTTGTTATGATGAAAGATGTAACAGACCATACAAAAGATGATTTTGTTATTTTATCAGGTACAAAGGTTAGAGAGATGTTATCAAATGGTGAGTCTTTACCAGAGGAATTTGCACGACCTGAGGTTGCAGAAGTATTAATGAAACATTATATGGAGAAATAGTAGTTTTTTAGGATGAATGCTTTTTTATCACATCAGGTATTTTCTGTATAAGATCATTTGCGCTAAGAGGCTTATTGATTTCTAGAGCACACATTGAGTGTAGATAACAACCTATTGTTGAAGCCATAATTCCTTCATATCCTTGGGCAAGTAAACTTCCAATTATTCCAGATAATACGTCGCCAGAACCAGCTGTAGCTAGGTATGGTGAAGTTGAATAATTAACAAATACCTTATTGTTAGAGGAAATTACTGTGTCATTACCTTTAAACAATACTATATTATTAGTTTCTCTTGCAGCCAACATAACGTCATCTATCTTATTTTTAGAGGTTTTAAAAATTCTCCTAAATTCACCTTGGTGTGGGGTAAGCACAATCTCACCATTATGAGCTCTTAATAAATTAATAAACTTATCTCTATCCTGTTCCATTATAGAAAAAGCAGATGCATCTAATACTAAATTACATTTAATCTTTAGTATCATCTCAAGTACTTCATGACTCTCTTCACATACTTTGATTCCACAGCCAAATACCATATTACAGTTATTAGCACTAAATAAAATTTGATTAAGATCATCAGCATCTTTATAGCTAACTAACATTTCTTCAAGTATGTGTTTTTTATAAAAGTCTTCATATCCTTCTTTAACTAATAATTTTACAATTCCAGTTCCAGATTTCAGAGCAACTTGGCTTGCTGAAAGAGTTGCAAGTTTTGAAGCACCTACCATATCTTCACTAGCAATAATATATAATTCTCCACTTTTATATTTATGCACATTAGTGTGTGGAGTTTTTATTTCAGGAAATGAAATAATTTCAGAATTACAATTTTTATCAAGATCTTTAAGGCCTATATCTATAATCTTAACATTACCTGAATATTCTTTTCCTGGATGTAAAACATGACAAGGTTTTATTCTATGGAAAGTTAAAGTTGTATCAGCTTTAAAAGCTTCGTTATCTATATGCCCATCATCACAATATAAACCTGAAGCAACATCTATAGATAATTTAATAGACTTATGAGAATTTACTTTTTCAATAACACTTATAATGTTTTTAGACAATGGTTTATTTAAGTTAAAACCAAATAATGCATCAACTACTAGGTCAACATCATCAAGATTTAGAGAACTACAAAAAATATTTTTATTATTTAATTCAGATAATGCTTTTGAAGAGTCTTCTGATTTACCACAGTCTGTTGGAGAATAAATTCTAACGTTATAATTTTTTTCCATGAGATCTTTTGCGATTAGAATCCCATCTCCGCCATTGTTTCCTGGTCCACATAAAATTAAGATGTTTTTTAATTCGTAATTTGTATCTATATATTTTGCACATGCCAAAGCTGCTCTTTTCATTATTAAATAGCTATCCTCTTCTACAAAACTTTTTTGCTCTGCTTGTGTAATAAGTTCTTGGTTATAGATTTTTAAATTAGCAAACATGTATAATTATTATATGATAGTATAAAAATATAAAATATTAATTTTTTAT
>JAYZIH010000015.1:0-4396 GCA_036165695.1 Pseudomonadota bacterium | reverse complement strand
TCTTGGGTGTAGCTAGCAACAGGTCTATAGCTTGGGGCATTGCAAATTCTATGTATGAAAACGGTGCGGAATTAGCGTTTACATACCAAAATGAAAAACTATTATCTAGAGTTGAAGAATTAGCTAGCAAATGTAATTCAAAAATAGTAATACCATGTGATGTTTCTGAAGAAAATGGTATACAGAATATGTTAAGTGAACTTTCAAAGACCTGGAACACTTTTGATATTATAGTCCATTCTCTGGCTTTTGCTCCAAAAGAAGAGTTACAGGGAGATTATGTAGAAAATACAACAAAAAATGGTTTCATAACGTCTCACACTATTAGTAGTTATAGTCTTTTAGAAATATGTAAATATGCAAAAAGCATGCTTAAAGGCTCTAATCCTTCTATAATTTCACTGTCATACCTTGGAGCGCTTAGAGGAATGCCGAACTATAATGTAATGGGTGTCGCTAAAGCAAGCTTAGAAGCAAATGTTAGATATTTAGCATATTCTCTTGGTAAAGAAAATATTAGAGTTAATTGTATATCTGCAGGACCTATTAAAACACTAGCTGCAGCTGGAATTTCAGATTTTAGGAAGATGCTTGATTTTGTGGAAGCTAACTCTCCATTAAAAAGAAATGTAACTACAAAAGAAGTTGGAGATACTGCATCATTTCTAGGGTCAGATCTTGCAAGTGGGATTACTGGGCAAACTATCTATGTTGACTCTGGGTTCAACATAATTGGTATGCCAGATATTAATTAGGCAGAAAACCTCTTTGATATAATTTTTGTGCAACAAGTATCTCCAAGAACATTTACTGATGTTCTAGACATGTCAAGCAATCTATCTATTCCAAGAAGAAGTCCTACAGCTTCTAATGGGAGACCTACAGTTGATAGAATAATTATAATAGCCACAAAACTTGCAGCAGGAACTCCTGCTACCCCAACAGACGTAAGTAAAGCAATAAAGAGGATTAAAAATTGATCAACATAAGTTAAATCTACACCATATATTTGTGCAATAAAGATTACAGCTACACATTCAAAAAGTGCAGTTCCATCCATATTTATAGTGGCCCCTAAAGGAACCACAAAACTTACTATTTTTTTTGGCACTTTAGAGTTATCAATTAAACACCTAGTAGTTTCAGGTATTGTAGCCATTGAAGAACTTGAAGAAAAAGCCATCAACAGTGCAGGAAAAACATTCTTATAATGTTGAATTGGATCTACCTTAAAAATTTTCAATATAACTGGTAGTATAAGAAAACCATAAATAAATAATGATAACATTACTGTTATTATAAATTTAAGTAATATAGTATAAGCATCAGTATCAAAATTTGCTGATGACTTTGCTATTAAGCAAAATACACCTATTGGCATGAAAGATAAAAATATTTTCATTACATTAAATATAACAAGGTAAATAGATTCCCAAAAATTTATTAGAAATTCACCTTTTGCTTTTGGTAAATTTCTTAGAACGACACCAAATATTATACTAAAAAAGATAATTGCTAACATATTTCCACTAACAATACCTTCTAAAATATTACTTGGAATTATAGAAGTAAAAAAATCAGAAATAGTTTGTTCTCCACTAATATTCTCAACAGCTAATGATGAGTTAGCAGAATTTAGACCAAATATTTCTGAAGTTTTTTCACCATTTAATATTCCTGGTTTTATTATATTAACAAGTATAAGACCAACGGTAATAGCGATTAAACTTGTCAAAAAATAATATATAATTGTGCTAATTCCTAAAGGAGCAATTTTTTCAGATTTTTTCATTGATGTGATACTTGAAATTAAAGATGCCATAATTAAAGGCACCACAATCATCTTTAAAGAATTTAGGAATATAACTCCTATTGTATCTATAATTTCGTAGAATACGCTTTTAGTTTCAACGATATTCCCAACAATAAAACCTAATATAATAGAGATTAATATAATTCTTACTGAATGGTCTTTGATCATGAATTATTCTAAATTTTCTGGAAAAATTTCTATATCAGAGTCCTTTCTAAGATGCTGTATTATTGCATAAAGCTCCTTATTAGATAGCTCATTTGATAGCATTACGTTTAGAGATTCCTCACTTAAATCACTATCTCCATCAATTATGTCTGTTAAATAAATAATGTCATAAATTCCAGTACTAGATTCAACAGCTGCTATAGGATTTTTTTCTGAAAGCGAGAATAAGGTTTCATTTAACCTAGAGTTAATTTCACTATTCTCTCTTTCAATATTTTTATAGAATTTCACTCTTTTACCGTATGAACTAGCCATATCGTCAAAACCTGAGCCACTTTTTAGTTTTATTTTGATGTCATCAAGAGATTTAGTCATAGACATCATAGATTCTTCAATTCTAATTAAGTCTTCTACCTCTTTTTCAACTTCTTTTAATTTTTTATACGTAATGTTAGATTTCTCCTTTATTCGAAAAATTAAGAAATTACCATTCTTTATTGGAAGGATATCGCTATTTAGATTGTCTTCGTATATTGGTTTTGAAAAAACTGCATTAGACACATTTATATCTTTCAAAAACAAATTTTTCTTTTTTAAAAGAGGAATCGTTTTAAGACCAGTAGATTTTATAGAAACACCCAGTAAATTAGCAATTGGTGATAGTGTATTTGGCGATTCAAAAGATAAGTTAGCTATTTCTTCAATAGTAGAATCAAAGTTATTTTTATTTTTCTCATTACTATATTTGGTATATATTTCTTTCCTAACAGCACTAAAACTTTTAACAACCTTTTTCCTTTCTTTTGAAGCTTTAAAGATATAGTAACCATTATCTGTTTCTATTACATCACTAACCTCATTAATATTTAAAGAAAATATTAGCGATCCAAGCTTTTCATCTAAGTCTTTTTTTCTTATCCACCCAATATCACCGTTTTTATCCTTAGACAACTTATCATCAGAATATTTTGAAGCTAATAATCCAAAATTCTCACCATTATCAATTCTTTTCTTAATATCATTCGCTAAATCTAATTTTTTACTAGTATGATTAGCTTCGTTACTTTCAAAGCTATCAGAATCTTTTTTTAGAAATATCTGTCTTAGTTTCCTAGAGGTAGGCGTAGTATAATTTGAAATATTATCATTATAATAACTTTCAAGTTCATCTTCAGTTATAGAAATTTTACTTTTAATTGTATCTTCATTAAAAATTAAGTATTCAATGTTAATCTTTTGTGGGTGTTGAAAAAATTCTTTTCTATTTTCGTAGAACTTCTTCTTGTCAGCTTCTAGTATTTTTTCTCTTCCTTTTGTAAAATCTTTATAACTTAGAGAGAATGTTTTAAAGTTTCTTTTTTGATATTTTAAATTTTTCAAATATTCCAATTGTGTTTTTGAGATCAACGATGTCAGCACTATTGAGTTAAAGAATTGCAATGATTTTAATTCATTTTTCCTTATTCTTTCATATTCTGACGTTTTAATACCTTGTCTTTTTAATATATTTTCATATCTTTCATATATGAATTTTCCATCTTCCTTAAATATATCATTTTTCTGTATATCTTTTATTAAGGCTTGATCGGTTACCTTAAAATTATTTTCTGTTGTAAATTTATCAACTATAAGTGTATCTATTAAGTCATCTAATACCGTTCTCTTTATTATTTTTTCTTGCAGATCTGACTCCTCTTTGTTTTGCGATATAGACTCTTTAATATCTTTATACCTTTCTTGGTAGACATTATAAAAACTTGTTTGAGAAATCTTTTTTCCATTAACTTCTGCAACTACAGATGGAGATGCTGTAAAGTACTGATCTATACCCCATAGAGCAAACGGTATGCTGATACCAATTATTATTAAGTAGGCTATCCAGCCCGTAGCTTTATCTCTGATATTTTGTAACAACTTAGTTTCCTCTCTAATGGCGGAGTGGACGGGACTCGAACCCGCGACCCCCTGCGTGACAGGCAGGTATTCTAACCAAGCTGAACTACCACTCCATAACCTTTATATTGGTGGGTGCTGAGGGATTCGAACCCCCGACATCCGCCTTGTAAGGGCGACGCTCTACCAACTGAGCTAAGCACCCTTAGTTCAGGTGGAGCTTAGTTTAATGCATCCTTTAATGCCTTTCCAGCTTTAAAGCCTGGTGTAACAGAAGCTTTAATTTGAATTGTTTCTCCAGTTTGAGGATTCCTTCCCATTCTTGCATTTCTATGTCTTGCCTCAAATGTTCCGAAACCTGGGATTGTTACTTTATTCCCAGATTGTAGAGTTGATGTTATTGAACCTAATAAAGATTCTAATGCTCTGCCCGCATCAGCTTTACTTAGGCCAGTTGAGTCTGCTATTGCATCGATAAGATCAGATTTATTCATTAATTACCTCTACTTGTTTTTTTGAAAA
>JAYZIH010000014.1:0-12161 GCA_036165695.1 Pseudomonadota bacterium | reverse complement strand
ATTACTATTATTATTAATAGAGTATAAATAAAAATTTTTAAGAGATTTTTTAAAGTCTTTTTTTATACCTTCCTGTAATTGTAAAATCTCTTCATTCTGAAAACCAAACTTCCAGTTTTTTTCAGCTATATATTTTGGCAGGTATGAAACGAATATAATTTTTTTTATCTCTTTACCTATTATAAAGTCTATCTCTCTACCTAAAAAACAACCTAAAGACCAACACAAAACCAGGTCAAATTTTTTATGAGAATTAGCCACAATTTTTGCAATTTCATGGAAACTAGCACTAGACTCTAAATGAAAATCATACAGATTTAAGTTTACTATCTCTGAATTAATAAAATTTCCTTTTAGGTACGTCTCCCATATTGAGGGGGGAAACCCCCAGCCATGTATCAATAATATTTTATACTTTTTTTTAGCTTTATCTTTATAATGCGACATATATAATATAAATGAGGTAATTTTGGACGAATCACTTATTATTTATACCATATTATTAACAGTAAGTTACCTACTAGGGGCTATTAATAGCTCTATATTACTTTCTAGACTTAAGAATCTTCCAGACCCAAGAGAGTATGGGTCAAAGAACCCTGGAGCAACAAATATTTTAAGATCCGGGGAAAAATTACTTGCCGCCCAAACACTATTTATAGATATTCTTAAAGGGCTTATCCCTACTGTACTCGCAAGATTTCTTGGTTTTGATGATTTGCTGACACTAATCGTGGGCTCTATGTCAATACTTGGACATGTTTTCCCTATATATTTTAGGTTTGCTGGCGGAAAAGGAGTAGCAACTTCCTTTGGGGTAATACTGGGTTTTGACATATTACTTGGCATCATTTGTTTAATAACGTGGCTTTCTATTGCTTTTCTATTCAGATACTCGGCATTATCTGCTATAGTTACATTTGTTTTTTTACCATTATATATATGGCTTAGTTATAGTAGCTCTTATATAACTTTTGTAACGGTACTTATAACGCTTATTGTGTTGTGGCGTCATAAAGGAAATATTCATAATCTAATTAACCAAAAAGAAATTAAAATTGGTGAAAGAGAATCATAAAATAGAAAAAATAATCTTGGCAAATGCAATCAGGGCATTGTCAATGGACGCAGTTGAAAAAGCAAAATCTGGTCATCCAGGCATGCCTCTTGGAATGGCTGATATTGCTGAAGTACTATGGAATGATTTCTTAAAGCATAATCCAAATAATCCAACTTGGATAAATAGAGATAGGTTTATATTATCTAATGGACATGGGTCTATGCTTTTATACAGTTTATTACACCTAACAGGTTACAAAATTAATATTGATGATATTAAAAACTTCAGACAACTAAATTCTAAAACGCCGGGGCATCCTGAACTAGAAAAATCCTATGGTGTTGAAACTACAACTGGACCATTAGGTCAAGGCTTAGCTAATGGCGTTGGTATGGCTATATCAGAAAAAATTCTTGGGGAGCAATTTAATAAAAAAGATATGAAGATAATAGACCATTATACCTATGTGTTTACTGGGGATGGATGTTTAATGGAAGGGATATCTCATGAAGTCTGTTCTTTAGCAGGTACCCTCAAATTAAAAAAATTAATTGTCTTTTATGATGATAATGGTATATCGATTGATGGAGACGTGGAGGGGTGGTTTACGGACAATACTCCTAATAGATTTAAAGCTTATAAGTGGAATGTAATTTCAGATATAAATGGACATAATCCTAATGATATATCTAAAGCAATTCTAGAAGCACATAAATCAGATAAACCAACTTTAATTTGTTGCAAAACAAAAATTGGATTTGGCTCACCAAATAAGGAGGGCAAAGAAAGCTCCCATGGTGCTCCTCTAGGAGATGAGGAGATAAATCTAACAAAGAAAAATATCGGCTGGGAATATGGACCTTTCTCTATTCCTAAAGAAATTTATAAAGAGTGGGACGCAACAAAAAAGGGTGAGGAGCTAGAAAATTCATGGAATGAAAAAATAAATAAGTACAAGAATAAATATCCAGACCTTTATTCCGAATTACAAAGAAGACTTAACTCAGAGTTGCCAAAAAATTTTAATAAGATTTTTCAAAATTATATAAAATTGTTAGAAGAAAAATCTGAGTCCATAGCAACTAGAAAAGCATCGCAGATTACTATAGAAAATTATGCAAATTCACTTCCTGAGCTAATAGGTGGGTCCGCTGATCTAGCAGCATCCAATTTAACAACCTGGTCTGGATCAAAAGATATAGCTGCAGAACAAGGTGGGAATTATATAAATTACGGCGTTAGAGAATTTGGTATGTCTGCAATTATGAACGGTATTAGTTTATATGGAGGATTCATGCCTTATGGAGGTACTTTCTTAACCTTTTCTGATTATTCTAGAAATGCTATAAGAATGTCTGCGCTGATGCAGCTTCAAAATATATTTATTTTTACTCATGATTCAATTGGGCTAGGAGAAGATGGTCCTACACATCAACCTATTGAACATATAAATACACTAAGAGAAATTCCAAATGTTACTGTTATACGACCATGCGATACAGTGGAAACTGCTTTTGCCTGGAAATATGCAATAGAAAATAATAATGGACCAACTTGCCTTATTTTATCAAGACAAAGTTGTGATTATCAAAAAAGAGATAATGAAAAAATTGCTTTAATACAAAAAGGTGCTTATGTATTAAAAGATTCACAAAATTTTGATTTAATATTGATATCAACTGGAAGTGAAGTTAGTATCACAATGCAAGCGGCAATTGAGCTTGAAAAAGAGAATATACATGTAAGGGTAGTATCTATGCCTTCAATGGAAATTTTTGAGAAACAAGATGAGCTATATAAGGACTCTGTCTTACCAAAAGAATGTACAAATAGAATCGCTGTAGAAGCTGGTAGTGAAACAGCTTGGTATAAATATGTCGGTTTAAATGGATCTATAGTGAGTATAAATAATTTTGGAGCCTCAGCGCCAGGCAACACCTTAATGGATTATTATGGATTTACTATTAATAATATAATAGATATCGTGAAAGAAACTTTAAAATAAAGGATCAAAGTTATGAAAATAAATGTTGGTATAAATGGTTATGGAAGAATTGGAAGAAATATACTAAGAGCAGTATATGAATCAAATCGTCAGAATGAAATTAATATAGTTGCAATTAACGATCCAGGCGATAATAAAGTTAGCGCACATTTAACAAAATATGATACTGCTCATGGAGTATTTAACCAAGATGTCAGCGCTGATAAAGACCATTTAATTATAGGTAACCATAAAATTTTAATGACATCAGAAAGAGATCCATCAAATGTAAAATGGAAAGATATAGATGTCGTTTATGAATGCACTGGAAGATTTACAACTCGAGAAAAAGCGTCAGTTCATATTAAAAATGGTGCAAAAAAGGTGATTATATCTGCTCCAGGGGATGATAAAGTGGATGCAACAATTGTTTATGGAGTCAATCATAATATTTTAAAAAGTACTGATGAAATCATATCGAATGCATCCTGCACAACAAATTGTATAGCTCCTATTATAAAAGTGTTAAACGATACCGTAGGCATTGAAAAAGGTCTATTAACAACAATACATTCATTTACGAATGATCAAAGATTAATTGATGCAAATCATAAAGATATTAGGAGGGCAAGATCTGCTGTTCAATCAATAATACCAACTAAAACGGGCGCAGCAAAAGCTGTTGGTATAGTTATCCCAGAGTTAAAAGGCAAGTTTGATGGCTATGCAATGAGAGTGCCTCTAGTTAACGTATCATTAGTAGACCTTGTATTTACGTCAAAAAAGGATACTAGTCATGAAGAAATCAATAAGATTATGAAGGATTCAACAAATAACGAAATGCAAAACATAATTATATATAACGACATACCGCTAGTATCTTCAGATTTTAATCATGTTTCAGCATCTGGTATTTATGATGCAAATTTAACTAAGGTTATAGACAAGCGCTTGGTTAAAGTATTTACCTGGTATGATAATGAATGGGGATTCTCAAATAGAATGATTGATACAACAATAGAGTTAATGAAAGCCAATTAATGTCAGATTACTATAGCATTACCGATATAAACATAAGTAATAAAAATCTTCTAGTTAGAGAAGATTTAAATGTTCCAATAAAAGACCAAGTCATTTTAAGTGAAAAAAGAATAGATGCTATTATTCCAAGCATAAAGTATATGTTAGAAAATAGAGCAAAAGTTTGCATACTATCTCACATGGGAAGACCTGATGAAGGAAGTTTTGATAAAAACTTAAGTCTTGAATCTGTAGCAAAAAAAATATCAGAAAAAATAGGTATTAATGTTCACTTTGAAAAACGCCCAATTGATGAATACAGTCCAGACTATAAAAACAAAATAACCTTATATGAGAATATTAGGTTTATTAAAGGAGAAAAAATTGGTGATCAGGTCCTTGCAAAAAAAATTGTAAAAAATTGTGATATCTTTGTCATGGATGCTTTTGCTGCAGCGCATAGAACACATTGCTCTAGTTACACACTTGCAAAATTTGCACCTGTTACTTGTGCCGGCCCACTAATGATAAGTGAAATTAAAAACTTACAAAAATTCTCTAAAAACCCAAAAAAACCTTTGCTTGCTATTATTGGTGGTGCAAAAGTTTCTACAAAACTAAATGTACTCAGTTCTATAATAAAAAAAGTAGATATGATGATTCTTGGTGGTGGTATTGCAAATACTTTTATGATGGCAAAAGGGATTAATGTAGGAGATTCTTTAGTAGAAGAAAAATTAATCAATGATGCAAGAGCAATAATTGAATACGCGAAATCAAATAATGTTACTCTTCCTTTACCGATTGATGTTGCTTGTGATAATAATGGTGAGCAAACTATAAAAAAATCACATGAGATTCAATCCGATGATATTATAAAAGATATTGGACCTGAAACTATTAATATTTATAAAAGCATTATTGATGATGCAAAAACCATTATATGGAATGGGCCACTAGGTATCTTCGAAGAAAAAAACTATGAATTAGGGACAAAAAAAATAACTGAAATTATTAGTGAATCAAATGCTTTTACAGTTGCTGGAGGTGGAGACACTATATCAGCTATAGAAAAATATTCAGAACTAGAAAGAATAAGTTATACTTCTACTGGGGGTGGAGCTTTTCTAGAATATTTAGAAGATAAGGAGCTACCTGGAATAAGTATCATAAAAAAATAAAATAATGACAGAAATTAATAATCAAACATATAGACAAACTAAGATAATAGCAACTATTGGCCCATCAACATCTTCAGAAGAAGTAATAAGAGGATTAATAGACGCAGGAGTTGATCTTGTTAGATTAAATTTCTCTCATGCTGATAGTGAAACTCATAAAAAAAGAGCAGAGTTAGTTAGAAAAATTTCTGAAGAATTACACTACCATATTGGAATTGTTGGGGACTTACAAGGTCCAAAGATTAGAATTGGTAAATTTGAGAATTCAAAGATTGATTTAAAAAATGGGGGAAAGTTTACAATAGATTCTAACTATAGTCTTGAGGAAGGAAACGAAGAAATTGTTGGCACATCATATACAGATTTAACTAACGATATAAAAACCGGAGATACATTGCTTCTTGATGATGGAAGAATAGAATTGTTAGTTGAGAAAGTAAAAGACTCTCAAGTATGCACAAAAATCATCTCGGGTGGTCTCCTTTATAGTTCAAAGGGCATGAATAAAAAAGGTGGGGGTTTATCAGCTCCCGCTATAGGAGATAAAGATAGAAATGATATTAAATTAGCTGCAGAAATTGATGTTGACTATCTTGCAGTGTCATTTGCAAAAGAAGCAAAAGATATTGAGCAAGCTAGGGAACTTATTAATAAAGCAGGATGTAATGCATCAATTATTGCTAAGATAGAAAGAGCAGAAGCAATAGAAAATATTGATAGTATTATAGAAGCTTCAGATGCTGTGATGATTGCAAGAGGAGATCTAGGGGTTGAAATTGGTGATGCACAATTACCGGCTATTCAAAAAGAATTAATTAATAAAGCAAGGAAGAATAATAAAGCTGTAATAACAGCAACACAAATGATGGAGTCTATGATAACTAATTCTGTCCCAACGAGAGCAGAAGTATTTGATGTTGCAAATGCTGTATTAGATGGTACAGATGCAGTAATGCTATCTAGTGAAACAGCTATGGGTGACCATCCTGTTGAGGCAGTTAATGCTATGAGTAGAATTTGTGTAGGGTCCGAAAAAGAAAATCCAATAACAAAAAAACAAACTTCGTTTATAGCTCCTTGTAGCACAATTGATAAAGCTATAGCACTTGCATGCATGCAAACATCAGAAAATCTTAATGTAAAAGCCATAGCAGCTTTAACTGAATCAGGGTCAACTGCTTTATGGATGTCTAGAAGAAACCACATCATCCCAATTTTTGCAATAACTACTCATATTCATACTCTAAGAAAAGTTACCCTATATAAAGGTGTATACCCTGCCCATTTAAAAACAATAGATAAAGAGCATGCGCAGGTTAATAGGGATGTAATTAGTACTCTAGAGAGTTTAAATGTTGTACAAAAAGAAGATTTAGTGATAATTACTAAAGGTGATCTTGCTGGGATGCAAGGCGGAACTAATGCTCTTAAAATTGTTAAAGTTGGTTACCTAGTATAATTGAGGAATATAAGGATGAATGAAAATATATTAAATGAAATAGCAACAAATATGGTTAAGGATTCTAAGGGAATTCTTGCAATGGACGAAAGTTTTCCAACGATAAAAAAGAGATTTAAAAGTTTAAATATTGAGGATAGTGAAAATAATAGAAGAGACTATAGAACCATGCTTGTAAAAGCGGGTGATCTTAATAAATATATTTCTGGTGCTATATTATTTGATGAGACAATAAAACAAAAGACTTCTGATGGAATTAATTTTCCAGAATATCTAAATAAAATTGGAATTATTCCTGGGATAAAGGTTGATGGAGGCGCTAAACCATTTTCGTGCCACCCGGAAGAAAAAATTACAGAAGGTTTAGACAATTTAAATGATAGAATGATTGAATATAAAAAACTTGGAGCAAAATTTGCAAAGTGGAGAGGAGTATTAGTAATTAAAGACAATTTACCATCAAATGCTTGTTTAAAAGCAAATGCTCATGCCCTTGCAAGATATGCAAGTATTTGCCAAGAAAATGATATTGTACCAATTGTTGAACCTGAAGTTTTAATGGACGGAAATCATACAATTGAAACTTCATACAAAGTTACATCATTAACTTTGCAGTCTGTATTTGAAGCACTTGAAACACTTGATGTAAATTTTAATGGTATGATATTAAAACCAAACATGGTTATTTCAGGTTATGAATGTTCAACCAAAGCATCACCAGATGAAGTTGCAAATGCAACAGTTGAATGTTTAGAAAAAAATGTTCCACAAAGTGTTCCAGGAATTGCGTTTTTATCAGGTGGACAATCAGATGAAGATGCAACTAATCATTTAAATTTAATTAATAAAAACTCAAAAAATAGCTGGAAGCTAACTTTTTCATACGGAAGGGCACTCCAACAGGGGGCAATGAAAAAGTGGTCTGGTGAAGAAAAAAATATAGCTGAGGCTCAAAAAATCATATCGAAAAGAGCAGAGCTAAATAGTCTTGCTGCTTCTGGAAAGTACTCTGAAAAACTTGAATAGATTTATGTATTAGTTTTTATACCGTCTATTTCAATTAATAATTCTGAACGGCATATATCCCCAAAAATAATTAAATACCTATTTTCGTTAAAATTTTTCTGAATATATTCCTTTATCGTATCAACATTTATATTATTTTTTATGTAGATTCTGTAAATGTCATTTTTACTAGAAAAATCACTAGTTATATTAAGTAGATTCTTATAATTCAAAATTATCTCCTTAAACTGTTTAGATAAATTGCTAGCGTGTTTAGACTGGTACCCAGAAATACTTGCAGTTCCTGATATAAAAATCTTTGAGTCCTCTTTTTGTTTACCTAATTTAATCGCTCTTGAAAATAAAGGCTTATATTGAAATATTTCCTTAGGATATTTATATGGCTCTATCTGTCTTGAGTTAGACAAGTAAAAAATATCTAGGTAACTTGAAGCTATAAAATATATTATAATCTTTTTACCTTTGGTTCCAACTACTGTTGCTGCAGGATAGTTATTGTTTGTGAAGAAAGCCTTATATAATTTTTCTCTTTCCTCACAAAAAATTGTATAGGTAGATTTATTTATTTCGTTTATATCTAGTAAATTAGGTATGAAATGCCATAATTTAATTAATCTATAATTAAATTTTCTTGTAAAAGTTAAGATGTCTTTATAGTTTTCTTCAAATTGACATAAAGAATCAAAAATAACAGATCCAAATAAATAGTCTTTGTCATATCTTATATTTATATTCTTGTAGGTTTCTTCTTTTACATTATCTGTAGATTCCCATATTTCATATATTTTGTCCTTATTGTAAGTTTGAAGTCCAGTGCTTAGGATATTGTCAGAATACCCTTCACTTTCGTTAAAGGACATAATATTGATAATCTTTTTCAAGTCATTTGGCAGTGTTTTTGTATAATATAAATTTAGTGACACTATTTATCCTTTTTTGATAGAATCCTTTAGAACATTATATTTTATTATCATAATTTTTAAATAAAATACTTAGATAATAGCTATAATATTAATAAAATGGAGTGAATCATGTGGTATAAGGTAAGTATAATAACGTTAATCTTTCTTTTTGTGTCAGGATGTCAAACTACCGAAGATATTTGGGATTGGGCAGTTGGTGATGACGAGGAAGTACAAACTGTCGTAAAAAGCCAAACACAGACTCTACATGAGTATGTAACAGTTAACATTAAGGATAAAATAGCAGTGAAAGTTGCTGATCCTCTAGGTCCAAGAGCAACAGGCGTTGGTTGTGCAATGTGGAAAAGCAAAAGTGGGGAAAGTGGAAGGTGTTGTTGGAATGCTAAGGGACAATGCTTCTGCCCATGCCCAGAATAACTATTTAATTTTTGATTCTTTATAAATAACGTGCTTTCTTACGACTGGGTCAAACTTTTTAATCTCTATCTTGTCTGGGGTTGTTTTTTTGTTTTTAGTCGTTGTGTAGTAGTGGCCTGTTTTTGCTGATGACACAAGCTTTATTTTCTCTCTCATTGCTTATTTATCCTTCTTCTTAAATTTCATCTTATTTAGAACTTTTTCAATTCCATACTTATCGATAATTCTTAAACCTTTCTTTGAAACTCTAAGTTTTATCCATCTCTTCTCATTATCTAACCAAAACCTATGAGTTTGAATATTTGGAAAAAAACGTCTCCTGGTTTTATTATGTGCATGAGACACATTATTACCACTCATTGGTTTTTTACCAGTAATATCGCAAATTCTAGACATAATATTCTTAATTAACCCTAAAAAGGGAAGAACATATCAAAAATATGCTCTATAGACAAGGATAATTTGTATAATGTCCTAATTAAGCAAGAGGAAGATCATGGATATAATTTATTTAAAGAATCTAAAAGTTAAAACGAGAATTGGGATATTTGATTGGGAGAAACAGGTAGATCAAATTATAAATGTCAATATAGAGCTTGGTGTTGATACTAAAAAAGCTTCTGAAACTGATGATATCAAATATGCCTTAAACTATAAGAACATATCTAAAAAAGTTATTAATTATATAGAGAATAATAGATTTAATTTAATTGAAAAGCTTGCAGAAAAACTTGCTGAAATGATACTTTCTGAGGAAAATGTCTTATTAGTTAAGCTTACGATCTCAAAACCTGGAGCCATACGTGGGTCTGAAGATGTTGGAATAACTATCACGAGAGAAAAATAAATTAGAAATTTAAATTTCTACCGCCATCAACATTAATCACTTGGCCAGTTACATAATCTGCATTCTTAATTAAATATATGCAAGCGCTAGATATATCTTGTGAGTCCCCTTGTCTCTTTAAAGCAGTACTATCTATAATAGCTTGATGCTCATTTTCATACTCCTTTACTTCAGGCCATAAAATAGAACCTGGTGAAATTCCATTGACTCTAACATGCGGGCCAAACTCAATAGCAAGAGATTTTGTTAACATTTTAAGCCCGGACTTAGATAGAGAATAAATAGAAAAATCTTTTAGCGCCCTATCAGAATATATATCAACAATATTTATTATTATTCCAGAATTTTTCTTTAGATCATCATAAAATAGTTTTGATAAAAAAAATGGTGCTTTCAAATTAACGTCAATCAAATCATCCCAATGCTCGTCATCAACATTTTGAATATCAGTAGGATAAAAAGTCGAAGCGTTATTAATCAAAATATCAATATTAGACCAAGCACCTAGATCTTTATAAAATTTACTGTAATCATTAAAGTTTCTTAAGTTAAAAGAGATTGGGAGACATGAATCCTTTCTTTCATTGTTAAGTTCTAAAGCTATTTTATTCGCATCATTGGAAGAATTATTATAGTGCAATATAACATCAATTCCATCTCTATGGAGAGCTTTTACAATAGAACTCCCAATTCTCCTAGCAGAACCAGTAATTAAAGCAATTTTTCTATTTTTTTTTATACGTTTAGACATTAAGATACTTAATATAAATAATAAAAGTTCAATCTAGAATAATATATGAAATTAATAGAAAAAATACAAAAAAAAATTAAACAGAACTTATTCATTACATTCGATGACTTTATGGAAATCTCACTCTATTATCCAAGTCTTGGTTATTATGATAACAAAAACATTTCTCTAAATCCTAAAAATTCTGATTTTATAACTGGCCCAGAGTTGTCGTCCTTGTATGCTAAGTCTATAGCTAATTTTTATCTTCATTGTAGGGAATATACAAAGATTAATAATGTAATAGAATTTGGGCCAGGAAGTGGGAAATTAGCATACGACTTTCTAAATAGTTTAAAAGCTGAAGATATTGATAACTATATAATGTGCGAAAAAAGTGGTGCTTTACGTGAGCAACAGGAGAAGAAAGTTAAAGAATTGCCACATGATATTCAAAAGAAAGTTGTATGGGAGGATAATATTAGTCATAAAAATAATTCTTTTATAATTGCAAATGAAGTAATAGACGCTATGCCCGTAAGAATATTTACTAAAAAGAATAATATATGCTGTGAAAAAGTTATTATACTTAAAGATGATAAGTTACAATGGTCTCATATTGATGCTGACGAAAAGTTTAAGCTAACAGTAGAAGAAATTGAAGAATCTATAAAATATAAATTTCCAGATGGCTATACTTCAGAAATTAATTTTTTTATAAAACCATGGCTAAAAAATTTATTTTCAAATCTTAACAGGTATATTATGGTTTTAGTAGATTACGGTTATGATAGAAAAGAGTATTATCACCCACAAAAGTTAAATGGGAATATACAGTATTATTCAGAAAAAAGAAAAATTAATACTCCACTTTCAAATCCAGGAAACATTGACATATCTTGTAATGTAAACTTTTCAGATATATATGACTGTATAAAGGAAAATAATAAAAATCTTATGCTTTATACTACACAAACAGAATTTCTTTTAAATAATGACATACTAAATAACGCTCAAGCAATATCAAATGAGCATGAAAAAAATAGTGTATTAAAAACTTTATTATTTCCTACGGATATGGGAGAAACATTTAAAGTTATGGTTATTTGCGATGAAATCGGAGATAATCAAATTATCACTGCTAAAGATTATAGGCATAAACTTTGATTGACTATATTCAAATTGCTTCTCTATCTATTATCCAAGGGATAACTGAATTCCTTCCTATATCTAGCCATGCACACACAATACTATTTACAAAAATTATGGGATGGGAAGATCAGACATTATTTTTAGATATATGTATGCACTTTGGATCGTTACTCGCTGTTATTTTATTCTTAATGATAAATTTTAAATCTAGATTAAAAAATGAATTCAGTATCGCGAAAGCCCCTAGCTCAATATATAAAATTGCAATAGCTACAATCCCAGCAATATTTTTCGGGGGCCTCTTCTACAATGAAATTTCTACAAATATGAGAACTGTTGAAGTAATTGCAATAACAACTATA
>JAYZIH010000013.1:0-6158 GCA_036165695.1 Pseudomonadota bacterium | reverse complement strand
TATGCTAATATACTTATTTATTATAGACATATATTGCTTGTCTAAAAATTATGATTAGTGTAAGTTACAGTCTGTGCTTTTTTTTGGTAAAATCAAATAAAGGCTTTTTTTTTATTATAAGAATAATACAAGAATATATAGATAGACGGAGAGAATTTTAGATAATGGAAACAATTCCATCATTATTGCTTGCGAATAGCGCTAATAATTCAAAAGCACCAGCACTTAGACATAAACAACTTGGTATTTGGCGCAGTTATACATGGTCTGAATATTTAGATGAGGTCTTAATAATTGCTAAAGCTTTAAAAAAGGATGTTTCTGCCGGCGGGGTAGTTGCAATATATGGAAATAACACCCCAGAATTAATATTTTCTATGGCTGCAACATTTGGCTTAGGCGGCTCAATAGTTCCAATTCATCCAGAGGTAACAACAAAAGAGTTAAGTGATATTTTATCTAAGTCTGGAGCAACAACTTTAATTGTTGAAGATCAACAACAAGTTGATAATTTTTTAGCAATAGAGTCAGCATCTAAGAGCGTAAAAAAAATTATATACGTTAATGATAGAGGTTTAGGTGAATATAAGGACTCTAGATTACAATCACTAGAAAAATCAATCTCTGGGAAGCTTTCTGTAAGCGAATTTACATCTTTAGTGAAAAAAGTAAATCAAAAGTCGGTTGCATTCATTTCTTACTCAGAAGAGGATCAAGAAATATATAAAATAAGCCATGCATCAGCAATAGCAAATTCAAAAAAAATAGCTGAATCTAACGGTATTACTATTAAAGACACAATACTTTTTTATTTACCTCTGTCTATTACAGCAAATTTAGTTTTCACTTATATGCTATCTTTTGTTAAAGGACTTTGTTTAAGTTGCCCTGAAAGTAACGAAACAATTGAGACTGACCTTCAAGAGATTGGTCCAAGTATTTTATATGCACCATCTTTTGTTTACAGACATATTATTACTTCAATTAGTTATAGAATTGAAGCTGCGTCAGAAAAAAATTATAAGAGATACTCTAAAAATTATAATAGCTTGATGAGTATTTATAAAAAATCAGTAACTGGAAAGTCAGGCATATTTGACTCTCTAATGAAATTATATTTAATGCTAACAACTTTCTTGCCAGCTAAAAATGTTTTTGGTTTGTCTAATGTTAAGCATGCATTTGTAAGTGATGGCGTGCTTTCTCCAAGTACCTTTGATTTTTTTCATTCTATAGGTTTGCCTATACAACATACCTTTGGTCAAACACAATCAGTTGGATGTATAACAATGCAGAGTAAGGACGCTGTAAGTGCGAGAAATTGTGGACCAGCATTATCAAATGTTAAAATAAAGAAAAGCGATGATGGAGAAATTTTATATAAGTCAGATTGTACTTCAGAACCAAATTCTGGAGAATGGATAAAAACTGGATATTGCGGCGATATTGATAAAGATGGAAATTTAATTGTTACAGGAAGATTAAAGAGTATAGAAACTTTAAAAAATGGAAAATCTTTTTCTCCTGAGTATATTGAGAATTTAATATCGTGCTCACCTTTTATTAGGTCAGCAATGGTATCAGGAGATGGTGAAAAGAATAATTCTTGCTTGGTGGTAATTGAAGGAAGCTCAGTTAACTCTTGGGCTGACAGAATGAACTTAAGGTATACAGGGTATGCAGAATTATCTTCCTTAGATGAGGTATATAACCTAGTTAAGAGTCATATTAAAGATGTTAATAAAGAGTTAGATAGTGATCTAAAGATTAAAAGCTTTGCCATATTACACCGCCAACTTACAGTTGCTGATGGTGAGGTAAGTAAAACAATGGATATTATAAGAAAGGTATCTAGAAAGAATTTAAGCGATGTGTTTTCTGCGCTTTCTAAAGGTGATAAATCTTGTAAAATTATAGAAGAAAATAAAGCAGAATATAATATAAAGATTGAGGGTGTTTAGGAAGATATTATGAGTAACGTAATGTTAAAAATAGAAAATGTCACGCTAAAATTCGGAGGAGTTGTTGCTATTACTAATATTAGTTTTGATGTAGTCAAAGGAGAAATATGCGCAGTAATAGGGCCAAATGGTGCTGGAAAGAGTTCTATGTTGAATGTCATAAATGGCGTATATTTACCTCAAGAAGGTGTAATTACTTATAATGGAAAAAATATAACAAGAATTGCGCCGAGAAATGCTGCGATAGCAGGAATGGCTAGAACTTTCCAAAATATCGCTTTATTCCAGGGAATGACTGTACTAGAAAATATTATGACTGGAAGAAATTTAAAGATGAAATCAACATGGTTAGAGCAAGGTCTAAATATAGGAAGGGCAAGAACAGAGGAAAGAGAAAATAGAATAGCAGTTGAAAAAGTTATAAAGTTTTTGCAATTAGAGCAAATTAGGAAGACACCTGTAGCAAAATTACCATATGGTCTTCAAAAAAGAGTTGAGCTAGCGAGAGCTTTAGTTGCAGAGCCAGAGATATTATTGCTTGATGAGCCACTGGCCGGAATGAATTTGGAAGAAAAACAAGATATGTCTTGTTTTATTTTAGAAGTAAATAAAGAATATGGGCTTACTACTGTATTAATTGAGCATGACATGGGTGTTGTTATGGATATATCAGATCATGTTGTAGTTCTTGACTATGGTAAAAAGATTGGAGATGGAACACCATCAGAAATTTTAAAGAACCAGGAAGTAATAGATGCTTACCTTGGGGTAAGTCATTAATTTTAAGGTGTAAATTATGGGTTTTGATTGGGTATATTTAATAGAAGTTTTAGTAGGTGGATTGATGTCAGGAGTGATGTACTCTCTTGTCGCAATCGGCTTTGTCTTAATTTATAAATCATCTGGAATTTTTAATTTTGCGCAAGGAACAATGCTGCTTTTTGCTTCTTTAACATTGGTAAAAATGACAGAAAATAATGTTGATTTCTGGACAGCTCTTGCAGTAGCAATGGGTATTATGGTTGTATTTGGAATCTTGACTGAAAGATTCGTTATAAGACCTTTAGCGAACCAAGATTTGCTAGCTTTATTTATGGCTACAGTCGGTCTAGCAACATTTCAGGAAGGATTTTCTCAATTTATGTGGGATTCTGATATACACGGCCTTCAATTAAGTAAATTTTTAAATCTTTCTCTTTTAGAGCCCGTACCAATTTTTGTTGCTGACCATATAGCTTGGCTGGATATTTTACTTCCAAAGTTTGATATATTTGCGTCTATAGTAGCTGGAACAATGATTGTTGTTTTAGCATTCTTTTTCCAAAAAACTAGAACTGGCCTCTCTTTGAGAGCTGTATCGGATGATCATATGGCTGCTATGGCTGTTGGCATACCTTTGCAAAAAGTGTGGGCAATTGTATGGGCTGTGACAGGAGTTATTGCCCTTGTAGCAGGATTGTTGTGGGCAGAAAGAATTAGTGTCTCGTTTACTCTGATTGAAGCTGTTATGAAAGCACTTCCAGTGATTTTAATTGGAGGCTTAACATCTATACCAGGAGCTATTGTAGGTGGGTTAGTAATAGGGGTTGGAGAGAAGCTTGGTGAAATTTATTTAGCAGAACATTTAGGAGGCCAAGGTGTTGAACTATGGTTTGCTTACTTTATAGCTTTAATGTTCTTAGTATTTAGACCGGCAGGAATGTTTGGTGAGAAAAATATTGAAAGGGTGTAATTATGATTTATCGTGAAACAGGAAGATTTATAACTAATTATTTGTCTGACAGACAGATATTCCCGCTTAGATTTGATAAATTTGCAATCTCTGTAATTTTACTAGGAATGTTACTTTGGTTCCCAACTTTAAGTGAATATTGGCTAAGTGCGCATATTATTCCAATTTTAGCTGTAGGACTTGCAACACTAGGCTTAAATATTCTTACAGGCTTAACAGGGCAACTATCTTTAGGAACGGCTGGCTTTATGTGTGTTGGTGCATTTGCAACATATAACTTAATGTTAAGAATGCCAGATTGGATAATGAGCTTGCCATTTGCAATTATAATTTCTGGAGTATTTGCGGGTATATTAGGTGTAATATTTGGATTGCCATCGATAAGAATTAAAGGTTTTTATTTATTAGTATCAACATTAGCAGCACAGTATTTTGTTTGGTGGTTCTTTAATACTTATACTTACTTCTTAAATTATACTCCTTCAGGAGTTGTGGCTATACCACCAAGATTTTATGATTATTTTGGCCTTGGTGAGTTACTAGGTGTAAATATGGCGGATTACCCAGCAAGGTTTGTATTAGCGTTTATTATCTGTGTTGCAATGACTTATTTTGCAAAGAATTTATTAAGAAGTAATACCGGAAGAAACTTTATGTCAGTGAGAGATAGAGATATTGCTGCAGGGGTTATTGGAATACCAGTTGTAAAAACTAAGATGCTTGCCTTCTTTATAAGTTGTTTTTATTGTGGTGTTGCAGGAGCTTTATATTGTTTCTGTTATATTGGAAACGTAGATTTAATGATTTTTGAAGTTGACAGATCGTTTACTATCTTATTTATGTTAATTATTGGTGGGCTAGGCTCAATATCTGGTTCATGGCTAGGAGCAATATTTGTTTATGAGTTCCCTATTGTCTTCACTGCAGCAGGTGACTATTTATTCGGCGGAGCATTTGATACAGCTATTGTAGAAAATGTTTCAAATATGATTTATGGTATCTTTATAATTGCATTATTAATTAGAGAGCCAGGTGGATTTGCAGCGTTGTGGGCAAATACAAAACAAAAATTAAGAATGTGGCCTTATCCGCATTAAAGGATTTATATATAGGTAATAGTTATGTCAAAGTCATTATTAAAAGTTAGTAACATTGAAGTCGTATACAACCACGTTATTTTAGCGCTCAGAGGTGTAACACTGGATGTTGAAAAAGGAAAGGTTGTATCTCTTCTTGGGTCAAATGGAGCGGGGAAAACAACAACACTAAAAGCTTGCTCTAATTTACTCCATGCAGAAAGAGGAGAAGTTACTAAGGGTAGTATAGAATATGCAAATAAAAATATAACTAATGACCAAACAGATGCGTATGGTTTAGTTAATACTGGGGTAGTGCAAGTTCTAGAAGGACGTCATTGTTTCCCACATTTAACAGTTGAAGAAAATATTATGACAGGGTCATTTATTAAAGATGATACAAAGCAAGCTAAAGAAGATCTAGAAAAAGTATATGAACGTTTTCCAAGAATTAAAATCAGAAGAAAGAGTTTAGCAGGATATATTTCTGGTGGAGAGCAACAAATGGTTGCTATGGGTAGAGCATTAATGGCAAGGCCGCAACTAATGCTTCTTGACGAACCATCAATGGGGTTAGCACCACAGTTTATTGAGGAGATTTTCGAAATTGTAAAAGAACTAAATAAAGAAGGCGTGAGCTTTTTAATAGCAGAACAGAATGCTAATATTGCCTTAACATATGCTGATGAAGGTTATGTTATTGAAAATGGAAGAGTTATCCTTAAAGGTAATGCTAAAGAGTTATTAGGAAGAGACGATGTAAAAGAATTATATTTAGGTGTAGCAGAGGAAGGAAAAACAAGTTTTAGAGATATTAAGTATTATCATAGAAGAAAATCTTCATTTAACTAACAAGTCAAACTTACTTAAAAGGATTCCGTCGGAATCAACATAAATAAAATCTCCTGGCGTAAAAATATTATCAAATAGATTTATTTCAACATCTTTTTCTCCAACATTTTTTTTTACACTTTTTAATGGATGCGTTGATAACGCACAAACACCCAAGGGAATATTTGATATTATTTCAGAGTCTCTTATACAGCCATTAACAATTATTCCACTCCACCCATTTTTTTGTGCTTTATCTGCAAGCATATCTCCTAACAATGCGCAGTTCATAGAGGCTTTTCCATCTATCACTAATACCATGTCTTTACCATTTTCATCTAGTATAGATTTAACAAATGAATTATCTTCATAACAGCTAACAGTTCTAATTTTTCCACAAAAAGATTTATTTTTTCCATATAAGTTAAATTTTTGGGGCAAAATTGCAATTTCATCGCTGTATTGGTCACTTAAATCTGCAGTTTTAAACATAAAAAACCTCATTTTTGGTATAAAGGCAAGATATTATAATATTTTTGAGGACTAAAACCTAATAAA
>JAYZIH010000012.1:0-21343 GCA_036165695.1 Pseudomonadota bacterium | reverse complement strand
TAAAAGTATAAAAAAAATAAAGTACATCTGGCTAAATCTAAGCGCCATCTCACTATATATTTCAGTTACAGGATTTACCCCTAGCCAGCCAAGTATTAAGAAACTTACTACAAATATATATAAATTAATCTTAAACAAACTACTTCTATATCTAATAGATTTTATAGGATTTCTGTCTATCCAAGGTAAAAAGAATAAGATTAAAATAGAAATTAACATGGCCAAAGCACCAAGCTGTGGATCTGGTATTGCTCTCAAAATCGAGTAAAAAGGTGTAAAGTACCAAACAGGTGCAATATGTTCTGGTGTTACCAATGGGTTAGCTGGTATAAAATTAGCATGCTCCAAAAAGTAACCACCCAATTCAGGCATATAAAAAACAACTAAAGCAAAAATAAAAAAGAAAACTCCAATTCCAACTGCGTCTTTAATTGTATAGTAAGGATGGAATGGAATTCCATCAAGGGGAACTCCGTCATTATCTTTTTTATCTTTAATTTCTATACCATCTGGATTATTCGATCCAACAGTATGAAGAGCAGCCAAATGAAGGAGGACTAATAATAGTATTGCTAATGGAACAGCCACAATATGTAAAGCAAAAAATCTAGTCAATGTTGGATCAGATATCGCAAAATCTCCTCTTATCCATATTGCTAAATCAGTACCGACAAAAGGGACTGTGCTAAATAAATTTACTATAACTTGCGCACCCCAATAAGACATTTGTCCCCATGGTAATAAATAACCCATAAATGCCTCTGCCATTAATGCGACATAAATAAATACACCAAATAACCATATTAGTTCTCTTGGTTTTTTAAAAGAACCATACATTAAAGCTCTAAACATATGTAAATAAATGACTATAAAGAAAGCTGATGCGCCAGTAGAATGCATATATCTCATAAGCCACCCCATATTTACATCTCTCATGATAAATTCTACAGAATCGAAGGCTAATTTAGCATCAGGCTTATAATGCATTGCTAAAAAAATTCCAGTAAATATTTGTAAAAATAGAATTAAAAAAGCTAAAGAACCAAAGAAATACCAAAAATTAAAATTCTTAGGGGCATAATAATGAGTTAAATGATTCTTTATAAAGCTAAGTATAGGAAGTCTCTTATCTATCCATGCAATAATACCATTACTCTTTGCTTCGCTCGTCACGCAGTTGACTCCTCATCTTTATTAAAAGGCATTTCTCCAATCACAATTGTATTATCATCATCAAATCTATATGGCGGAACTTTTAAATTTGCTCCAGCTGGAACACCACTATAAACTTTCCCAGCAAAATCAAATTTAGAGCCATGACATGCGCAAAAGAATCCTCCGCTCCACGCATTATCTAGATTTTTTGATTCTATTTTTGGTCTAAAACTAGGGTTACATCCAAGGTGAGTACATATGCCTTCAAGGACTAGGATTTCAGGTTTTAAAGATCTATATTTATTCCTTGCAAACTCTGGTTGTTGAGATAAATTTTCAGATAATGGATCTTTATATTTGTTTTCTTCCAACTCAATCCCATCAATCATTGCCTTTGATCTTCTTATAATCCATATAGGTTTCTTTCTCCATATAAGATCAATTTTTTCCCCATCTTTTAAATTACTTATATCTACCTTTACAGGGGCTCCAGCTCCCCTTTCTCTTGCTGTTGGAGACATGTAGGATAAAAATGGCCACAATATAGAAAGTATCCCAGTACTACTTAAAAAGGCCATACTTCTTGTTAAAAATTTTCTCCTATTGTTTTTTTCCATACTTGCGATACCTAATCTTTTTTAATGCGAATGCATAGAGGTAAATTTAGGACGTATTGTAACACGAAGAATAATTTTTTGTGAGGAAATTACCTCAATAATATTTATTCCAGCGATGATATAAAAATTGAGTTTTCGCTTTCGTTCCCAACAGTCACTCTAAGGCAATTTTTTAATCCTGACTCATCGCTTACATCTTTCACTAAAACTCCAAGCTCACATAAAGAATTAAAAACTTCACCTGGATCTTTGTCTAATAGTCGGAATAAAATAAAATTTCCATGGCTTTCATAAGCTTCAATTCCTTTCATAGAAAGCATTCTAGAAAATAACTCTTTTCTAGCCTGAATAATTTCCTCAACATAAAAATTAAATTTTTCTAAATTTTTTAATACCACATTAATAACATTTTGAGACATAGAATTTATATTAAAAGGTAATCTCATCCTATTAATAATCGATATAAGTTCTTCATTGCCTATAGCATAACCAAAACGTACGCCTGCTAAACCAATTTTAGAAAAAGTTCTTAAAATAATTATATTCTCATATTTATCAATTAAATTAACTAAAGTTTTTTTAGAAAAAGGAAAATATGCCTCATCAATAACTACCAATGAATTAGTAGACTTAATAATTTCTACTATGCATTCTTCATCCCAAACATTGCCTGTGGGATTATTTGGGTAAGCAAGGAAAATAATTGCTGGATCAGACCTTTCTATAGCTTTTTTTATATCTTCTGTATTTAAGTTAAAATCATTAGCTAAAGGCACTGAAATAAATTCTAAACCAACTATTTTTGTAATCCTTTCATACATGCTAAATGATGGTGTTGGCGCTAAAACTTTATTCCCTTCTTTTAAAAAAGCTAGGCATATCATTTGTATTAATTCATCCGAACCATTTCCAAAAGCTAGATCAATATTACTATTTAAGCTAAAAGATTTTTTTATTATATCTTTCGTATTATTACAATAAGAATTAGGATAGCGATTCAATGATACTACTTTTTTATCACTAAATTTTTCAAAACTAATGTTTGCTAAAAATTCATATGGATTTTCCATAGCGTCAAGCTTAGCTAGCCCTTCAGCACTAACTATCTCATAGTTACCAATATCCTCGATATCTTTTCTTAAGTAATCAAAAATTTTCTTATTCATCTTCTTCATTTTTTCTTAACTTTGCGGAAAGCATATGAGCTTGCAATCCTTCAGCTTTAGCAAAAATTTCTGCATATTTTGAAAGTTCATGCGCAGATTTTTTGGAACATTTAATTATATTAGATCTTTTTTGAAACTCATATACTCCTAAAGGAGATGAAAATTTAGCAGTCCCCATTGTAGGTAACACATGGTTTGGTCCTGCACAATAATCGCCAAAAACCTCTGGAGTATAATTCCCCAGGAATATAGCACCAGCATTTTTTATCGCAGGCACATAATCTTCATTTTTTTCAATACACAACTGGAGATGTTCCGGAGCAATATGGTTTGAAATTTCTATAGAATCACTTAGTTCTTTTGATGATATAAATAAACCATAATTTTCTAAAGATAAATTTATTGTATCTTTTCTATCCATTTTCGACAAAAAAATATCTATTTGTGTAAGCACAGACTCTAAAAATTTTTCATCTGATGAAATTAATATAGATTGTGCCATTTGATCATGTTCTGCTTGAGAAAGTAAATCCATTGCAACCCAGCTAGGGTTTGCCGAATCGTCAGCAATTATAAGAACTTCTGAAGGTCCTGCAAAATTATCTACTCCTATAATTCCACTTAATTCTCTTTTTGCTTCAGAAACATATTGGTTTCCAGGTCCAACCACTTTATCAACTTTAGGAATAACATTAGTCCCATAAGCTAAAGCCGCAATAGCTTGAGCCCCTCCTATTTTATATATTTTATCAATTTCACAAAAATGGGCAGCTGCAATAACAAGATTATTCACTTTCCCTGATTGTGTTGGAACAACCATAATAATTTCTTTAACTCCTGCAACTTTAGCTGGTATTGCATTCATTATTACCGTAGAAGGATAAGAGGCACTTCCTCCAGGCACATATATACCAATTTTCTCTATGGCTTCAACCTTTTGACCGAGGTATGTTTCTCCCATCATAAATGACCAAGGCTCAATCTTTTGTTTATTTGCAAATTTTTTTACATTTTCTATTGCAAAAGATATAGCATCCTTCTGGTCCTTATTTATCTTCTCTACTGAATCTTTTATTTCTTCTTTAGAGATAAGGAACTCTTTTGGATTCTCAATGTTATATGAATCAAACTTTTTAGAAAATTCTATTAAAGCCTTATCTCCGTAATCTCTAACCTTAGAAATTATCTCTTTAACATTTTCTGTTGCACTATTGGAGTCTTGCTTTCTCTTAGATATAAAAGCATCTAATTCTTTATAAAAATTTTTATCTTTAGATATTAATTTTTTAATTTTTGGCATTCACTCTTCTCTTGGAAGCTGCTTCTGATAGGCTATCAATAAGTTCTTCAGTATCATCCCAACCTAGGCATGAATCAGTAATACTTTGGCCATATACTAAGGACTCTTTGGATGTAATTTTTTGGTTTCCCTCTACCAAGTTACTTTCAAGCATTAAACCTTGGATTCTATTGTCTCCATCCGAAACCTTTGCGGCAATATTTTTAGCAACAGTAATTTGTTCCTTAAATTGCTTTTGACTATTTGCGTGACTACAGTCTATCATCATTCGCAAAGGAAGGTTAGCCTTTTGAAGGTTAACTTCAACTTCATCTAAGCTTTCTGAATCATAATTAGTTTTTTGTCTCCCACCTCTTAATATTACATGACAATATTTATTGCCAGAAGTAGAAAAAATTGCAGAATCTCCAGATTTAGTCACAGAGAGAAAGTGATGAGCGTTAGATGCAGATTTAATTGCATCAATTGCTATTTGTAAATTTCCATCAGTTCCATTTTTAAACCCAACTGGACAAGACAATCCAGAAGCTAGTTCTCTATGACATTGGCTCTCAGTTGTTCGAGCACCAATTGCTCCCCAACTTACAATGTCTGATATATACTGTGGACTAATTAAATCCAAGTATTCAGTGCCTGTAGGTAACCCCAATGAAGTTATATCATGTAAAACTTTTCTTCCAATTCTTATGCCTTCATTTATTTTAAATGTTCCATCTAAATATGGATCATTAATTAAACCCTTCCAGCCTACTGTAGTTCTCGGTTTTTCAAAATACACCCTCATCACTATAAAGAGATTCTTCTTGTGTTTATCGGATACCTTAGATAGTTTTTTTGCATATTCTAATGCGGCATTAGGGTCATGAATTGAGCATGGGCCAACTACAACAATTAATCTATCATCCTTATTATCAAGAATATTCTCAATCGATTGTCTAGATTGATGCACTGTCTTAGCAACCTCATAACCAATAGGAATTTCATTACGAACTTCCTCAGGGCTACTAAGTTCATTAGTTTCAATTATCCTAAGATCATCAGTTTTATAAGTCACATTTATTTCTCTAATAATATCTTTTCAATACTATTAATTATACACCATGCAGATTCATGTTTTAACTTCATAGACGCTTTATTAACAATTAAGTGAGCGCTAATATCACATATCTTTTCTACTTCTTTTAAGCCATTAACCCTCACTGTTTCTCCAGTATCAACAAGATCAATTATATAGTCTGCTAGCCCTAAAACTGGAGCAAGTTCCATTGATCCATATAGTTTTATAATATCTACCTGTTGATTTTTCTTAATAAAAAAATCATTCGTAGTTATTGGATATTTTGTTGCTACCCTAATTTTATTACCATATTCCCTATCATCTAATAATGAAGCAAGAACAAGCCTACATTTAGATATTTTTAAATCTAATGGCACATAATAATCATCACTTGGATATTCCATAATTGTATCTTTGCCTACAATTCCTAAATCTGCAGCACCATTACTAACATAAGTAGGGACATCTGTAGCCCTAACTATAATAAATCTTATATTTTTTATATTTGTTTCATGTATTAATTTTCTTTCATCATTGATTGATTCTAATGGCTCTAAGTCTATCTTTTTAAGAAGATTTAAACTTTCTTTCAGAATCCTTCCCTTAGATATAGCAATAGTAATTTTGTCATTAATAATCATTGTGGCACTCTCTTAATGACAGCTCCTAGTTGAGTTAATTTTTCTTCTATACACTCGTACCCTCTATCAATATGATATATTCTATCTACTATAGTTTTACCATCGGCTACTAACCCAGCTAATATTAAACTTGCAGAGGCCCTCAAATCAGTAGCCATAACATTAGCACCAACTAACTTTTTAACACCTTTTATTGTTGCTTTATTTCCTTTTACATCTATATCTGCACCCATTCTAACTAACTCTTGTACATGCATAAATCTATTTTCAAATACAGACTCTGTTACTCTACTCCTTCCTTTAGCGACTGAATTTAATGTTATGAACTGGGCTTGCATATCAGTAGGGAATTTTGGATAAGGGGATGTCTCTAAATCTACAGATCTTAGATTTTCTTTATCTGAAGATATTTTTATAGTGTCCTCAGTCGTCTCAACTTCAGCACCAACATCCTCTAGCTTTCTTATTATAGTCTTAAGAGTTTCAGGTTTTGTATTTTTTAGAGTGATGTTCCCTCCTGTTATTGTGGCGGCAACTAAGTAAGTGCCTGTTTCTATTCTATCAGGAAGTACATTGTAGCTACACCCGCTTAAATTACTTACGCCATTTATTGTTATGCTAGATGTTCCATCACCAGAAATATCAGCACCCATCAATCTTAGACAATTTGCTAAATCCACAACCTCTGGTTCTTTTGCTGCATTATTTATAATAGTCTTACCTTCAGCGAGAGTTGCTGCCATCATTAAATTCTCCGTTCCTGTAACCGATGATATTGAAAGATTAATAGTTGTTCCTTTTAATTTTTTAGCTTTAGCAATTATATAACCTTCCTCTACATTAATTTTTGCTCCCATAGATTTTAGGCCTTCTAAATGAAGATTTACTGGTCTAGATCCAATAGCACACCCTCCTGGCAATGAAACTTTTGCCTCACCATAATGAGCAAGCAATGGCCCTAAAACTAATATCGAAGCTCTCATAGTCTTAACCATTTCATATGGTGCAAAGAAATTCCTTATTGAAGAGCTATCAATAGTGACTCTCATTTTTTCATCAATACTTGAATGTGCTCCCATTTCTGTTAACAGCGAGATTGTAGTTGTTACATCTTGTAGATGCGGAACATTTCCAATAATAATTTGATCACTAGACAATAACGAAGAAGCTAAAATTGGCAAAACTGAATTTTTAGCTCCAGATATCTTAACTGTACCATTTAAACACTTACCGCCATGGATAATTAATTTTTCCATAATTTAGACAGTTATGATGCCGACTCTGATTCAAGGCGATTAATAACTTCTTCTAAACCTTTTTCTTGAATTTCTGGAGATAAACTATTTTTTAAACTCTTTACAAGACGAATCCCATCAGCAACAACCTCTACAACTTTCCAAGTCCCAGAAGTTTTTTTCATTGCATAATTTACTTTAAAATTAGGCTTACCTTTTCCTATATATAATTCTGTATAAACTATATATATTTTATTTGAGGTTTTACTATTTGAATCAAGAAAAATAATCTGTGCATCGGAATACTCAAGTATAGTTTTTGAATACACTCTAATTAGCTGATCTTTCAATGCTAATTTAAATCTTTCCTTATGTTCACTAGATGTATTTTTATACTTAGCTTTACCTAGTATTTGATATATTAAACTATCATAATCTAATATTGGAGCTAAAACTTTGTCTACTAATTTATAGTATGGTTCTATATTTTTGACATAAGACTCTTTATTTTGCCTAACATCTGAAAATAGCTCATCGGCAGCATTTTTAATCACATTCTCTGGTGAAATTTCCACAGCATGACAATTAACCCCCAAAAGTGGAATCAATATCATAATGAACTTTAGATATTTTAGAAAATTAAGCTTCATGCTTTATTATTTCACATATTAGGACATAGTATCAAGGAAATAACGGTCTTACTTTCTACCTAAAGGCTTAAAAATAATTAACAAAGAAGGTAATAAGGTTAAAGATGAAAATAATGCAGCAAGCATAGCTAATCCAGTAAGTAAACCAAAATATATTGTAGGTATAAAATTTGATAATGCTAGAATAGAAAATCCTATCACGATTATAGATGACGTATAATAAATGGCTTTCCCTATACTCCCATGACAAGTTGTAACTGCACTCTTGTATGAATCTGAATTAGGAAACTCACGTTTAAATCTTATAATATAATGAATAGTATTATCTACCGCTATCCCAACACTAATTGCTGCAATAGTTATTGTCATTAAATCTAATGGGATTGATTTCCAACCCATAAAACCTAAAACAAGTATTGCTGGAATCATATTTGGTATTATTGCTATTACAGCTAGGAAAAATGATCTAAATAATATAATAAACATTATTAGAATAGAGATAAAAACAAAGCCAATAGTTTGTATTTGTGAGTCAAATAAACTTTGTAACATATTATTATACAAAACTAGCATATTAGTTGTTCTAAACTCACTTTCATCATATTTCATTTCATTTTTTAAGAATTTATTAATTTTATCAATAAAAGAATTTCTATTTAACTTTTCATCAGAATCAATAATTCTCAATGTAATTCTCGCTTGATTACCATCTTCAGATAAATATGGCCTTATCAAAACATTGCTTACATCTTCAGACACTGCATCTTGCAAAGCACCTACTTGTAGGTCAGAAAGACTTTCATTATTATTTAAACCTCTACCTAATTTGTAAATTGTTGATAACGATAATACCTTTCCAACTTCAGGAAGAGACTCTAAATAATCATGAATTTTTGTAATTTCTAAAAGCTTAGGATTATTTAACCAATATGAAGTATTTTTATCCTTACCCTCATCTCCCAAAGCATCAGATAGTTCATCAAACAAATCATCATCTTCGCTATCTTTCATCTCTTTAGATAAATCTAAATATGACCTCGGTGGATTCAAAATAATGTCAAATGGAGTTGTTCCTCCAAGTTTTTTATCTATTTCTAACATACCTTGATGTATCTCAGTATCTGAATGAAAGTAATCTATAAATCTATTTTCTACTTTCAAATTAATTATCCCAAATATACTTATTACAACAAGGAGTATTGAGAGTAATACAATCTTGTTGTTATGTTTATTAGTAAACTTAGCAAAAAATTCTGTAATTTTTTTTGTCGTATCATCATCAGTTTTTATACTTTCTTTAGACATAATGAATAGTGTCGTAGGGAAAATGATAAAAGTGATTATGAATGCTGAGACTATCCCAAATGTCATCATGTGACCAAAATCTATAACTGGTCTAATGCCACTAACAAACAAAGAAACAAAAGCAACGATTGTCGTTAAGGATGTGTATATACAAGGAACAAACATGTAATGTATGGTATCAAGGATAATTTCTTTTTTTCCCTTATTAGGGTTCTTGAAAATAAGTTCTCTATAGCGAACTGCTAGATGTATAGTCATTGCCATAGTAATTATAAGTAACAATGAAGGAAAATTTGAAGATATAACTGTTATTCTCCAATCCATGAAACCGGAAAACCCACTTACAAAAAGTACAGATAGCGTGCAACCAAATAATGGAATAAAAATCCATCTAAATCTTCTAAAAATAATACCAAGTATAAGAATTAAAAATAATAGGACTCCAGATCCGAAAGCTTTAATATCTTGGCCTATGAAATCTGTCATATCAGATGTAATCATAGGGACGCCTCCAAGAAACATTGAAGCATAACTTTTATGCCCTTCCATAATTTCCCTAATATCTTTTATATTTTGTTTTACTCTTTGCGCAGAAACAGCACTGTAGTCTTTAAAAGACTTTTCAGCCAATCTTAGAGAGGATTGCTCGTCTGGAGATAAATCTCTACTGGTACGAATCTGCCTTAATGAATCTCTTTTGCTTAATAAACTATAATATTTTTTATCTCTTTTAAAATTAACCAACATAACTGTTGTTGTGCTATCTCTACTTAATAGCAGGTCCTTATATAATGGACTAGTTATAAACTCCATATTTGCCATTTCTAAATTTACATCAGAAGATCTCAAAGTTCTCTGACTCTCTGAAAGCTGAGAAAAACTTATACGAGGGCTGTCTAATAATGGGACATCAAGAATACTAACAACAGATTTTACATCATCAATTTTTTTTAAATTATTAGCTAAAATATCAATTTCTTCGAATGTCTTCCTATCAAAAACTTTTTGATTCTTAGGCTTATAGGTAATCACAACAAAATCATCGTTGCTATATCTTTCATTAATTTCTCTATAATATTTTAAGTCATCATCGTTTTCTAAAACTAAAGAGTCAGCAGATGCATCAAGCTTAAAATCTGGGATACTAGTTGAAAAAAAAGCAATAATTAATAATGTTAATATAAATGTTAACTTGAACTTCTTAGCAATAATAAAGTCATAATAACTAACTATAGAATTATTAAAATATTCTAAAAATCTCATTTTTATATGCCTTCTCTATGTGTCAAATTATGCTATAGTTTACAGGTATGTTAATACTCCTAGCAACTATCATATTAAGCTTTGCTGTACTGTATTTCTCAGTTGATAAATTTATTCGCCAAGCAGAATATTTTGGAAGTACTATAGGGCTCCCCCCTATAGTGATTGGAATTATTCTTGTAGGGTTGGCAACATCAATGCCTGAAATATTAACATCAGTTTTTTCAGCGCTTCAAGGGAATCCAAATATTGGTCTAGGGAATGCTATTGGTTCTAATATAACGAATATTGCTCTTATTGTTGGCGGGATATTTATCTTTGCTCCCTCATCAATAAAAACTTTAAAAGCACCTATGCTTTATATCCTACTTGGAACAAGCGTAATATTTTATTTTTTTATATATGATTTTAAATTTTCTATGGGAGATGGCCTAACTTCTCTGTTAGTCTTATTATTATCTCTTTCTATTTTAATCTTTACGACTCGTGATTCAAAAGAAAGTTATAACTATCAAAATAATAATCTAATTTTAAACCTATTTTGGTTATTATTTTGGATTACGATCTTGTGTATATCTTCAAAAGGCGTAGTTTGGGCTGCATCTGGTATTTCTGAATTACTTGGTATTTCAAATCTTACAATTGGTATAACTCTTGTTGCACTTGGGACAAGCTTACCAGAATTAATTACATCTATTATTTCAATAGTAAGGAAGAGGTATGATATTGCTATAGGTAATGTTATTGGCTCAAACTTATTTAATATGCTAGGAGCTGTTGGAAGTATTGGCCTGATTTCTGAAATTACTGTACCCAATTTTATTGTATCCCCAGATTACTGGGTAATGATAAGTTTAACTGCCCTACTACTCTTAATTTCTTTGGCATACAGGGGAAATGAAAGATTAAATATTTCCTCAATATGTGGAATAATATTAGTTATAATTTATTTACTATATACGATTTATGTTTTATCAAGATAACTATGCCAGAGATTACACAAAAAAAAGCGCTGAAAATTGCATCTGAAGTAATTAGTTCTGAAATACGATCAATAAAAAATATCCAGTCATCATTAGACTCAAATTTTTTTGAAATATGTAAGCTACTAAATTCATGCAAAGGTAAGGTTGTTATTATGGGTGTAGGAAAATCAGGGCATATTGCTAGAAAAATTGCAGCTACATTTTCAAGCACAGGAACTCCCTCAATGTTTTTACATCCTTCAGAAGCAGCGCATGGGGATGCTGGAGCAATAGAAAAAAAAGATGTTGTAATATTAATTTCAAAATCAGGAGAAACACCTGAGATAGTTACAATCCTACCTATAATAAAAGAAGTAGGAAATAAAATTATCTCCTTAGTCTGTAAATCAAATTCTACGATTGCTACTTCTTCCGATATATTTATTTCTAACGAAATTACCAATGAGGCATGCCCTCTTAATCTTTCTCCAACTTCTAGCAGTACAATATGCCTAGTCATTGGGGATGCTATTTCGGCTGTACTTATGACAATGAAAAATTTTACTGGGAAAGACTTTGCTACATATCATCCAGGTGGGCAATTAGGGAAAAATTTAAATATTAAGATTAAGGACATAATGAAGAAAAATAGAGAAATTCCTCTCATTGCTTCTGATAATAATCTTATAAGCGCTATAGATGTTATGACAAAAAAAGGATTAGGGTTTGTAATAATAGTTAACAAAAATAAAAAAATAGTTGGAATATTTACAGATGGAGATCTTAGAAGATTCATAAAAACAAATAAAACAATAAATAATGTTGAACTTAAGAAAATTATAAATAAGAATTTTTCATCATGCTCAGAAAACGATTTGGCTCTAGACGTATTAAATAAAATGAATAAGGAAAAAATAAGTGCAATCCCGGTTATAGATAAGGATAGTAAAGTTATTGGCGCAACAAATATGTTTTATCTAGTTAAGTCGGGCATAAGCTAATAGTATTGTGAAGAGAAAAAACATATCAAATTTTATTTTAATTATTGTAGGTGCTGCATCTATACTTCTGTTTACTAGTTTTAGTGATGACCAATTAAGTTTAGATAGTAAGATAATTGATACACTTCCAGATAACTCTTTTAATAATGCAAACTATATTGCTATGGATATAAATGGGGAACCTCTTTATACAATAAAAAGTCCTTTAATGAAGCATTTTTATAAAGACGATATAATAATTACTAAATCTCCGAATATATTGCTTTTTAGAGATAAAAAACCTCCCACAAAGATTATTTCTGGCATGGGTTCTATTGCATACAAAAGAAATAACATAAAGTTATTTGATGATGTAAAAATGTTTTTCATTGATAAGAAGGACGATCCTGTCTTAAAATTAAATACAGAGGAAATATATATATATTTAGACCATCAGTTAGCAGTTACGGAAAAAAAAGTCACAATAAAGAAATTATACTCAAGCTTAAAAGGTGTAGGAATGAAAAGTAGTTTGGAGTTAGGTGAATTTGTACTATTTACAGAAACAGAGGGAAAATATATTGAATAACTTTTTTACCAAAATAATTATAGCAACTCTTTTTACTATTCAAATATCGGCTGTTAACGCACAAAATGTTGATCAAGGGCAACCTATATTTTTAGAATCTGATTCTGCCAAATGGGATGAAACATCACAAAAAAGTACGTATAGAGGTAATGTAAAAGTTACTCAGGGAAGTATGAAACTAACTGGAGATATACTTGTTGTTACAACAAAAAATAGCAAAATAGAGCGTATGGTGATGGATGGAGATAAAGCTACATATAAACAAAAAACAAGGAATGGTAAGAGGGTATTTGGTGAGGCAAAAAAAATTGATTATACAGTTGCTAACAATACTATAGTCTTTCTTAGAGATTCAGTTCTTACTCAAGGTGAAAATATAGTTAAAAGTAATAAAATAATTTATAAGACCGATACAGAAAATATTTTTGCTGGTGATAAAGATGGAAAATCTAGAGTAAGAATGACTCTAGAACCTGAAAACTCTGATGAATAAATTACAAACTAAAGATATATCAAAAAAATATAAAGAAAAAAATATTGTTTCAAATGTTTCAATAGATCTCAATCCTGGCGAAGTAGTAGGATTGCTTGGTCCTAATGGTGCAGGGAAAACTACGTGTTTTTATATGATAACAGGTCTAATAAATCCTGATGGGGGGAAAGTACTATTAAATGATAAAGATATTACAAGCCTATCAATGGATCAAAGAGCACAACTTGGTATAGGCTATTTAGCACAAGAACCTTCGATCTTTAGAGGTTTGAGTGTAGAGGATAATATTTTAGCAATACTAGAACATCAAAATTTAAAAAGTAAAGAAATTGAGACGAAAAAAGAACTCCTGCTAAATAAGTTCAATATAACTCATATTAGAAATAATGTCGGCATTAGTCTTTCTGGAGGCGAAAGAAGAAGAGTAGAGATAGCAAGAGCACTAGCGTCATTCCCTAAGTTTATCTTATTAGATGAACCATTTGCAGGGATAGATCCTCTCTCTGTTGTAGACATACAAAAAATTATAAAACAATTGAAAAAAGACGGGATTGGTATACTTATCACCGACCACAATGTAAGAGAAACATTAGGGGTTTGTGATAGATCATATATACTAAGTGATAGCAAATTAATTGCAAAAGGCACAAAAAGTGAGATTCTAAAAAATGAAACAGTTAAAAAAGTATATTTAGGCGAAAGTTTTAAATTATGAAATTAGGTTTACAAACAAATTTAACAACAAAACAAACTATAACACCAAAGCTACAACATGCAATTAAGATACTTCAACTTTCTGCAATTGAATTAAAACAAGAAATACAAAATATATTTGAATCAAATCCATTAATTGAAAAAATTGATAGTTGTGATGACTATGATTCAGAAGAGTGCTCTATTCACTTCGCACATTATGAATACGAAAAGTTAGGAAAAAACTATCAAGACGTAAATACAACGCCAATAACAGAAATTATTGAGAAAACATTAATTGATGAACACAACCTAAAGTCTCATTTATCTTGGCAGATAGAGCTATCAAACTTATCAGAGAATGAACACGAAATTGCACTTACTATAATAGACTATATAAATGATGATGGTTATTTGATTAATAGTATAGAAACAATATATGAAGATATATATAAAGATTCTGATATAAACATTGATGAAATGATTGCCGTACAACATTACATACAGAATTTAGATCCTGTAGGTACAGCAACCTCAGATATTCAGGAATCTATTCAGGTACAAATAAATAATATTGAGCCTCAGTCTAAAGATACAGAGCTTGCAATAGTAATTGTAAAAGAATTTTTTAATGAGTTCATTAATAAGAAATATGAAAAAATTACTAAAAGTTTAAATATAAACATTGAACACATACAAAAGATTGATGAGTTAATAAAGAAACAAAACCCAAGGCCTGGAAGTTTAATTAAAGGTAGCAAATCTGGCAATGAATATATAATACCCGATATAAAAATCTATAAAAATAAAGAAGAATGGCAAATACAAGTAAATAGAGATATTACTCCAAAAATAAATATTAATAAGTCATACGTTAATTTAAAAGGTAAGGAAATCTCTGAAGTAGATAAAGAATATCTAAGCAAAAATCTGCAGGAGGCTAAATGGTTTATAAAGAATCTTGAGTATAGAAATAGTTCGTTAATAGATCTAGCAAAAAGCATACTTAAGTTCCAAATATCATTTTTTGAAGATGGAAAGAAAAATATAAAACCATTAACTCTAAGAAAAGTAGCTGAAGATATTGATGTTCATGAGTCAACTGTTTCAAGATTAACTAATGGAAAATATATTGACACTCCTTTTGGTATTTTTGAGTTAAAATATTTCTTTTCAAGTAGAATAGATGATGAAACTAATACAGGATTATCTGCAAATTCTACTAAAGAAATGATTAAAGAGATTATAAAATCTGAAGATAGTTCATCTCCATATAGTGATGAAAAAATAAGGCTAATACTTATTGAAAAAAATATTAATGTTGCAAGAAGAACAATTACAAAGTATAGAGAATCTATTGGTTTAAGTTCCTCAAGTGCAAGGAAAATTACCACTAAATAGAGGTAAGTTATGTCAAACGAAGAACAGGCTGTAAGGCTAAACACAATAACAGAATCTATAAATTCTGGTGCTTTACTTAGAGCAAAACTGATACTTAACGGCCTACATCCTGCAGAAATAGCAAGGTTATTAGAAAGTTCTCCTCCAAGACAAAGAAGAATTATTTGGGAAATGTTAGATCATAAAAATGATGGGTCTGTGTTAGTAGAAGTTGGCGATGAAGTAAGATCTCATTTAATGGAATCTATGGATGAAAGATCTTTAATAGCCGCAACTGAAGGGTTAGACGTTGATGACTTAGCAGATTTACTAGTTGAACTACCCCGAACGGTTATAGAACAAGCACTAGCAGGAATGGATCATCAATATAGAGCTAGGCTAGAATCTGTAATGAATTATCCAGAAGATACAGCTGGAGGTCTAATGAACACAGACACTATAACTATTAGGCCAGATGTAACTCTAGATGTAGTTCTTAAATATCTTAGGCTTAGAGGACAAATGCCGCCAAACACAGATAATATTATAGTTGTAGATCAATATAATCACTATTTAGGAATTCTATCCGTAACATCTTTAGTATGTAATGATCCAGAACAAACAGTCTCTGAAACAATGAGCAAACAAGATATAGTTATAAAAGCTAATTCTTCAGCTAATGAAGTTGTCAATATTTTTGAGGATAGAGATCTGATATCAGCTCCATTTATTGATGAAGATAACCTTCTTGTTGGGAGAATTACAATTGATGATGTTGTAGATGTAATAAGAGAAGAAAGCGAAAGTACAGTTTTAAATATGGCCGGTCTTACTGATGAAGAAGATGCATTTGCTCCAGTTATTCCATCTGCGAGAAGGCGTGCAATATGGCTAGGAATAAATCTTATAACTGCATTAATTGCTGCAGGAGTAATTAGTTTATTTCAATCAACTATTGAACAAGTTGTTGCCTTAGCTGTGTTAATGCCTGTAGTTGCAAGTATGGGGGGGATTGCAGGTTTGCAGACCTTAACATTGGTTATAAGAGGAATTGCACTAGGTAATATTGCTAAAGAAAATGCCAAACCTCTGCTCATAAAAGAATTGATGGTAGGAGTGCTGAATAGCATCCTTTGGGCAAGTATAATAGGTACGCTATCATCCTATTGGTTTGATAATTACATGATAGGATTAGTTATTGGTTTTGCAATGATAGCAAATCTAGCATTTGCTGCCCTCTCAGGAGTTGCAATACCAATATTCTTAAAAAAAATTGGCGTAGATCCTGCCCTTGCTGGTGGAGTAATATTAACAACAATTACAGATGTAGTTGGATTCTTCTCGTTTCTGGGTTTGGGCAGCTTATTGTTACTATAACTATATGCTAGCGTTTAGTCTTCTTTAGTACTTCTTTAGCTCCTTTAGAAATCTCACTCGTTTTGCTTTTAAATTTCTGTAAAAGTTTCTTGGCCCATGAAAATTCTGTCGCTAAAATTGCTAACCCAAAAGGAATAACAATAATTGCGGGTCCAGGTGTAAATATTAAAACTATGCCAGCAAGAACAATGATCGATCCTATTAAAAGAACAACGAATCTTCTAAGTTGTTTGTATACAAAGAATCTTTTAAGTTGTTCGTATAAATTCAACATTATCTATTTCGGTAAAGTAACCCCTTTTTGTCCTTGGTACTTTCCTTTTCTGTCTTTATAGGATACTTCACAGTTAGTATCTGATTCAAAAAATATCATCTGAGCCACCCCTTCATTCGCGTAGATTTTCGCAGGAAGCGGTGTTGTGTTTGAAAATTCTAGTGTTACATAACCCTCCCACTCAGGCTCTAAAGGAGTTACATTTACTATGATTCCACATCTTGCATATGTTGATTTTCCTAGGCAAATAGTAAGAACTTTTCTTGGTATTATAAAATGCTCTACTGTACTAGCTAACGCAAAAGAATTTGGCGGTATAATACAAACATCGCCAACAAAATCCACAAAACTATCAGGATCAAATTTTTTTGGATCAACAACTGCCGAGTTAATATTCGTAAAAATTTTAAATTGATTTGAACATCTCACATCATAACCGTAGCTAGATGTTCCGTATGAAATAACAGACTTATTGTTTACTTGGCTTAATTGTTTTGGTTCGAAAGGTGAAATCATCATACTTTCTTTAGCCATTTTTTTAATCCAAATATCAGACTTAATAGACATAGTGTTTAATTATTTTCAATAACTATCTTAGGAAATTTAGAACTATAGTCCTTAGATTGTGCTGACAAAATTCCTGCCGTCTTCCTTGCTATCTCTGCATAAATCATCGCAATCTTGCCATCAGGGTCAGATACAACTGTTGGTTTACCACTATCGGTTAATTCTCTTATCGAGCTTTCAAGTGGTAATTTTCCTAATAAATCAACACTACTATCATCAGCTAAAGCACTTCCTCCGCCCGTGCCAAATATTGTATCTTCATGGCCACACTTTGAACAGATATGTGTACTCATATTTTCAACTATTCCTAAAACTGGCACTTCAACTTTTTCAAACATTTTTAATCCTTTCCTAGCATCAAGTAATGCTATGTCTTGAGGTGTAGTTACTATAACTGCCCCACTTACAGGTATTTTTTGCGCAAGAGTTAATTGGACATCTCCTGTACCAGGCGGAAGATCTACTACCAAGTAATCTATATTTCTCCAATTTGTATCAGAAATTAATTGTTCTAAAGCCTGGGTAACCATTGGGCCACGCCAAATCATAGGGGTCTCTTCATCTATTAAAAAACCAATAGACATTGCTTGAACTCCATAATTTTCCATTGGTTGTAGTGTTTTACCATCTTCTGAATCTGGCTGTCCTTTTAGCCCCATCATTCTTGGTTGGCTTGGTCCATATATATCTGCATCTAAAATACCTACATTTGCACCCTCATTTGCTAGTGCTAAAGCTAAATTTATTGCTGTCGTTGATTTACCAACCCCACCCTTTCCTGAAGCAATAGCAATTATATTCTTTATATTTTGCATAGGTTTTAAACTTTTTTGCACTGAATGTGTTTCTATTTCCCAAGAAATATTGATAGAAGGGTTTTTAATACCTTCTTTTGCTAAATCTTCCTCAATGCTTTTTTTAAATGTCTCAATATAGTTCCTAGCTGGATAGCCAAGGACTATCTCAATAGAAATATTCCCTTCTTTGACAACTGCCTTCTTAAGACTTTTTGTCTGCGCTAAATTCTTCTTAGTGTTAGGATCGATTATTTTCCCAACCTTTTCAATCACAAAATTATCTGTTATTTCCATATAAATAAACTCTCTATTAGTTTGGCCCAAATTCTCAATAATATTATATACTAGTTACAATTTGGAGGGGAAATGTTATCAAATAAAAAGGTCCTAGTTACTAGCGCTCTACCCTATGCAAATGGACCTATACATTTAGGGCACTTGGTTGAATATATCCAGACAGATATATGGGTTAGGCTCCATAGGCTATTAGGGCAAGATATAACGTATGTATGTGCAGATGATGCACATGGCACTCCTATAATGTTAAAAGCGAGAGAAAAAAATATTAGCCCTGAGAATCTAATAGAAACTGTTATAAATGAGCATAAAAAAGACTTTCATGATTTTCATATAATATTTGACCACTATTCAAGCACACATTCGGAAACGAATAGAGAAGAATGTGAAAAAATTTTCAAAAAACTTAAAGAAAATGGATATATTGAAAAGAAAAATATAACCCAACTATACGATAAAGATTCTAATATTTTCTTGCCAGATAGATATATAAAGGGTACATGTCCAAAATGTAATGCTGAAAATCAATACGGAGACTCATGTGAGTCTTGTGGTGCTACTTATATGTCAACTGATTTAATTAACCCTATTTCTACAATCTCTGGAACGAGACCTACAAAAAAAGAAACAGAACATTATTTTTTTACTTTAAAAAAGTTTAAGGACTTTTTAAATAAGTGGATCTCAAAAAATGATTTACAAGACTCAATTAAAAACAAACTTGCTGAATGGTTAAATGATGATCTACAAGATTGGGATATATCTAGAGATAGTCCTTATTTTGGATTTAAAATACCGGGAGAGAAAGAAAAATTCTTTTATGTGTGGATGGACGCACCAATTGGTTACATAGCTTCGTATAAGGAGTTTTCTAACTCTAAAAAAGATAAATACGATTTTTGGAAAAATGAGAATGGAAGTATATATCATTTTATAGGAAAGGATATATCATACTTTCACTGTTTATTCTGGCCAGCTATTCTAGAGGGGGCTAATTTAAAAACTCCTGACGGTATTTATTGCCATGGTTTTCTTACCATACATGGGAAAAAAATGTCAAAATCACGTGGCACATATATAAAAGCAAGAGATTATCTAGACCATCTTGATCCAGAATATCTAAGATATTATTTTGCTAGTAGGTTAAGTAATAATATAGAAGATATAGACTTAAATTTTGACGATTTTGCAAAAAAAATTAATAGTGATGTTATTGGTAAAGTTGTAAATCTATATAGCAGGTGCTCTTCATTTATAGAGAAAATAAATAATAATACATTAGCAAAAAAGCTTGATGATGAGTCTTTATATAAAGAATTTACAAAGCCATGCAAAGAAATAATTGAAAATTATAGAGACAGAAAATATAGCTTTGCCATCAGGAAAATAATGGAGCTAGCCGATACAGCTAATCAATATATAAATGAAAAAGAGCCATGGAAGCTTGATAAGAAAAATTCACAAACTGAGATACAGGAAATATGCACCCAGGGTATTAATTACTACAGAATTATTATTATGCTACTTTCGCCTGTTTTACCTATTCTAAGCAAAGAAAGTCTAGATTTACTTAATATAGAAAATGTGGATTTAAGAGATATTAGTAGCCCGTTGCTAAATAAGGAAATCAAAAATTTTACTGAATTAAAAAAAAGAATAGAAGAGCATGATATTAAGAAATTTTCAAATATAAATATATCTGGAGAGGATAAAATGAAAGAAAAGATCAATTTTGACGAGTTTGATAAAGTAGACCTTAGAGTTGGAGAAATAACAAATGCAGAGGATGTTGAAGATGCTGACCGGTTAATTAAATTAACTGTTGATTTGGGTAATTTAGGAATTAAATACATTTTTTCTGGAATCAAAGAGCACTACTCTATTAATGATTTAATTGGAAAAAAGGTTATGGTAGTTGTAAACCTAAAAGAAAAGAAGATGAGATTTGGAAGCTCTGAAGGAATGGTTCTAGCTGCAGATTCTGAAGATAAAATTTCTCTTATAGAAATAGATACAAATATAAGTAACGGATCAAAGGTTAAATAATGAGAAAAGTAGCTATCATAAATGAAGAATATTGTGTTGGATGTACTCTATGCATTGATAAGTGCCCATTTGACTCAATTATAGGATCTGAGAATTTAATACATAGAGTTAATTATAATGAGTGTCCTGGATGCAAACTCTGTATAAATGTCTGCCCAACAGATTGTATAAGTCTAATAGAAATTGAAAAAGGTAATGAATATTCAAAAGAAAAAATTAAGTTTAATTTTAATAGAAAGAAAGCTAGGTTAGTAAATATCTCGATGAATCAGGCAAAAAGTATTAATAATCAAATTGAAAATTTGATAGCATCCCAGAATGATTGAAAAAAAAAACATATCAAAAATTTTTTTAACACTCTCAAAAAAATATTCAGATTCAAAAACTGAATTAATATATAAAAATAACTTTGAACTTTTAATTGCAGTTATGTTATCAGCCCAATCTACAGATAAGTCAGTTAATAAAGCTACCATAAAATTATTTAAAAAATATA
>JAYZIH010000011.1:0-5149 GCA_036165695.1 Pseudomonadota bacterium | reverse complement strand
ACAATATAATAAAAAAATTAGCAGTCCAAAATATAAATATGTTTTTTTATTTTTAAAAGTATCTTTTTTTGATAAAAGATATATAAATCCTAAGAAAGCAGGAACAAAGGCAACTTCTGTAAACCCTGGAACAGATGATCCGCCAAAAAGAACAGAAGAAGATATTGCCAAAATACATGCACATAAGGATGATAAATTTTTGTTAAGTTTCTCGTTAAAAATTTTATATAAAAAATAGGTGCTTATTAATGTAAAAAATGTATGAACACATCCTATTGCAAACAACAAATTACCATTCGATATTATTAAAAAAGGCAAATAAAAAAGATGAAATATTGTGGGCCTCCATCCTCTATCAAAATAAAGACCGTGCATCATGTCGTATAAGCTAAGCCTTGATAAGTCTCCATATATATGAAGTGCTGGCCATAGATAATCAATTGCATCTGTTATGGGTAATTGGTTATTGTTAAAGTGCCATAATATAGATATACACCCTGGTACTAATAATAAGGCGTAAATCTTTAATTTACTGTATAATATATAATTAATAATTTGCGAAAATTGCATACTAAAGTCTTTTGTTTATTTTTCGTATTATATTCTAATTACTAAAAAAAGACATTTATGATTAGCGATATTGATTTTAAAATTCTTAGTAAAGAATACAAAAAAAACAAGCCATTCCCTCATATAGTTATTGATAGCTTTTTAAAAGATGATATTTGTAAACAAATAGAACAATCTTTCCCAGATCACACTGAAAATTTTTGGCTAAAATATAATAATCCAGTTGAGAGAAAACTTTTATATAACCATTTAGACACTGCAATGCCAAAAAAAATTAAGGATTTATTGTTATTGTTAAATGAATCTTGGTTTTTAAATTATTTAGAAGATTTAACAGGAATTAATGATCTTATCTCAGATCCAAAATTTCATGGAGGAGGGATGCATTGTACAAAAAGACATGGCAAGTTAGATGTTCATATAGATTATAGCATCCATCCTGAATTAAATTACGAGAGAAGAATTAATTTAATTTTATATTTAAATTCTGATTGGGATAGTTCTTATGGAGGAAATCTTGAATTTTGGGATACTGATATACTTAATTGCATCAAATCTATAGAGCCAAAATTTAATAGGGCGGTAATATTTAATACAAGTGATATCTCTTATCATGGCCATCCAAATCCTTTATTGTGTCCAGAAAATAAATGTAGAAAATCTTTAGCGTGGTATTTTTTAACAGAACCCCAGGCAGATGTAACAGAGAGATATAGAGCAAAATTTGTTGCAAGACCAAGTGATCCAATTGATAAAGAAACTGAAGAATTTAGGAAAAAAAGATCAGAGGTAAGTAAGAAAGACAAACTATTTGAAATGGAGAAATAATTCTTATGACTAAAGTTGTAATTCTTGCAGGAGGGCTAGGAACAAGACTAAGTGAGGAAACAAAAAAAATTCCAAAACCTATGGTTGAAATTGGTGGCCAACCAATTTTGTGGCATATAATGAAAATATATGAATTATCAGGATTTAAGGATTTCATTATTTGCGCTGGCTATAAAAATTCAGTAATAAAAAAATATTTTTTAAATTATAATTTACTTAATTCTGATGTCGATTTAAATACATCCTCAGGCGATTTTAAAATAATTGGTGGAAAATCTGAAAATTGGAATGTAAAAGTAATAAATACTGGTGATGAAACAATGACTGGTGGAAGAATTAAAAGGATTCAAAAATATGTTGAAAAAGATGATTATTTTCTAATGACATATGGAGATGGTTTATCAAATGTCAATATTAAAGAGCTAATAAATTTTCATAAATCGCATAAAAAGTTAGCTACTGTTACTGCAGTTCAACCTGAGGGAAGGTTTGGAATGCTTGATATTAATGATAGTGAATCTGTAATTAATTTTTATGAAAAGCCTGCAGGTGACGGAGGATTTATTAATGGTGGATTTTTTGTTTTATCTCCACAAATATTTGATTATATAAGCGGTGATCAAACAATATGGGAACAAGAGCCTATGAAAGATTTAGCAAAGGATAATCAATTAAAAGCATTTAAACACAAAGGTTTTTGGAAGCCTATGGATACGTTGCGTGATAAAAACCTACTAACAGATATGTGGAATAAAAATGTAGCTCCATGGAAAATTTGGTAAATTATAAGTGAGCATATCTGATTTTTATAATAAAAAAAAAATATTTATTACAGGTCACACAGGCTTTAAATGATCTTTGCTGTGTTTTTTCTTAGAACAAATGGGTGCAGAAACATGTGGATATTCGTTAGAGCCCGACAATAGACAAAGAATACTCTTTGAGTCACTAAGGATCAAAGATTTTAGCAAAAATTTATTTGAGGATATAAGGGATATTTCAAAAATATCTGATGCAATTAAAAAATTTAATCCAGAAATAATTTTCCATTTAGCTGCTCAACCTTTGGTTCTAGAGTCATATGCGGACCCATTAAAAACATTTTCTACAAATATAATAGGAACAGCGAATTTACTTGAAGCCTCAAGAAATAGTGAATCAATAAAAGCAATAATCAATGTTACTTCTGATAAATGTTATGAAAATCTAGATGATAAGAAAGAATATGTTGAATCTGATAGATTAGGTGGATTTGACCCTTACTCTGCAAGTAAGTCATGCGCTGAAATTATAAACCAGTCATATCAAAAATCTTTTTACAACGATTATACAAAGGGATTGTCATCCGCAAGAGCTGGCAATGTAATTGGGGGAGGTGATTTTTCTGCAGATAGACTTATTCCTGACGTAATTAGATCAATTATTGATAATAAAATTCTTAGTGTTAGAAACCCAGGTGCAACGAGACCATGGCAACATGTCTTTGATGTAATATACGGATACTTGTTACTAGGAAAAAAATCGTATAACAACCCATTAATTTTTTCAGGTTCATTTAATTTTAGCCCAGGAAAAGAAAACTGTATTTCTGTTGAAGAGATTATGAGAAAGATTAAAAATCTAAAAGATATTAAGTATGAAATTCAAGAAAATCATCACCATGAATCAAGCTTTCTGTCTTTAAATTCTGAGAAAGCAAGATCACAGCTAAATTGGAAAAATATTTATAATATTGATAATACAATCTTAATTGCATATGAATGGTACAACTGTTTTATTAATAATGATGATATTTATAATAAATCCTTAGAACAATATAAAAACTATATGGAAAGTGTGGATGGAAAAAATTAAGGTAAGCTACGCCAAAACTGTTTATGGCAAAAAAGAAATTGATGCAATTAATAAGTGTTTAACTGAATCTACACAAATGGGCCATTATGCTCGTAAATTTGAAAGTCAAATTGCAAAGTTATTTGATAAGAAATATGGTTTATATGTAAATTCTGGGTCTTCAGCTTTATATCTTGGAATGGAGGCATCAAGATTTCCAAAAGGAGGGGAAGTAATTACACCAGCGCTTACATTCTCTACAACTGTAGGAAGTATAGTAAAATCAAACTTAATCCCTATTTTTGTTGATGTTGGGGAAAATGATTATTGTATCGATGTTAACACAATAGAAAAAAATATAACTACAAAGACAGTTGCAATTGTAGCACCCAATTTAATGGGAAATATTTGTGATTGGAAAACTATATCAGATATTGCTAAAAAATATAATCTTAAAGTTATAGAGGACTCCGCAGATACACTTGGAGGAAAATTAAATGGGAAACTTTCAGGAGCATATTGTGATTGGTCTATCACTAGTTTTTATGGTTCACATATAATTAATTGCGCTGGCAATGGAGGAATGTTGTGTATTGATGACGATGAACTTATGAACGAAGCAAAGCTCTTAAGATCATGGGGAAGATCTTCTTCGATTTTTGATGAAAGGAGCGAAGAAATAGAAAATAGATTTAATGTTGATGTTGATAGCATACCTTATGATGCAAAGTTCATCTTTGAGAAAATTGGTTATAATCTTGAAGGTTCAGAAATAGGTGCCGCATTCGGCTTAGCTCAGCTTGAAAGTTTAGAAAATAACATAAAGCTTCGTGAGAGTAACTTTGTTGAACAGACAAAATTCTTTGAAAAATATAGTGACTTTATTATTACTCCTTTACAAACAAAAAATTCTGAATCAGCCTGGTTAGCTTACCCAATTATAATTAAAGAAAGTGCTCCATTCAAAAGAAGAGATTTTCAGATTTATTTAGAAAAAAGTAATATTCAAACTAGAACAGTATTTACAGGTAATATTACACGCCAACCAGGTTTTAAAAATATAGAAATGAGAATTTGTAAAAATGGATTAAAAAATTCTGACAATGTAATGAAAGGTGGAGTATTATTAGCATGTCATCACGGTTTAACTAAAGATATGTTTTCACATATGCATGGTGTTTGTGAAAAATTCTTAAAACAATACATATGAACATACTAATTACTGGTGCAAATGGTTATCTTGCAAAAAATCTTATCAAGGAACTTATTAGCAAAACTGACCATAGCCTTATTCTACTTGTTAGGAAAAATTCAAATGTTGATGAACTAATTCAATATGTAAGTATTGATAAAATAATATTCTATGATGGAAATATTGAATCGTTACAAAAATTACATCAACTTGAAATTGATCTTATCTTTCATTTAGCAAATTATTATCCAGATTCAAAAAGGCCTGCTATAGAAGAAGAAATCGTAAGCTCAAATTATACACTTATTGTAAATATTGTTACATTATTAGGAGATAATAATAATATTAGAATTATAAACATAACTTCATATGTTATTTTTGATTTACATATAAATTCTTTATATAAAGATGTAAAAAAACGAGCATATGACTACCTTTTGAAAAAAAATTGTCAAAACTATGTTTTATATGATACATATGGTGATAGTGATCCTCGCCCTAAACTTATAAATTATTTAATTGATCATTCTCAAAATGGTGTAAAATTAAAAATGAAACATTCAAAATATTCAGAAATTAATCTTGTTTACATAAAGGATGTAATTAACGCCTTTATGATTGCTATTGAAAAAGAGCAAAATGAAGATATTTGTGAGGTTTGTTGTGAGACTATTACTTTAAAAGAAGTCGTAGATATCTTTAATACTATTTCAGAAAAAAAAGTAG
>JAYZIH010000010.1:0-12660 GCA_036165695.1 Pseudomonadota bacterium | reverse complement strand
TACTAGGAGCTGGTGGTGCAGCTAGAGGTATTATTCCAAATATATTAAATTCTTCACCTAATCTAGTCTCTGTTTACAATAGAACGTATGAAAAAGCAGAGATTCTGACAGATTGTTTTTCTATTTTAGGAGATATATCGGCAGTTGATGAAAGTTCACTATGTAATAACCAATATAATATGATTATAAATGCAACTTCTATTGGAAGCTCTAAAAATAAAATGATAGAAATCCCACAGGTTATCTTTGATGAGAATACTATTTGTTATGACCTTTCGTATGGAAAATTAGCAGATAGTTTTAAAGATTGGGCAAGAAAAAATAATTTATCTTTTTTTGATGGACTTGGAATGCTAATTGAACAGGCAGCAGAGTCTTATTTTATTTGGGAAAATGATAGGCCTATAAATAATGAAAAAATAAAATCTATGTTACTTAAAGATTTATGATCCATACTTTTCTTTATATTCCTCAATATCCTTTTTGTATATATTGAAATTTTTTGTTGAGCCAACATATTCAATTATATCTGATAAATTTATTAAGCTTAGAACTTTAAGACCATATTCATTTTCAATTTCTTTTGAAGCTGATGTTTCTGATGAACCTTTCTCTTCTCTATCAAGCAAAACTATGAGGTGAGTAGAGTTATGGTTATATTTTGAGAGTTTTTTTAGAATATTTTTTATTGCAGTACCAGCAGTTATTACATCATCAACAATTAGAGTTTTTCCATTATTAAAGTTTCCTACGATTTCACCACCTTCACCATGTTTTTTTTCACCTTTTCTATCATAAATAATGTTTACAGATTTATTATATTTCTTTTCAAGTGTAGAAGATAAGGATGCAATAAGAGGTATACCTTTATATGCAGGGCCAAATAAATTATCAAAGCTAAGCTTTTTTTCTTCTATTAATTCAGCTAATAACTCACTAATTTCAAGTAATGACTTTCCATCAGAAAAAACACCACTATTGAAGAAAAATGGGCTTATTCTTTCAGATTTTAATTTGAAACTACCAAACTGCAGGGCGTTTTTACTTAAAGATAGCTCAATAAATCTTTTTTTATAACTCATTGTTTCCTATTAATATAAATGTTCTGATAGACTACCTATAGTATATAAAAAATACAAATTATTATTATGAGAATAATAACATGTAATGTAAATGGGATACGCAGTGCTCATAAAAAAGGTTTCTTTAAATGGGTTAATAAGCAGAAATTTGATGTGTTATGTTTACAGGAGCTGAAAGCCCATGAAGAACAAATTCCAAAAAAAGAGATTTTATCAAATAAAATATTTTCATATTATAAGTGTGCACAAAAGAAAGGCTATAGTGGTGTTTCAATTCATAGCAAGAGAAAGCCTAAAGACATAATTTTTTCTTATGGAGATAAAGAGTTTGATGATGAAGGCAGATATATTGAAATAATATTTGATAATTTTTCAGTTGTCTCACTTTATGCACCGTCTGGATCATCTGGAGATATTAGGCAGGAAGCTAAATTCCGTTTTATGAAATCTTTCATGAAGCATTTGAAAAAATTATCAAAAAAAAAATCTCCATACATAATATGTGGAGACTGGAATATTGCTCATAAGGAAATTGATCTTAAGAATTGGAAAGGAAATAAAAAAAACTCAGGTTTTTTACCTGAAGAAAGAGAATGGTTTGATGATTTGTTAAAAGATGACATATATGTTGATGCTTTTCGTGTTCTAAATAAAAGTAGTAATGAATATACATGGTGGTCAAATCGTGGAAACGCTAGAGAGAATAATGTAGGATGGAGAATTGACTACCAGATAATATCTCGTAACTTGAAAAATAAAGTAAAAAAAGAGAATATTTATAGAGAAAATTCTTTTTCTGATCATGCACCTCTAATAATAGATTATGATTTATGAATAAAGTAAATACAGAAAGCTGGATAGATATTTTTTACAAACTAAATAATAAAAAAATTGTTGTTTTGTTTTTTTTAGGATTTTCTGCAGGCCTGCCTTTACTTTTAGTCTTCACTACTATGTCAGCTTGGTTAAGAGATGTTGATATTGTAAGAACAACTATTGGTTTCTTTGGATGGGTAACTTTGTTTTATGGGTTAAAATTTGCTTGGGCACCTTTGATTGATAAGTTAAAGGTTCCTATTTTATACGGATTAATGGGAAGGAGGAGAAGTTGGCTTATTATTGCTCAAATTTTAATTGCGTTTTTCTTATTTCTTTTAGCATACGTTACCCCGCAGGGAGACAACTTAAATATTCCTTTTATTCATTTCTCAATTAGTGATATGTCTTTTTCATTTGAAAAAATTGAGATACCAGTTTTAGTATTGTTTGCATTTTTAACATTATTTGTATCATTCTTTTCTGCAACACAAGATATAATAGTAGATGCTTATCGAATAGAAATAGCTCCACTAGATTTACAAGGAATGTTAACAGCTGCTTATCAATTTGGTTATAGAATAGGTATTTTAGCGGCAGGTGCAGGTGCATTATATATAGCTGATTTATATAGTTGGTCTATTTCATATACTGTTATGGCCCTCTTAATGTTTATAGGAGTATTTACAACCTTAATTTGTGACGAGCCAGATAGCTACAAAGAAAAGGTAGCACCTGGGGAAAACTTCATATACGTAGCATTTTATGAACCACTAAAGGATTTCTTCTCAAGATATAAGGAAGCTATTTTAATTTTATTTTTTATTGGTTTATATAGGCTCAGTGATTTATCTATGGCTGTCATGGCAAACCCATTCTATCTAGATATTGGATTTACATTGAGTGAGATTGCAACTGTTACTAAAATTTTTGGTGTTGTAATGACATTATTTGGCGCTTTTATTGGCGGTATATTTGTAATGAAATACGGTGTAATGCGACCTTTATTTTTTGGTTCAATAATGATTTCTGTTACAACGCTACTTTTTGCTGCAATGTCAATTATTGGGAATGATATAAATTTGTTCTATACAACAATTGCTTTAGATAATTTTACTGGAGGCTTTGCAGGTACCGTTTTTATTGCTTACCTATCAAGTCTTGTAAATCAAAAATACACAGCCTTCCAGTATGCACTTTTTAGCTCTTTAATGTTAATGCCGGGGAAATTTTTATCTGGCTTCTCTGGTTATTTAGTTGATTACTACGATAGTTATACAAATTTATTTGTTATTTCTGCTCTACTCGGAATACCAGCAGTGGTTATTTCATATTATTTTTTAATTAAGGTAAATGCTAATGAGTAAAATCTATGGATAAATTATAACTGGGGTATTTACACGTACTTGTTTCCATAAATTCTTTATGCTTTGATTAGAAACAGCAATACATCCATCGGTCCAGTCTTTTCCACTAAATAAATAACGGGCTAATTCTCTAATTGGAGGATGTCCATGGATTGTTATATTAGCACCTGGACTTTTATTAGATAAGGATGCTTTATGTATATCACTTTTATTTGGATATGATAAATGCAGTGAATGTACAAATCGACTATTTTCGATTTTTTCATCAACAAAATAAATGCCTTCGGGAGTTTTTTTATCACCCTCAAACTCTTTATGCCCAATTGGGTTACCACCAAGAAATATATTATATTCTTTAATAACTAAATTATTTTTTATAACGTACATTATGCGTTTTGATTTTGTAATTACAATTCTATCTGCATAATTTTCTGCATAGTTACTACTAGTCAATAGAAAAATAGTAAAGATAATTATAGTATTTTTAATCATTTTAATAATAGTAATAAATTAGGATCAACTTTTATATTTTTCCAGTATACTCCCCAATGCAAATGTGGCCCAGTAGCCCTACCCGTCATGCCTACAGTACCAATTTCTTGGCCTTCTTTCACTAAATCATTTTCTTTAACATATATTTTATCAAGATGTATATATATAGATTTTAATTCATACCCATGATCAATTATAATTGTATTACCGGTATAGAATAAATCATTTACGGCAAGCAAAACTTTTCCAGGAGTAGTTGACTGTATTGGAGTTCCTGTTGGAGCAGCTATGTCTAAACCCATATGAGGGTTTTTTTTGACACCATTTAGTATTCTTTGACTTCCATATACACCAGAAATTCTACCTTCGACTGGCATTAAAAATTTTTCTGGAAATATATTTATTTTTGCCTTCTTACGCAAAGCATCTTTTAATATTTTGTAGTCTGCTTTAATTTTTTTTAATTCCTTAGGCCCTGGCTGAACCTTTTTTTTAGGCAAACCATCAATTCTTTGTGTATGATATTTTCTACTTTTAATATGAAGTTCCTGACTATAAACATTATTATTATTATCAAAAATCTTCAGCAAAGATGTTTTTTTATGTTTTCTTGAAAAACCTAGAAAAAAATAGCCTTTATCTGATACTACTACATTCTTTTTATCTAAAAAAACTTTTTTAGCATTTTCATAAAAACCAAGTACGATACCACCTTGAGTCAGTTCGCCCTTAAGTTGTAGATTATTAGCTGATATATTATGTGAAAATATTGCAGACAAAGATAGAGCAAAGAAAATTTTTACTAAAAAATTTATCATTTACATGCTTCCTTTAATTTCCTCGATTACTTCTTTAGCATGAGTAGAGGGATTTACATCTTTGTAAATTTTATGGATTTCACCTTTTGGATTAATGATAAAAGTATGTCTGCTAGCATACTTGAAGCCCACTAGGGAACTATAACTGTTATATTTTTCAGCGACATTACCACTTGGATCAGATAATAATGGAAAAGGCAAAGAATACTTTTCAGAGAATTTTTTATGGCTTTCAATCGAATCAAGGCTTATGCCAAAGATTTTAGCCTTAAGCTTACTTAAAATTTCTATATTATCACGGAACTCACAAGCCTCAGTTGTACAACCCGGTGTGTCATCTTTAGGATAAAAATATAAAACAATCCATTCGCCATGATAATCCTTTAGATTATGCTCATGATTATTTTGATCATTTAAAACAAAATCTGGAGCCACTTGTCCAACTTCTAATAGTTCTGTCGCACTTGTATTCATAGGAAATGTCATTAATAATAAAAAAATAATATTTAACAACTTCATAATTATTTATGGTTAAAATAAAACATATATTATTATTCCTGATTTTGTTTCTTTTGTCACCAGTAAGGTCTGGAGAAATATTTGAGGTTAATCTTGATAGAGTAATAGATGGAGATACCGTTGTTGTAAAAGGCGTAGAATATGGTTTATCTAAAGTTAGGTTACATGCAATAGATACGCCAGAAAAAGGCCAAGCGCATTATCTCCGTTCTAAAAAGGCTTTGGAAAATCTTTTAAAAAAAGGAAAAATATCTTTAAAAAAAGTTACAGTTGATCGATATGGGAGAATCGTTGGTGAGCTCTTCGTAGGAAATGTTAGTATAAATTTAAAAATGATTGAAACAGGCAATGCGTGGTGTTACGAAAAATATAACAAGAATATTGATTTTACAAATGCAGAGAAATTAGCAAGAGATAAAGCAATTGGTATTTGGGCTTTACCTAAATCACAGCAAATTGCTCCTTGGATATGGAGAAGAAAAAATTAAGTTATGAACCAGCAATCCGGAATTATATATAATTTTTTACTAGCAATTTTTATTGCCGTTATTGTTCTGACAAATATAATTGGTGTTAAGTTATTTAACTTTTTCCCTAATATTTTTCCACAAGGTTTTTTTGAGGGGCCAATTATATTAACAACCGGCATCATAACTTACCCTTTAACTTTTCTTATTACTGATATAGTAAGTGAGGTTTTTGGAAAAGAGAAAGCTACTAAAATAGTAATCTTAGGGTTTATAGCGAGCATACTATCGCTTATATTTATTCAGATTGCTGTGATGCTGCCAGGTTCAAATATATGGATTAACCATGATCTTGGATTTTCTAGTGTTGAAGAGATGCAAAACGCCTATGAATCAGTTTTTACACTACCTGGTATTTTGATATTTGCCTCAATGTCTGCATATTTAGTAGCGCAGATTATTGACGTAAGGATCTTTCACATAATAAAAGAGAGAACCAAGGGAAAATATTTGTGGCTGAGAAATAATTTATCCACTTTTATATCGCAGTTAGTAGACACCATTATTGTTAATTTAATATTTTTATATTTTGGGTTACAACTTGAAATAACAATTATTTTACAAATTATTTTTACTACTTATATTTTCAAATTATTTATTGCATTAATTGATACCCCCCTAGTTTATCTTAGTGTTTTCTACATTAAGAAAAAAATTAATTAATTTTCTTATTTATTCTTTGTTTTTAGGAGTTTATTTCTATAAATATGAAATATTAGAATAAATGGTAGGGATATACCTGCCCCAAGGTGTAAATATTCAACAACATCACGAGCAAAATCTTCTACAACATAATATAAAAGGTATGCAGTGATTATCTGAAATGAAACTACGGTAACTAGAAGGATACCTAAAATCCTAGTTGGTTTTAATTTAAATACTTTTGGTACATGAGTGCCAAGTACATAACCAAAAGTTACCATCATTATAAGGGCAAAAAAACCATGAACTTGTAAAGCAGTATACTGATATGGATTTGTTGTTATCCCAAACTCTCCTGGAATTTGGAACCATGTTTTAAGAATAAAAAAAGTTAGTCCACTTATCCAAAGTAGCGTAATGATAAAATAAAGCCATATTTTTAATTTCTGCATTTTAGTTAAACTTAGTTTTTAAATTTATTTTTTTGTTTAACCTTAAGATCAACATATTTCATTATTGTAGTTTCAGATCTTAGTAAAGCAAGTGTTAAACCTGTGCTTCCATCTAGTAGCCCTAGTCTTAAAATATACATATTTATAAAGGCCCAAAAACCTCTAAGCAATCCAATAATTAATCCCCCCCTTTTTCTGGATAAATTACTGGTACTCCATGCATCTATATATAGGGTCATCTTTTCATAATAATCTGACATTGTTCTATATGTTTCATGCATCAATAAACCATCAATTTTATTTGGCACATAATCGCTTGGAATAATTAATTTTTCGTGTACTAAATCATCATTGTAGGTGGTTAATTTTTTTGGATAAAGCCTTGTAATCCAATCTGGATGCCAGCCAGAATGTTTTATTTCTTTTCCAAAAGCTTTGCTTAATCTATTAACTTGATATATTCCCCACGCTCCCTGCATTACTTTTTGTATACTCAATTTTAATTCTTTAGTTATCACTTCATCAGCATCTAACATAAATATCCAGTCAGATTTTGCTATCTTTTGTGCTCGTTGCCTTTGCAAGCCAAACCCTTGCCACTTTTCCCAAACATGAATATTTTGAGTGTATTTTTTAGCAATTGATAATGTTCGATCTGTGCTACCAGAGTCTAAAATAATTATTTCATCAGCCCAACTAGCACTTTTTAATGCATTTTCTAGGAAATCCTCAGCATTTTTTACGATTATTATGATACTTATGGTTTTCATCTTTTCACCATATTTTAAATGGGCCCGGTAGGACTCGAACCTACGACCAACGGATTATGAGTCCGCGGCTCTAACCAACTGAGCTACAGGCCCAACTTTAGCTAAATGAAGAGAATAACGCGAAGTTAGTTGATTTTCAATTTAATCCTCTAGAGCTCGAATCTATACCTTAGGCCTAATCCGAATCTTTCTGTGACTTCAAGTTCCTCATCTGCTCGTTTGAATCCAAAGTTTACGTCCATCGAGTTTGATATTGAATAACCAACGGAGATCTGAAGTATCTTCCCATCAGCTCCTTCATCTGCTTCTTCAGCATCATTATCAACGAATGTGTACGTAGTAGCAAAACTCCAAGGAAAAAGTTTTAGCCCCATAGAACTTGTAAAATAAGATCTATCATGGCCTGCTTCTCCAGAATAATGATTAATCTCCATATGTTCGAATATTAATGTTGTACTGATCTTTGATGTAAAATTTTCTTTATACCCTAAAGATATTGAATATCTAGTTTCATCATTATCATTATTGGTACCTTTTTTTTGTAAAGCATATCCTAATCTATAGAAAAGTCGTTCAGCTATATTATTATCCAATGAATAGAAATCTTTCCCTCCAAGAGAAATTGCATATGAGTCAAAATCTTCTGTATTTGCTAAACCACCATCTTCTTTGCTTGTGTGTCCTCTTTGGTCAAGTAGGGCATCACTAAGAAATGTTGTATCAGCAAAAAAAGAGCTAATATCTAATTTGTGGGTGCCAAAGTCTTCTAAGTTAACTGAATAATTTAAACCAACACCAATACGCTCAGCAATCTTATATTCTTCAATCATAGAATAGGAATAGAGCCCTGGGAAAGTATGATAATTAAGGCCTACTTTCGGATTAAATTTCCCAACATATGCTGAAAAATCTTCATGACTATAAGTTAGGGTTAGAGATTCTACAATTAATGGGTGATCTTCAAAAACTCTACTATTTCCATCTGCTGTTCTGCTGACTCCACCATGTGCATGACCTGCAGGTTCACCTTCAATCTTTAGATTTGTATCAATATTAAATCCTTCAGCTAGGCTTGCTCCAAGCTCAATGTGGGAATGAGTATAAATTTCATTTATATTTTCACTACCTTCTTCTGAGTCGCTTATATGATCAACATGAAGTCGGATACCTACATGCCCATAAAATGGTTCATCCGCATGAGCTGAATGATCATGGTCATGTTCATCTTCAGAAGCGTAAGCAAACTTACTTAATGCAAAAGTAAATATAATTAATTTTAGTACTAGTTTTATTTGCATGGATATATCTCCCTATATTATAGAATGTAATGTTATAATATAACATTAACCTTTTGTCAAATATAAGTTAGATAACTATTAATTCTTCTTGTAGCAAGAAGAGATAAACGATACCGTTATAAAAATTATAACTGCAGAAACTACAATCGAAGGACCTGATGGGGTATCTAAATATAAAGAGCCATAAATTCCAATTATTACAGCAAAGATTCCAAGTAATGATGAAATTATAGCCATAAATTCTGGAGAATTCGCTAGTAGCCTTGCGGTTGCTGCTGGGATTATTAATAAGGATGTTATTAATAATAGTCCAACAATTCTAAATGAAACAGCGACAACAATTGTCATTAATAGCATTATTAAAAGTTGATTAGCTAAAATACTTAGCCCTTCGGCTTTTGCCAATTTCTCATTTATTGTTACTAAAACAAAAGATGACCAATTTAAGTAGATAAAAATTAATACAATTAAACCTCCAAAGAGAATAAGGTATATTTCAAAATATGTAACAGCTAAAATATCGCCAAATAAATATGAATGTAGATCGACACTTCTTTCTAAAAGACTTAGCGTAACCATTCCAATCGATAAGGCCGAATGAGCTAAAATGCCAAGAAGAGTATCGGTTGCTAATATTTTTTTTTGTTGTAACCAAATTAACAAAATTGCAAAAATAGAGCATATAATGAATGTGCCTAAATTTGTATTAATACCGAGCACCAGCCCCAAAGCAACTCCAAGTAAAGCACTATGAGCAAGAGAATCGCCAAAATATGCCATTTTTCTCCAGACAACAAAACAACCTATAACACCAGAGATAATGGCAACGCCAATCCCCGCAACTGTTGCTTTAATTAAGAATGACTCAATCATTAAGATTCTCGTGCGAATGATTGTGTGTATGCTGATAAACTGACATCATTTTAGCCATATCGTTCCCAAATAAAGAAATAAACTCTGGATCTTTCGCAACTGTTTGTGGTTCTCCTGAGCAACAGATATGGTGATATAAACATACTACTTGTTTTGTTGAGGCCATAACCATATGAAGATCATGTGATACCATAAGAATACTTATTTCTCTACTTTTATAAATACGGTCCAATAAATTATAAAAGTTCAATTGGTTTTTAATGTCAAGGTTTTGGGCTGGTTCATCCAAGATTAACAAATCTGGACTACTTAGAAGACTTCTTGCTAATAATACTTTTTGTAATTCGCCACCAGAAAGGTTTGCTAAATTCTTACTAAGAATTTCAGAAATATTTGTTTCCTCAGAAACATTCTGTAATTCTTCTAGTGTAAATTTTTTTTTAAGCATTAAAAATCTTCTTACAGAAATCGGCATAGAATTGTCTGGGTTAAAATTTTGAGGGATATATCCAATAGAAAGATTATTCTTTTTAATTATTTCACCACTGTCTAGCATAAAAGTGCCCATTAGGCATTCTAGTAAAACAGACTTTCCTGCGCCGTTTGGGCCAATAATAGTTATAAAATCTTTCTCTTTAATATTTATAAAGACATTTTCTAGGATATTCTTACCTTGCCTACTAACACATAAATCTTTTGCTTGAATTAAAGATGACATCTAATGTAGGCAATTTTTGCATCTGCCAGATATTTCTAAGGTAACTTGGTCAAGAGCAAATTTACTCTGGTTTGAAGTAGATTCAACAGCTTTAAGTATTTTATTTGAGCAGCACTCTTCAATTTTTTGACAATTATCACAAATTAAAAAATAACATTCTTTATGTTCTTGAGGATGAGAACAGCCAATAAAGGCGTTTAAACTTTGTAATTTGTGAATAAAACCATGTTCTATTAAAAAATCTAAGGATCGGTAAATAGTGGGTGGTTTAGCAGAAGGATCTATTTTTTTTAGTTTTTCCAAAAGGTCATAGGCTTTAACGTATCCAGGCTCTTTCCAAACTAGTTTCAAGACTGTTTGTCTAAGCTTAGTTAATTTTATATCTTTTTGTTTACATATGTTTTCTGCTTGATGTAAAGCTTGACTAGCTACCTGTTTGTGCTTTTTAGAAACCATCTTCTCTCCAATAAAGTCTTGTAATTAATTATGTTATAATATAACATTTAATTCAAGTATGTTTTTAGGACTCCATTTTTTCAGGATATCATTAATGAAAAAAAATGTATTTATAATAATATTTAGTCTTTTTTTGAGTAACCAAGCCATGGCTCAAAATTCAACTAATGTTGTTGTAAGTATTAAACCACTGCACTCCCTAGTGAGTGCTGTGGTGGGTAATAGTAAAAATGTTTCTTTGTTAATTGGAGGCAATATCTCTCCACACAATTTTGCATTAAAACCATCTCATGCAAAATTACTAAATAACTCGCCAGTATTTTTTTATATAGATGACCAGTTTGAGTCAGCATTAAAAAAGATGGTTAAAGGATTGCCAGAGAGTACTAAAGTTATTGAAGTATCGAAATTTAAGAATTTAAAACTACTTTCTGTACGAGAAGGTGTAAATTGGGAAGAGGATGGACATGATCACCACGATCATGGACATGGACATGGTTCTTATGATATTCACTTTTGGCTAGATCCTAATAATGCTATTCAAATTATTAAAGGTGTCACTCGGGAATTAAGTAAAATATATCCTGAAAACATAAATACCTACAAAAAAAATGAAAAAGAGGCAATTAAAAAAATTCAATTAACAGATAGTTCAATAAAATCTATGATTGAGCCTATAAAAGATAAACCATATATTGTATTTCATGATGCTTATCAATATTTTGAAAAAGCTTATGGTATGAATGCGATAGGCTCTATACTGCTTGATCCTGAAATACCTCCGTCACCTCAAAGAATTATTAAAATTAGGTCAAAAATTAATTCATTAGGAGCAAAATGTGTCTTTAAAGAGCCACAGTTTAGAGCCCAGATTATCAATACGGTAATTGAAGGCTCAGATGTAAAAGTAGGAATCTTAGACCCTTTGGGAGCTGATCTAGAACCAGGCATGAACACGTATGTAGATCTTCTTGAAAATATTTCAAATAATTTACTAAGCTGTTTAGCTAAATAAGTATCTTAATTAGTTTGGGTAGAATAATTGTACGTCTTGGATTTTATAACTTGATATAGCTTTTTTCCCTGCATCAGATAATAACCAATTTTTAAATTTTACTGCCTCTTCATACCGCACATTCTTACAATGTTTTGGATTTACAACAATTACTCCGTACTGATTGAACAGTCTTTTATCTCCAGAAAATAGTATTTTGTGATTTTGTTTATTTTTGTAAGCTACCCAAGTTGCATGATCAGTTATTGTATAAGCCTTAACACTAACTGCTAATGTTATTGTTGCACCCATAGAACTTCCTGATTCTAGGTACCATTGGCCTGAAAATTTTGTAGGATTAATAGCAGCATATTCCCATAGTTTCCTTTCTTTAATGTGAGTTCCACTATCATCTCCTCGAGATATAAATTTTGCTTTTTCTTCTTCAATTTTTTTTAATGCTTCTATAATATTATTACTTTTTGCTACATTTGCTGGGTCACTTATAGGCCCAATAATAACAAAATTATTATACATTAAGTTAGACCTTGAAATACCATATCCATTTTTAATAAAATCTAACTCTCTTTTTTTTGCATGCACTATTAATACATCACCATCACATCTAGCAGCATTTTTTAAAGCTTGACCGGTGCCAACAGCTACAACATTAACTTGTAAACCAGTCTGTTCTTTATATATAGGTAAAATATAATCATATAGCCCAGAATTTTGTGTAGACGTGGTTGATTGAAGGACAATATATTTGTTGTTAGCGGGAACAACAAAAATGTATCCAATCAATGAAAAAATAATACATAGATATAAAATTTTCT
>JAYZIH010000009.1:0-5322 GCA_036165695.1 Pseudomonadota bacterium | reverse complement strand
AACTAATTTTCCATCTTCATCATTAACTACTTGCTGAAATAAAGTAGAAAAAGATTTTAATTCAAAAATAAATTTTTGATAGCTAAAATCTAAAGATAAAGCATTTCCTGATAAAAGAAGTGTGCATATAAGTATAGATAATTTAATTACTCTATTATTAATTTTCAATTTTCCCCACTACTTCTCGACTTCCATTTTTTTGCACAGGTGTTACTATTCCTAGCTCTTCCATCTTTTCAATCATACGCGCTGCTCTGTTATATCCAACTTTCAGTCTTCTTTGTACATATGATATCGATGCCTTATTAGATTCTAATACTATAGAAACTGCTTCTGCGTATAACGGGTCATCTTCATCATTAGTTGATTTAGTAACACTTTCTTTATTATCTTCTGTTACTTCATCTAGATAACTTACGTTATTCGAGCTCTTCAAGTAACTAACTATTTCTCTAACTTCTTGGTCAGAAACATAAGCGCCATGTACTCTGTCTGCGCTTAGTTTTCCACTTTCTAAATAAAGCATGTCTCCGTTGCCTAATAAATTTTCAGAACCTGTTTGATCCAGTATAACTCTTGAATCAGTTTTAGAAGAAACTTGGAACGCTATTCTAGTTGGTATATTTGCTTTTATCAGACCAGTAATAACATCTACCGACGGTCTTTGTGTTGCTAGGATTAGATGAATTCCTGCAGCTCTAGCTTTTTGTGCAATTTTTATAATTAGTTCTTCTACCCTCTTACCGACAGCAAAAAATAAATCTGCAAATTCATCTATCACAATAACAATTTTAGGGATTTGCTCGCCATTGTTTATTCCTTCTGCCTCAACTTTGCTATTAAAGCTATCAATATTTCTTGAGCCATTCTCCGCTAATAATTCATATCTTCTCTCCATTTCCTTTACACACCAAGACAATGCGTTGAAAGCTAAATTCATATCTGTAACAACTGGGGTAAGTAAATGTGGTATTCCGTCATAAACACCTAGTTCTAACATCTTCGGATCTATAAGTATAAGCTTCACCTGGGCTGGTGTTGACTTATATAAAACACTAAGGATCATAGAATTAATAGCGACAGATTTACCAGAACCAGTTGTACCTGCTACAAGTAAGTGCGGCATCTTAAGAAGATCAACGATAACAGGAGAACCAGATATATCTTTTCCTAAAGCAAGAGCTAAATCAGAGCGATATTTATCAAAATTTGATGATTTAATAATCTCTGATAAATAAACTGTTTCTCTATTTTCATTTGGTATTTCCAGTCCAATAGTATTTTTTCCTGGAATAACTTCAATTACTCTAACATTTTCAACAGAAAGTGCTCTTGCAAGGTCCTTAGTTAATGCAGTGATTTTATCTCCCTTTACACCTGGATCAGGCTCAAGTTCAAATCTAGTTATTACAGGACCCTGATTTACAGCAACAACTGAAGCTTTGATACCATAATCATTAAGTTTAAGTTCTACAAGATTAGATAAAGTTTTTAAAGCTTCATCAGAATATTTATATACTGTATCTACAGAATCAGATAATAAGTCTAGCGGTGGAGTCATATTTATAGATGAGCTATCAAACAATGCTATTTGTTTTTCTTCTAAAGTTTTGTCTGATTTTTTAATTGGTTCGATTTGTGGCTCAATTTTAATTTTATCAACGTTACCCATTGTTTCTATTTTTTGCTTTAATATTTCTGATTTTTGAAAATTCTTTTCCTTATTTATATAGCTATCAAAATAAAAAAATAATTTTTGATATGCTGAGCGAAAATTTGTAACAATAAAATCTCCTATATAATCAACAATACTAATCCATGATATCTTTAACCATAAAGTTATCCCCACAATAAATACTGTGAGTAATAGAATTGATGAGCCTACTACATTAAAAAGTTTAATAAGCGTAATTTTTATAATTTCGCCTAAATATCCTCCACTTCCTGCGTGCAAGTATTCACTCGATGAATGTATAGATAAAATAGCGCTTAATGTTATTACTGCTAGTAAAAAACCTAAAATTCTAAGCGTAAGGGAGTAATCATTATTTTTTTTATATAAAGAGGCTTTTCCAAGGTATATAAAAATTAAAACAAATATATATGACGAATAGCCAAAAAAGAATAAAAGGCTTTCACTTATATAAGCTCCAAAGTAACCTCCTAAATTTTCTGTCTCTTGTTCATTTGTGTGAAGCCAGCTTGGGTCGTCAGGATTATAGGTTATTAAAGCTAAGTAGCAAAATAAAGTTATAGATGAGAGAATTAAAAGGATAACCTCTTTTATAGGTCTTGGTATTTCCTTACTGATGGGCAAACTTTTCTTTTGGTTAGCTGTTTTTTTCTTCAAAAGAGCCGATTCCTAGTTTAAAGTATCATTCATATCAATTATACTATATATACCATAAAATATAATGACGAAAATTATATTTTACAAAGATAAGGAATAAGGATGGGTCAATCTAAGCATTCTAAACTAATTATTATAGGGTCTGGTCCTGCGGGCTATACAGCGGGAGTCTATGCAGCACGCGCAAATCTCAACCCTATTTTAATAACTGGTGTTGAAAAAGGTGGGCAACTTATGACTACCACAGATGTTGATAATTGGCCTGGAGACCATGATGGTTTGTTAGGGCCTACTCTAATGGATAGAATGGAAAAACATGTTCTTAAATATGGAGTAGACGTAATCTTTGATCATATAAAAAAGGTTAATTTCTCATCAAAACCATTTAAGCTTGAAGGTGATAGTGAAACATATACTGCAGATTCAATTATTATCGCTACAGGTGCAAGTGCAAAATACCTTGGGCTTCCAAGTGAAAAAGAATATTTAGGTAAAGGTGTGTCAGCCTGCGCTACATGTGATGGATTTTTTTATAAAGAGAAAAAAGTATGTGTTGTTGGTGGTGGTAACACAGCTGTAGAAGAAGCGCTCTATTTATCAAATTTAGCAAGCTCTGTTACGCTAATACATAGGAGAGATAAATTAAGGGCTGAAAAAATACTTCAAGATAAATTATTTGCAAAAGATAATATAGAAGTAGTTTGGGATCACAATCTTCAAGAAGTACATGGTGATAATATGGGGGTTAAATCTATTACCATCAAAAATAAGAATGATAATCAAGAAACCAACATTGAAACTGATGGATTGTTTATTGCCATAGGACACCATCCAAATACAGATATTTTTAAAGGGCAACTTACAATGGATGATGAAGGTTATATACTCTCAGATGAAAAAAGTAAAGCTTTTGCAACACAAACCAGCGTGTCTGGTGTTTTTGCTGCGGGCGATGTAATTGACAAGATATATCGTCAAGCAGTTACTTCTGCAGGAACTGGTTGCATGGCTGCATTAGATGCAGAAAAATATTTAGACTCAATTGTTTAATGCTTCTTGAAATGTTGTCCACACAGAATATGGAATTTTAAATCTTGAGCCCTTTTTTTTAATTGCATAAAATTTTTTTTCATTCATTGCCATTTCAGACAACTCTTCTATTTTATACCAAGCCTTTTCTATACGCATACACACCGTTGTCTTGTCACGCATTAACTCAAGCCAAAGGAATGAGTTATCATCATTTAGAGCTACAGTAATATCAAATTTTTCTGCAGTCTCAAAACTTTTCGGGCATATATTCTCTACATATAAATCAGCTAAAGCATTAAAAACTTTTATATCATTAGTTATTTTCTTATTCTCACCTGCAATAAAGGGTTGAATTGCTACTTCCTTAATTTTATCTGGCGGTATATTTATGAACCCTCTTTTAAACCATACGCTTTCAAAATCAAAAGATAAGTTCTTATTAATAAGCAAAACCTTTTTAGGCTTCTTATCTATTACAATATAAGTTCTATCTAATTTAGTGTCAATTTTGCCTACTATTATTCTATGTGTATGGCCCCTTTCTTTATAGCTTATTACAAAGGCATCATTAATGTTAAATTTTTCTTTTCTTAAATCATTTAATTCATATTCTTCTATTATATTTGCATTGAATAATTTATATATGTATTTTTTAAAATTACTATTTACCTCAATATTAATGCTTTCAATCGCTGGTGTAGTATATTTCTCAATTATAGATGTGTTTTTCCATGTTGATTTATTTTTATCTTTATCAAAGCGTATAGTTATATTATTTTTTATAAATTTTAAATTATTAGGTTGAGATTCTACAAATAACTTATTCTCTAATTTAGACTGATCGCTAGAACAAGATACAAACAAAATTAAACAGGAAGCAAATAATATTTTAACTCTCATATTATGTTCTGTATTTCCTTAACACAATAAATAAAAGAATTATTAGAGACAATATTATTGGAATTAAAAAGATATTAATAAATTTTACCACTGTATCAAGGTCGTCAATATCAGCATTTAGTGATTGTCTAACTTTTCTTAATTCTTTACGGACTTTTAAGAATTCTTCTTCAAATTTATTATATTCGTCAAGACTCTCACCTTCTTCCAAAGAACCATCATTATCAATTTTTAATTTCTCCTGTAATTGTGCTAGCTGATTTTGTAATTCTAATTCTTTTGTTTTAAATCTTTCTTCCGCTACTTTTCTTAGTTCATTAACTTTTATAAATGGCCTAGAAAATACAGACCTATTTGATATCCCTGCTAATGATTTTCCGCCAGATAGAAAATCAACACTATTAATAATAAAGTCACCATTATTAGCCCAAGGCGTTAGCACTCTCTCTCCATAAAATTCTTGTACTCTAACCCACAAGTAATTAGAAGCAATATCTGTGTCAGCTATAACTATTGCCTTGCTTTTATTTTTTTCAATAAGTGCTGAAAAAACATATTTATTGTTTGAAGGTTTAAAATCTTTGATAAGTACTTGCGGATCTGGTAGATATCTAAAAGTATTTCTTTCTTCAATGCGTGAATTATTAGATGAAGTAATTAAAGGAGTAAAAGTTATTGAATCTGTTTTTTTCTCAATATAGCCGGAGAAAGCTGAAGTTACCATACTTAGTTTCTTTGTTATATCATTATTTGTATTGAAAGAAGTTTTATCAAATTTCAAAATAGCTGCATGTTTGATTGGTTGTTGTGATTGTTGTGAAGTAACTGGTAATGCTAAATCTTTGTCTAATAAAACTTTATTTGTATTAATTTTTATTCCTAGTACATCAAGCAATTCAGGGAAGTCTGATGCTTGAATACCGCCTGCTTTAGGTGGTTGACTAGGATCTATAAAATCTATATCTGATTCTGAATATACATCATAAAATAATATAATACTCTTACCACTATTATAGAAATCTATAATTTGATTTTTTCTT
>JAYZIH010000008.1:0-8054 GCA_036165695.1 Pseudomonadota bacterium | reverse complement strand
TTTATTATAGAACTTATCTTTTTTTATAATAAATGGATAAGGGTTTATTTTTTTATTATTTTTTAATATTTCTAAATGAACATGAGGTCCTGTAGAATGACCAGTAGAACCCATAGCAGCAATAACTTGACCTTTTCTTACTAACTCCCCCTTTTTAACAAGATTTTTAGAGTTATGTGCATATCTAGATTCATAACCATCTGCATGCTCTATAACTACTATGTTTCCATACCCACTCATTTTCCCTGAAAATTTTACTATACCACTTCCTACAGCAAGAATATCTGCGCCCTCCCTATTAGCTATGTCAAAGCCTGGATGCATTTCCTCTTTTCTTGTAAATGGATTAAGTCTTTTGCCAAAAGGTGATGAAAAGGTTCCCTTTGCTGGTCTGCCACTAGGGAAAAACTCCTCTTTTATTTGGATTTTATTTATTATTCTATTCAAAACATATAATTGGTCAGATTTATTATCTATATCATCTATTACATTATCCAAAACGTTATCTAATTGGGAATAAAAGTCTTCTTTTGAATTTATCCCATGCTTACCTCCAATATATAATGGGCTAGAAAAATTAAATTTTTTCTTATTAAGTTTTGCCATTTTAGTCAGAGTATTGCCAAGCGTATTTATGCGATCTAACTGAGCAGAAATTAGTGCAATTTTTTTAGTAAAATATTCGGTTTTAACATTATGCTCCTGCTTTAACATATTAAATTTATTCTTATAGAATAGATTATCTTCAACTCTCTCATCATTTAAAGCTACATATCCTTTTTTCATCCCATAAAAATAGCTAACAGAACCAAAAATTAGACCTGTTGAAACTATTAAAGTGGTAAGTAAAAAGATAACCCCAATTCCATTCATCTTTATCGCTTTTGACTTACTATTCTTTGTCCTAAAAATTATTATTTGCATTTTTATTTGATTTTATTAAAGATTGATATTATACAAGTAATTATGCTAAAAAAAATCTTTTATGAAGCATCTGTCTGCACATATTAGTTCATCTATATTAGAAAAATCTAATATACTTGAGTCAATGACGTTATTTTTAAAAAAATATGATAAAAATAACGCTGGATGTACTGCGTGTAATATTTTCAAGGATACAGTTGTTATTGGGGTTAAAAACTCATCACATCTCACTATCTTGAGAAATTACCAAAATGAAATAATAAAAGAGCTAAATTTTGAATTTCAAGAAAGATTGAAAAATGAGATTAAAAAAATAAAGTTCAGAATACTTGTAGATTAAGTTATGCTTCAGCTGTGCTGTATGTATCTGAGAAATTAATTGGTAAATCCTCTACATTATCATAAGATACTTCTGTCCAAGCATCATTATGGATAACTAATTTCTTCAATAGCTTATTATTTAAATCGTGCCCAGACTTATATCCCTCAAATGAGCCTATAAGACTTCTTCCTAATAAGTATAAATCACCAACAGCATCAAGAATTTTATGCTTAACAAACTCATCTTCATACCTTAAGCCATCTTCATTTAACACTCTATGATCATCCACTACAACAGCATTATCTAAACTTCCTCCAAGGACTAAATTTTTTGACCTTAAAAGTTCCACATCCCTCATAAAACCAAATGTCCTAGCCCTACTTACTTCTTTTACAAAAGAAACTGTTGAAAAATCTAAAACAGCTTTATGGGTTTTATTTCTAAAAACTGGGTGGTCAAAATCTATAGTAAAAGAAACTTTAAAGCCCTCAAACGGCTCAAACTTAACCCACTTATCAGAAGACTCATCTTCTAAATATAATGGTTTTATTATCTTTATAAATTTCTTTGGTCTGCTTTGATTAACTAGACCTGCTGATTGTAATAAAAATACAAATGGTCCTGCACTTCCATCCATTATAGGAACTTCTGGAGCATCCAGATTCACATATAGATTATCAATTCCTAAACCGGCTATTGCTGATAATAAATGTTCTACTGTAGATACGCTAGCACCGTCTTTAGATAGAGTAGTTGAAAGTGTTGTGTCTCCGACATTTTCTGGACATGCTTTAATGTCAATAACTGGATTCATATCACTTCTTCTAAAAATTATACCAGTGTCGACAGGTGCTGGAACTAAGGTTAACGTTATTTTCTCTCCTGTGTGGAGCCCGATTCCAGTTGCTTTAATTGAGTTTTTTATTGTTCGTTGTTTAATCAATTTATTTATTCTTATTTATTAGACTAATTTGACATCAAGAAATCGCATTATAGTAAATATTTAGCAATATGTACACCATAGTAAAGAATAATATGCAATTAATATGCCAATTAAGTCTCTAATCCATGGATAAACGACCCCATATTTTCCTCATAACATTAGCAAAATCACTAGATAGATGCGTATCCGACACTACAATATCGTTCGCAGCATACATAAGTAAACCTGTGGCAGTTGAGTACATTGGATTCTTAATAATATTTTCTGCTCCTATAACATCTTGAGGCATTCCAATTCTTACCTGTTTATGAAAAACTTCTTCAGCAAGTTCCACTAGGCCAGATATTTTTGAACTACCACCAGTTAAGACAATCCCTGCTGGAATTCTTGGTTCATAACCTCCAGTAGTTATTATTTCATCTACAAATTCAAAAATTTCTGCATATCTTGGCTCTATAACTTCTGCTAAAGTTTGCCTATGTAATTTTCTTGATGGCCTATCTCCTACACCTGGAACTTCTATAGTTTCATCTTCAATTGTCATTTGTGTTTTTGCGCAACCATATTTTATTTTTATGTCTTCTGCATTTGATGTTCCTGTTTTTAGAGCAACAGCTATATCATTGGTTACCTGATCACCTCCAATTGCAATTGATGATGTATACTCAATTGAGCCATTTGTAAAAATCGCAATATCTGTAGTTCCACCTCCAATATCAACAATACATATTCCTAGATCCTTCTCATCGTTTGTCAATACCGCTTCACTTGAAGCTAACTGCTCTAATACTATTCTTTCTACTGATACATCACACTTATTAACACACTTTTCTATATTTTCTATTGCATTTGTAGCGCCTGTAACAATATGAGCTCTTGTTTCTAAACGGTTTCCATTCATACCAAGTGGCTCTCTAATACCTTCTTGGTCATCAATAATATAATTCTGGGGAATTTTATGAAGAATAGATTGGTTAGGTGGAATTGTAATGGCACATGCATTTTCTAAAACAGCATCTTTATCTTCAATTTCTACCTCTTTACTAGAAATTGCTACTGCCCCTGTCGAATTAAAACTTTTAACATGGTTCCCTGCAATACCAGTTACAACAGATTTAATTGGTGTTTGAGAATTAATTTGTGCTTCTTCAATAGATTTTCTTATAGAGTCTACAGTAGCGTTGATGTCTATCACTATTCCTTTCTTCATTCCAAGTGATCTGCTAGTGCCCAAACCTAAAATTGATAAAGGCTCATCCTCATTAATCTCGCCAACTAAAGTTACAACATTAGTTGTTCCAATATCCAATGCAACAACTATATTCTTATCATTTTTTGAAATTAATTTATCTATCATTTATTCCAGCCTACTGAAAATCCATTGCTGTATCTCATATCAAAATACTTAATATTTATTATATCATTTCTATTAATCAAACTATATGCTTTAAAAAACCTACTAATTTTTTCCATTATATCCTTATTCCCAAGAAAGATTTTCTTATTTGTTGATATTTCAACGATCACAGACCTCTCGGGGTTTTCTCTTATTTTCTTAACTAAAAATTCTATTTTCCTTGCTTTTATTTCGCTTCTAATTATGTCAAGGTATTTATGTAAATCTTTGCTTCTATTATCAGTATTTGCATATAATCTAACCATCTTTGGATTACTGATTTTTGCTTTAAAAACCTCCCCTTTATTATTAATAAGTTTAGAATCGTTCCAAATTGCCGTTGGAATATGCTCTACAATATTAATATGTAACTTATTGGGGAATATCTTTTTAATATTTGCAACTCTGACCCACTCTGTTTCTTCAATTTCTTTCTTTAAAACTACTGCATCTAAATCAAAAAACCCTTTTTCTTTTATATTTTCTGATATAACTTTATTCAAATTATCCTTATTTATATATGTAAGATTTCCATCAACTTTAACTTTTTCTATATGAAGAGGTATTTCTTTATAAAAATAATAAGATAAAAATATAACTAATATAATGAGAGACGAAAAGACTATTATCTTTTTTATACTATTCAAAACTAGTATCCAAAATCTCTAAAACTAAAGCATCAAAGTCTATTCCAGCTTGTTTAGCAGCCATGGGGACTAGACTATGACTAGTCATTCCTGGAATTGTATTAAGCTCAATAATCCATGGGCTACTTTCTTTATCCAGCATTATATCTAACCTCCCCCATCCTTTTGCACCTAAGATCTTAAAGCACCTTTTAGCATACTCTTGAAGCTTATGTTCTAAATCATTAGAAAGACCGGAAGGACAGACATATTGGGTTTCAGAAGATTCATATTTTGCATTAAAGTCATAAAATTTACCTGGGGGAATTAACTTTATCACTGGTAAAGCTCGATTATTTAATACACCAACAGTATATTCAAGGCCGTCAACATATTTTTCAGCCATAACGTTAGGAGTAATCTTTCTTACTTCTTCTATATAAGTATCAACTTGACTCTTCTTTTCAGCTATATAAACACCAATACTTGACCCTTCAGAAGAAGGCTTTATTACTAAAGGCAATTCTAAATTTTCACATAAAGCATCTATATTAAAGTTCTTTCCAATATTTATATATTTTGGTGTAGGTAAATTATTTTTTATTAAAATATCTTTTGTAGTTCTCTTATCCATACATATTTTAGAAGATAATGAGTCACTTCCGGTATAAGGAATACTTAAAGATTCTAAATATTCTTGTATAAAACCATCTTCTCCTCCAGTGCCGTGAAGTATGTTAAAAACTCTATCTGCTTTATAGTTATTTATTTCTTCTAAATTATTTCTATTCAGGTCAAGTGCTTCTACATCTACATTAGATCTTTTTAAAGAAGCAAAAACTGATTTTCCAGAGATTAGTGATATTTCTCTTTCTCTAGACCAACCACCCATTAGTAATAAAACTTTACCATATTTATTACTCATAGATTTTTTCTCCTAAGAACTTTACTTCAGTCTCAAGTTTAATATTTAATTTTTTATAAACTATCTCTTGTATATATAGAATTAATGATTCAATATCTTCGGCAGTCGCTTTTGAATTATTTATAATAAAATTTGCATGCTTCTTCGAAATTTCTGCATCTCCTATTGAAAAACCTTTTAAACCTAAATTTTCTATTAATTCTCCAGCATAATGTCCTTCAGGATTTTTAAAAACTGAGCCACAGCTAAGTTTTCCTGTAGGCTGGGTTTCTCTTCTGTTTTTTAAATATTCTTTGATTATCTTTTCTGAATCTACATTAGATTTTAATTTTATAAATTTTGCACCTATAAAAAATTCATCATCTCTACTGTCCACTTTTCTATAATCATACTTATATCTACTCTTATCATGCTCTTTAATATCACCAGAATAATTAATTGTGGTAATTTGATCTATTTGTTCCCAGATTTCCTTGCCATAGCATCCTGCATTCATTGCTAAAGCACCCCCTAAAGATCCAGGTATACCTGAAAGAAACTCTAATCCTCCAAATTTACTTTTTGATACTATATTTGCTATTTTCATACATGTTAGGCCAGCTTCAAAATAAAACTCTCCTTCATCTATAATTTTATACTCTTTTAAAGTATTCTTAAAAGTAATTACACTACCTCTAATACCGCCATCTCTAATTAGAATATTACTACCATTTCCAACTATTGTTTTATCTATTGTTATGGTATTTTTTAAAAATATTGAAAGGTCTTTAATAGTCTTAGGCTCGAATAATATATCAGCTATACCTCCTACTTTCCAAGTATTATAATCTGATAATTTAGCATCAAAATACACTTGATCTTTAAATATATCCTTCAATTTTTTCTTCAAAGTACTATTTATCATTTTTTAAATATCTTAAATAATTTTCTACAAACTTAGATATATCACCTGCACCCATAGTTAACAAAATATCATTATCACAAATATTAGAGTTAACTATATTATGTAAATCACCTAAATTTTCTACATAAGAAATATTTTTATTATATTTTTTTACAGATTCAAACAAAGAATAACCACTTATATTTTCTATTTTTTCTTCCCCAGCAGGATAAATATCTGTAAGAATCAAATATTCTGTATTAATAAAAACCTCCTTAAATTGTTCATAAAGTTCTTTAGTTCTTGTGTATCTATGAGGCTGAAAAACAAAGATAATTCTTCTCTTTGGCCATATATTTTTTATTGAATAAAGAATCTCTCTAATTTCTGAGGGATGGTGACCATAGTCATCTATCCATTTAAAAGTTCTATCTTCACATCTAAAATCCCCTAATATCTCAAATCTTCTTTTTATCCCATGAAAATTTTTTAGAGATTTTTGGATATCTTTTATTTTTACACCCAGCTCTCTAGCAACACTTATAGCAGCTAATGAGTTAAAAATATTATGCCTTCCTGGCATTTTAAATTTTATTTCATACTCCTCACTATCCTCGACAACTCTATACACACTTGATTGATCTGAGATATCTATTTTTTTTGCCATGTAATCACATTTTTTTTCTATACCAAATGTTTTGATTGGACGAGAAATCTTATCCATGATAGATAAAATCTCTATATCATTTATATTAATAATACATAGACCATAAAAGGGTAAATTATGTATAAATTTAATAAAATTCTCCTTCAAGGTATTAAAATTGTTTGAGTGGTTGACTAAATGATCTTTATCAATATTTGTAACAACAGATATTATCGGTTGTAAATGTATAAAAGATGCATCGCTTTCGTCAGCTTCTGCAACTAAGTATTGGCTTGTACCTAAACCAGCGTTTGAAGAATCAATAATCTTTCCCCCAATTACATAAGTTGGATCTATTCCTGCTTCACATAAGATATGAACTAAGATTGAAGTTGCAGTTGTTTTTCCATGTGTTCCTGCAATAGCTATGCCATAACTAAATCTCATTAATTCAGCTAGCATTTGGGCTCTCATTATAATTGGTATGCCAAGATTCCTAGCAGTTATTACTTCAATATTATCACTACTTATTGCGCTAGAAATGACTACTACCTCTTTTCCTAAAATATTTTTCTCACTATGGCCGATTGTAATCTTTAACCCTTTAGTTATTAAAGACTCTAGATTACTAGAATTACTTATATCAGAACCAGATACCTCATAACCAATATCATGAAGAACGGATGCAATACCTGACATTCCACTTCCACCAATTCCAATAAAGTGAATTTTTCTAGCTTCCATCATATTATTAAAGTTATTCATAATTTTTTTATTTATCTATTATATTAACTAAATAATTAGCTATACTCTCATCTGCATCATTTTTTGAAAAACTTTGTATATTTCTAGAAAGACTAACTCTTAATTCTTTATTTCCTATTATATTTTCTATATTTTCTGAAACAATACCAGATGATAAAGAATTATCTTCAATCATAACTAGTGCACCATTATCCTCTAAAAATTTAGCATTTAAATATTGATGATTATCTACAGCATAAGGGTAAGGAACAACAATTGCTGGAATACCTACCTTCATAATTTCTGATAGGGTAATAGCTCCAGCTCTACATACAATGATATCAGCCCATTTATATACCTCATTCATATTTTCTATAAAGTTTCTTAGAGTAACTTTAATATCGTACTTACTATATTCTTTAACGGCAATATCATATGTAGAACCTGTTTGATGTATGACTTGCACATATTTATCTTTATTATTTTTCTGTACAAGTGCTATTGCCTCTGGAATAACTTCATTAAATTTTTTTTCAACAAGACTCCCCCCACACCCTAGGATATTAATTTTATGGTCTTCTATATCTTCACTTATTTTTTTACTTTTTATAGAGGATCTTATTGGGTTTCCCATATAAATTTCTT
>JAYZIH010000007.1:0-3515 GCA_036165695.1 Pseudomonadota bacterium | reverse complement strand
TTAATTTTAGTCTTGATGATATCTTCTTTTTAAAAAAATTTTTTGACAAATCTATTAACCTTTTTGAGTCCTCAATATCTTCAGATTTTTTATTATGAGAATCAAATATTCCAAAATAAATTTTTGCATGCTTTAAATCTCTACTGACCTCTACATCTATAATAAAAATATCTTTTAATCTATTATCGCCTAATTCTTGTTTAACAAGCGCAATTTCTTTTTTTATCAATGAACTAACCCTATGTGATCTAAAGTTCTCGTTATCTCTTTTCACTAATTTACTGTCCTCGCTATTTTTACTCTTTCATATACTTCAATATTGTCGCCGGTTTTAACATCATTATAATTTTTTACGCCTATCCCGCATTCAGTGCCGTTTTTTACTTCTTTAACTTCATCTTTAAACCTTCTTAATGATTCAAGCTCTCCTTCATAAATAACAACGTTGTCTCTTAATACTCTTATTGGATGGTCCTTCTTAACTACTCCTTCTACTACCTGACATCCTGCAATAGCTCCGAGAGTGGATGATTTAAAGACATCCTTTACTTCTGCTAGTCCAATTATCTCTTCTCTTGTTTCCGGTGTTAGTAATCCAGACATTCCAGCTTTAACATCTTCAATAAGTTCGTATATTATGCTGTAATATCTCAAGTCTATATTTTTCTCAGCTATTGCCTTTTTGGCTAAACTATCAGCTCTTACATTAAATCCCATAACAATCGCCTGCGATGCTTCAGCTAAAATTACATCAGATTCATTAATTGCTCCTACAGATGAACTAATGATTTTAATTTCAACCTCCTCATGGGTTATTTGTTTGATAGAATCGGAAATTGCTTCAACACTACCTTGAACATCGCATTTTAATAATATATTTAAAGCTGATATATTCCCCGACTCCATATCATTAAAAATATTATCATTTACCTTTGATTGCTTTTGAGATGCTAGTTTAGAGTCTCTTAGCTGGTCTTCTCTATTTTGAGCTACATCTCTTATATTTTTTTCATTAATAGATGCTAAAGCTTCGTCTCCAACGTTTGGAGTTCCTGATAGACCTAAAACTACAACTGGGACAGATGGCGTAGCTTCATTTATTTTATTCCCATCCTGATCTATCATTGCCCTTATCCTTCCGTATTCTTTTCCACAAAGAATATTTTCTCCACTTTTCATGCATCCTTCTTGCACAAGTACCGTAGCTACAGCGCCTCTACCTTTATCTAAGCTTGATTCCAATACTATCCCTCTGGCCGGCCCTTCTGAGATAGCTTTTAATTCTAAAACTTCTGATAACAAATGAATTGATTCTAATAAATTATCTATGCCCTCTCCTGTTTTAGCAGAAACTGGAACAAAAATATTGTCACCACCCCAATCTTCAGGTACGACTTCATGTTGTGACAACTCTGTTTTTACCTTCTCTTGATCAGCGCCTTCAGTATCTATTTTATTAACTGCCACAATCATTGGGACGTTTGCTGCTTTAGAATGTTCAATAGCTTCAATTGTTTGTGGTTTAACACCATCATCAGCAGCTACAACTAAAATAACAATATCTGTGCAATTTGCCCCCCTCGCCCTCATTGATGTAAAAGCAGCATGCCCAGGTGTGTCTAAAAAAGTAAGGAAGCCTTTTTCTGAATTAACCTGATATGCACCAATATGCTGAGTAATTCCTCCTGCCTCACCTGAAGCAACGCGTGTTTTTCTTATATAATCAAGTAAAGATGTTTTTCCATGATCCACGTGGCCCATTATTGTAATAACTGGTGGTCTTGTACTAGTGTCGTAATTTTTCTCCTGATTAATATCTAATAAGTTCTTTTCAATGTTTTCATAATCTATTGGTTTCGCTTTATGACCCATTTCTTCAACAACAAGATTAGCTGTATCCTGGTCTAAAATTTCATTTATTGTTGCCATTACACCCATACTCATTAAAGATTTTATTACTTCTGCAGCTTTAATAGACATTTTAGATGCTAAATCTGACACAGTGATGTATTCAGGTAGCTCAACCTCATAGACTACAGGCTCTGTAGGTTTTTCAAACTGATGTTTATTTTCTGAATCTTTTTCCTTCTCTATTTTTTTTCTAGATTTATGTCGTACAATTTTATTTTCATCAAATACAAGAACCTTTTTTTTACTTTTTTTTCTACGTGAACCAATCTCATAATCAGGGTCATTAACGAATTTTGTTTTTGATGCTTTTCTTTTTTTTCTGGCTTGTTGGTCCGTAGATGTATTTTTTGCATTCTCTTCTTTAGGAGTAGTAGAAACATCATTATTATTATCCTGTTTGGTTTCAACTATATTCTCTTGTTCTTTTGGTTCTTCTTTAGTTTTCTCTTCTTTAACTTCACTAACGTGAACTTCACTTTTTGAAAAAATTCTTTTTTTCCTTATATTAATGTCCTTTGTTTTTGCTTTACTTGTTGGCTCTTTAATATTTTCCTTAGTTTTTCCTCCAGAGATATTTTTTTCAGAAATTTTATTTTTTGAACTTTTTGTGCTCCTAATATATTCAAGCAATTGCATTTTTTCATCATCCGAAATTGCATCATTTTTATTTTTATTTTCTATGCCAGCTTGGCTAAGATAATCAATTAGCTTGTTAACACTTATTCCAATTGATTTTGCAAAATTTTCAATATTTGTTCCTGTCATTAATTATTTTTCCTCAAACATTGGTGCCCTAGCTGTCATTATAAGTTTTCCAGCTTCTTCTTCAGATAGAATTTCAATAGATTCAAGATCGTCGACTGACTGATCAGCTAAATCATCTATTGTAATAATGCCCCTACATGCCAGTTCAAAAGCTATATCATTATTCATGCCTTCCATCTCAAGTAATGCTTTTGATGGTTTAGCATCTAGATTTAGATTTTCTGATTCAGGGTTAATTGCTAGTTTCAATAAATAATCCCTAGCCTTATTTCTTAAATCCTCAATTATTTCCTCATTAAGATTTTTTATTTCTGCCATCTCTTTTGGAGGCGCATAAGCAATCTCGTCAATACTTGAAAAACCCTCTGCTGCTAACACATTTGCTACTTCTTCATTGATACCCAAGTATTTTATAAACTTTTCACTAATTATTTTTGTTTCAGCTTCGCTCTTTTCTTCTACTTGCCTTTCTGTCATAACGTTTAAATCCCATCCAGTTAGTTGACTAGCTAGTTTTACATTTTGACCCCCTCGTCCTATTGCCTGAGAAAGTTTATCTTCTTCAACTGCTATATCCATACTTTTTGTATCTTCATCTACAACAATCGATAGTACTGTTGCTGGTGACATTGCATTTATAACGAATTGAGCTGGGTTTTCATCCCAGAGAATAATATCAATTCTCTCTCCTGCTAGTTCATTTGAAACTGACTGAACTCTAGATCCTCTCATTCCAACACATGCGCCTACAGGATCTAGTCTAGGATCATTTGATTTAACCGCAATTTTTGCTCTAATTCCTGAATCCCTAGCGGCACTTAAAATTTCAATTAATTCTT
>JAYZIH010000006.1:0-3348 GCA_036165695.1 Pseudomonadota bacterium | reverse complement strand
AAATGCACTAAATGTTAAATCACCAAATACATTAATTGCATCATCATTCTCTAAAGTTAAATATCTTGATAAAAAAGTTCCAGCAGGTTTTCAAAATATAAAGGATTCAAAAATTATATATATTAATTTGGGTCCAGATGAGCCACGAATGGGTGGTTCGTCTTTGTCTCAAGTATTTTCTATAGATGATATAAATTGTCCAAATTTACATAATGCAAAAATATTTAAGAATGCTGTAAATTTAATTCAGGAATTGATGATGGAAAACAAAATTTCTTCTTATCACGACAGGTCTGATGGCGGTCTTTTTGTATCCATTATTGAATCATGCTTTGCCGGACATATTGGTGCAAATATAGATATAGATCATAAAGGCAACTTAATTGAATTTATGTTCAATGAAGAGCTTGGATTCATAGTACAAATTGAGAATAACTATCTAGAAGAGATTAGGAATAAGTTTTTAAACATTGGAATTGATATTTGTATATTAGGCGAATTAAATAATGAATACAGCTTAAATATTGTATTTAATAATACTAAAAATATAAAATTTGATATAGAAAGCTTACATAAGCAATGGCATAGTACGAGTTATGAAATTCAGAAACTTAGAGATAATAATGATACAGCTATATCTGAAAATGCAAATATTGGAGCTTTTTCAAATAATGGATTAAAAATTGATACTAATTTTAAATTAAATAAATTTAATATTAATACAGGTAAAAGACCTAAAGTTGGTATTATTCGCGAACAAGGAATTAATGGTCATATTGAAATGGCTGTTGCATTTGAAAAGGTTGGTTTTAATTCAATTGACGTTTCGATTAATAATTTACTTTCTGGAGCTACTAGTCTTGATGAATTAAATGGCATTGTTTTCTGTGGAGGTTTTTCTTATGGTGATGTTTTAGGTGCTGGAACAGGTTGGGCTAATAAAATATCATTCAATGATAGCTTGTTAGCTAAATTTAAGCTGTATTTTGAAGATAATAATAAATTTACGTTAGGTGTATGCAATGGTTGCCAGACTTTATCCAAGTTAAAATCTATAATACCAGGCGGATCAGATATCCCTTATTTTGTTGATAACCTAAGCAATAGATTTGAGTCTAGATTTACAATGGTCGAGATACCTAAGAATAATTCTATTTTCTTCAAGGATATGGAAGGAAGTAAATTACCTATTATAGTTGCGCACGGAGAAGGCAGAGTAGATTTTGAGCATTTTAATAGTTATGAAAACTTAATAAATAACAATAGAATATGTATGCAATTTATTGATAATAAAGATAATATTACTGAACTATATCCCTATAACCCTAATGGATCATTGGATGGAATAACTGCTGTAAGCTCAAAAGAAGGGAATATTACTTTAATGATGCCTCACCCAGAAAGATTATTAGATATAAAGCAGTTTCCGTTATATATTAAGCCAGATGGTATTAGCCCATGGCTTAAATTTTTTCTAAATGCTAGGGAGTTTATTGATTAATGGATAAAATATTTGTTACTGCGCCAGCAAGACTTCATTTTGGCTTTATGAATCTCGATGAAAAACATGAGAGAAAGTATGGAAGTGTAGGAATGACAATAGATTCAATAGGTTATACTATAGAACTTAATGTTAATTATAGTAGTAAGCAGCAAGTTGAATGTTCCAATAATAAAGCCGCTACATTTGCAAAAATTATCTTAGACACTTTTAAAATAGATAAAAATATAAGGATTAATATTTTAGAGAGCATACCTTCACACTCTGGATTAGGATCTGGCACACAATTAGCACTAGCTATTGGCTTAGCAATAGCAAAGATGTTTAATTTAGATTGTACTACTTCAGATATTGCGAAGATTCTTCACAGGGGGAATAGGTCAGGTATTGGCATAGGTTCGTTTAACAGGGGCGGATTCCTTGTTGATAGCGGCAAATCTAGCTCTATAGAGCCGCCAGTTATCACTTCAAGAATAGATTTTCCTAGTAATTGGAGAATTATATTGCTAATGAAGGATAGCTCTAAGGGTATGCATGGTAAAGATGAGAAGGCAGCATTTGATGAAATAGATAATATCAATAGATTTCAAAGAGATAGAGATAATAATTTATGTTCATTAGTAATGATGTCATTGCTTCCAAGCTTAATTACCAAGGATTTTGAAGGATTCTCAAGATCAATTCTAAGGCTTCAGAGAGCTACAGGAATGCATTTTAGCAAGTTCCAGGATGGTATTTTTTACGATAAGGATATTTCTAAAATCATTGATTTTGTAAATTCAAAAGGATTTTATGCTACTGGACAGACTTCTTGGGGGCCAACTGGGTTTATTATAACAGATAGTGAAACTTCAGCTCATAAATTATCTAGAGATATCAAAGAGATATTTAATTTTAATGATATCTTTATTAAGATTGTTGGTGGGTTAAATAGTGGAGCAGTTTTTTCGGACAAAAATAATATTAAAATTAAGAGGATAAATTATGAGTAAACCATTTATTTTACATATGATAACAACAGCAAAAAACTTAAGCCCGTTTGATGTCAATATGGCTTATGATGCTGGTTGGGATAAATGTGTTCCCTATACGGATATACAAGAAGAAGAGGTAGAGGGAATAGTGCAAGACGCGATATTTTCAAGGCCACCCGGCTTAAATCAGACAGGAATATTTATAGGCGGAAGAGATCCTCATAAGGCTATAGATATGCTTGAAATATGTAAGAAGTCCCTTGTGCCGCCATTTACTATATCTGGTTTTGCTGATCCTAGTGGTGCTTTTACTACTGCTGCTGGGATGATTGCTAAAGTTGAAAGTGCGTTGAGAGAAACATTCCAAGAAAATTTAGCTAATAAAAAAATTTTAATACTTGGTGGGACTGGACCAGTTGGGATAACAGCTGGAATATTAGCAGCAGCCTCAGGATCTAATGTTTGGATACTAGGAAGGAAAAAAGAGAAATGTGACGATGTTGTTTCCTTTTGTAAAAAGAAATATTTAAATAATATAAAAGGCACAGTGAACGGAGCTGCTAATGATGAATTAGATGAATTAATAATAGATACGGATATTATTTTAGCTAGTGCTGCAGCTGGAATTCAACTAGTGTCAGAAGAGCAGATTAATAAATCAGAAAAACTAAAGATTGCGGCAGACGTTAATGCAGTACCACCCTCAGGAATCTATGGAATGGATGCAATGCAAAACGGAACTCCAATAAGTAAGTCATCAGATGCAATTGGGATTGGAGCATTAGCCATAGGAAATGTTAAATATCAGACACAAAACCAGTTACTAAAAAGAATGACAGAGGCAAAGGAGCCAGTATTTTTTGACTTTCATAA
>JAYZIH010000005.1:0-3160 GCA_036165695.1 Pseudomonadota bacterium | reverse complement strand
ACAGATATTACAAGGATTAGTAATTAATGAACCTCTACCTTTGCAAGTTGGGCATGTCTGCTGAATGGAAAAAAATCCTTGTTGCATTCTAACTTGACCTGAGCCATTACAAGATGTGCACGTTGAGGGAGAATGACCAGAACTACATCCACTGCCAGAACAATTACTACAAGTATCTTTGACTTGAATATTTATATTCTTTTGTATACCAAATACACTTTCCTCTAGAGTTAATTCAAGACCATACTCAAGATCTGCTCCTCTGTATGCTTGATTACTATTTCTCCCTTGAGATCCAAATATATCTCCAAATATATCTTCAAACACATCTCCAAAACCACCAGTATGATGAAAACCACCGCCAGGTTGACCTCCAGTATTAAAATCAGTTGTGCCAAACTGATCATACATACTTTTCTTCTGTGGATTAGAAAGAGTGTCGTATGCTTCCTTTGCTTCTTTAAATTTACGTTCTGATTCTTTGTTGTCCGGGTTTCTATCAGGATGGTACTTCATAGCCTTTTTCTTAAAAGCTTTTTTTATATCTTCGCCAGTAGCGTTTCTGTCAACGCCAAGAATGCTATAGTAATCCATATAATTCTTTTTTATTAAGAATAATTATTTTTTATCATTATTTACTTCTTTGAAATCAGCATCAACAACATTATCTTTGTCTTCTGTTTCTGCATCCTTTCCTTTATCATCAGGATTATTTTCTGCAGACTCTTCCTCAGCTTTATTAGCATATAAAAGTTCTGCTAATTTAGAAGATGATTCAGATAAATTTTTAGATTTTTCTTCTATTTGATCTTTATCATCAGTTTTTAATGCCTCCTCTAAATCCTTTATCTTACCCTCTATCTCCTTTCTATCAGCATCACTAACCTTTTCTCCTAGTGTCTCTAGTGATTTATTAGTTGCATGAATTAAAGTATCAGCTGTATTTTTTAAAGTAACTAATTCTTGAAACTTTTTATCATCTTCTGCGTGAACTTCTGCATCCTTAACCATTTTTTCAATCTCATCGTCAGATAGACCGCTTGATGCTTTTATAGTTATTGATTGTTCCTTATTTGTAGCTTTATCTTTAGCAGAAACATTTAATATACCATTTGCATCAATATCAAACGTAACTTCTATTTGAGGAATACCTCTAGCTGCAGGAGGAATATCACTTAGATTGAACTGTCCAAGAGATTTATTCGCTGATGCTTGCTCTCTTTCACCCTGTAATACATGCACAGTAACAGCAGTTTGGTTGTCTTCTGCAGTTGAAAATACCTGTGAGTATTTTGTTGGTATTGTTGAGTTTTTCTCTATTAATTTTGTCATAACACCACCTAAGGTTTCAATTCCTAAAGATAAAGGTGTTACATCAAGAAGAAGTACATCAGTTACGTCGCCAGCTAAAACACCACCTTGAATAGCTGCCCCAGCGGCAACTGCTTCATCAGGGTTAACATCTTTTCTTGCCTCTTTACCAAAGAAATCTTTAACAATGTTTTGCACTAATGGCATTCTTGTTTGTCCACCGACAAGGATAACATCATCAATATCATTTTTTGAAATTTTTGCATCTTTTAAAGCTATTTCACATGGAGTTATAGTTTTACGAACAAGATCCTCAACCATGCCCTCAAAAGCTGCTCTAGTAACTTTAACATTTAAATGTTTTGGCCCGCTTGAATCTGCAGTTATATAAGGGATATTAACTTCTGTTTGTTGGCTACTTGATAATTCAATCTTTGATTTTTCTGCTGCATCCTTTAGTCTTTGCAACGCTAAAGGATCAGATGTTAAGTCAAAATTCTGATCTTTTTTAAATTCTGATACAAGAAAATCAATAAGTTTTTTATCAAAATCTTCTCCACCTAGCTGTGTATCACCATTAGTAGATAAAACTTCCACCTGATTTTCGCCATCAACTTGTGAAATATCTATAATAGAAATATCAAATGTCCCACCGCCTAAATCATAAACAGCAATTTTCTTATCTCCCTGTTTTTTATCTAGCCCATATGCAACTGCTGCCGCTGTAGGCTCATTAATAATTCTTTTTACATCTAAACCAGCGATTTTCCCCGCATCTTTTGTTGCTTGTCTTTGAGAATCATTAAAATATGCTGGCACTGTTATTACAGCTTCTTTAACTTCTGTGCCAAGATATTCCTCAGCAGTTTTCTTCATTTTCATCAGTACCTTGGCTGAAACTTCTGGTGGAGCCATCTTTTTTGAATCGACTTCTATCCACACATCACCATTGTCAGCTTTTGTAATACTATATGGCAAAGTTTCTTTATCTTTTGCAACGCCTGAATCATTATATTTTCTTCCTATAAATCTTTTAATTGCATATAAAGTTTTCTTTGGGTTAGTTACTGATTGTCTTTTTGCAGACTGACCTACAAGAGTTTCAGAATCAGTGAATGCGACAACTGAAGGTGTTGTTCTATCGCCTTCACTATTTTCTATTATCTTTGGTCTGTCACCTTCCATAACGGCAACACATGAATTTGTTGTTCCTAAATCAATTCCTATAATTTTACTCATTTTTTAACCTCTACTTAATGATAAGTGTGTAATTACTAGATATATGGGGGGGTATGAAAGTAATTCAAGTATTTTCTTTGTTTTTTTTCTTAGAAACTACAACAAGTGCTGGCCTTAGTAGTTTTGAGGGTATTCTGTAGCCTTTCTGTAAAACTTCTAGCACTGTGTTATCTTTAGTTTCTGATTCTTTTATAGCCATTGCTTCATGTTGCTCGGGGTTAAATTCCTCATTAATTGGGTTGATTTCTTCGACTTTAAGCCTCTTAAATACATCATCCATTGTTTTTAGAAGTAGCTTATCTCCCTCAATTACAGTTTCTACTTTAACATCATCCGTTTCACCAACTTTAACAGCTGCTTCTAACCCATCTTTTATAGTTAATATGCTTGATGATAGTTCTTCTATTCCATATAAATAGGCATCAGCAATTTTTTTATCAGCCCTTTTTTGTATATTTTCAGCTTCAGCTTTTAATCTTAAAATAGTATCTTTTAGGGTATTATTTTCATCTACGATTTTTTCTATATTACTTGGATCACTATTCTCTGACTCTAAATTAGATTTATTATCTATATCCTTATCGGAGACATTTTTTTTGTTATCTTTTTT
>JAYZIH010000004.1:0-9086 GCA_036165695.1 Pseudomonadota bacterium | reverse complement strand
TGTTGGAAGACATAACGCTGCGGACACTCTTGCTGGAATAATGTGGATAAATCAAATTGAAGGTGATGACAAAATATTCTATACGACAGGTAGACTAACGTCTGAGATAGTGATGAAAGTTAAAAATATGAAAATACCAATATTATTATCAAGATCAGGTGTTACACAAATGGGTATAGAGCTAGCCAAAGATTTAAACGTCACTATGATTGCAAGGGCAACACAAAGATCTTTTCTTGTTTACAATAATTCATCAAATATAATATATAATGGCACAAAAAAAGAATAAAACTTCGTATAAATCTTTAATCTCAAATCTAGAAAAAATAATTAAAGACCTTGAATCAAATAAAGTTTCTATTGATAAATCAATAGATTTATACCAAAAAGGAATGAGCTTAGTTGTAGAGTGTGAAAAAAAACTATCTAATATAGAAAAAAATACAAATTTTAAAAATACTTCTAAGAAAAACCTCCCTAAACAATTTGATATAGAAAGTAAGCTCAACGAGGTTGAAGAACTAATTGAAAAGATAGGAGATGATAGTATTGGTATCGAAGAAACAGAAAAACTTTTTATGTCAACTTATGAAAAAATAACATATATCGAGAATTATCTTAATAAAATAAACATTAAAATAAAAAAATATGAGTGATAAATTTATTAATTTTAAAAAGTCATGTATTGCTAGAATAAAAAAAAATATAGCGCATTCACTAAATAAGAAATGTTTTAACCCTGGCTTATATACACCGATGAAATATGTAACGCTTCCTGGTGGGAAATTTTTAAGGGGCTTATTGGTTTATGCAGTTGGTAAGACGTTAAAAGTTAATTTACCATTGCTTGACCAACCAGCGACAGCAATTGAACTTATTCATACATATACATTAATTCATGATGACTTACCCTCTATGGATAATGATAGTTTAAGGAGAGGGAAACCTTCATGTCATATTAAATTTGATGAGGCAACCGCAATACTAACTGGTGATGCATTACAGTCATTAGCATTTGAAGTTATATCAGAAAGAAAGTATAAAAAAATTAATACTTCAACTTACGTAAAATGGACAAACTATATGGCCAAATGTTTAGGCCCAAAGGGTCTTGCTGCTGGTCAATATATGGATTTGTCTATTAATAAAAAAAATGTCCACATAAGTACTCTTAATAAAATTTATAATATGAAAACGGTAATGCTTATAGATGCTTGTGTCATGCTACCAATTATGTTGGCAAAGAATCTATCAAAAAATCAGAAAAAAATATTTATGGATTTTTCTCGTATTTTTGGCATGTCATTCCAAATAAAAGATGACCTTCTTGGGTATACCACTTCAACCTCTATTCTTGGAAAAACTAAGATGAATGATAACGAAAGAGAGCAGCCAAATTATATAGAATTATATGGGGTAGATAAAACTTCAAAAATTTTAAAAGAAAATAAAAACCATATAATAAATATTCTTGACGAGCTTCCCTATGACACATATTATTTAGGCCATATGGTAAATACAATATTTAGTAGGAAATATTAAAATAGTTGTATAGAAAATAACCACTTGTGCCTCCTAAAGCTCTCTAGTAGTATTAACTTAAATAATTGAAAATAAAAAAATGGATAAAGTTAAGAAAGGAAAAAGCAAGCATAAAGAGGATCTTCAAGATACTCAAAATAATGCAGATTCAAGAAACATACCAATCAATCGTGTTGGTATAAAAGATATAGCTTATCCGATACTAATAACTGATAAAGATAAAATAACTCAAAATGTAGTTGGTAATTTTGTAATGTCAGTTAGCTTACCTCCTGAGAAAAAAGGCACCCATATGTCAAGATTTGTGGAGGTTATAGATAAACAAAAAAAAGCAATATCAGTTGAAAACTTTGAAGATCTAGTAAAAACTACAGCTAAAACACTTCAATCAGATACAGCATTCATATCACTTGATTTTACATATTTTAAAAATAAATCTGCTCCTGTAACTGGGGTAAAAAGTCTGCTTGATTATAAAGTTAATTTTAGTGCAGAAAGTAAAAATAATAGGCATAATAAATTTATTACTGTAACAGTCCCAGTCACTAGTCTTTGTCCATGTTCAAAAAATATATCAGATTACGGTGCACATAATCAAAGGTCAAATATATCTGCAACTATTAGACTTAAAGAAACTATTTGGATTGATGAAATAATTGAGATCTTAGAAAATCAAGCTTCATGTCAAATATATGGACTTTTAAAAAGACCTGATGAAAAGTATGTTACAGAAGAAGCTTATAATAACCCTAAGTTTGTTGAAGATATGATACGTGACTTAGCAATTACATTAAATAAAGATGATAGGGTCTTAGCATATAAAATAGAATCTGAGAATTTTGAATCTATACATAATCATTCAGCGTACGCTTATATTGAAAAAGATAAAACTAAGGATTCATATAATAAAAACAATAATGTCTCATTCCTAAAACTTTCTCAACTTAGATCATCTTGTCATTAATTCTCAGTCTATAAAGAATTTTCTTTAGTTATTTTCCAAAGACCATTTATTTTTGTTAAATGCATTTCCTTTTTCATACTATCTTTATAATCTTTAGATGTGTATTTCTGTCTAAATATTATATCTGCATTCTTTTCATCAATTAAATTGATACTCATATTTGACACTTCAATACTAATACCTCTTTCAGCATTAATATTTTCTTTTCTATTATTTAACCATTCTTGATGGCTATCAAAATTTTCTGAGAAATAGTCATTTATATAATAACTTATATATTCTTCGTATTCTCCTAGTTGCCAAGCTATCCTCCAATCTTCGATTGTAGACAAAATTTCTGGCTCTAAAGTGCTTACAAGTTCCTTTATTTCTTCTTTTCTCTTCTTTTTAATAACAAAATCACTTTTCACATAGTCAGATTTTATTTCAGCTAAAGATAGGTTTAGCCTATATGCAGCAAGGATATGTCTTAGGACTTTTCTTGAGAATTCCTTTTCTAGTGGTTTTTTTGAAGAAATTGCATGCGCCGTAACTATATGTTTTTTTCTTCTAGTCGTTATTTTTATCTCAATTTCTTTATGACTATAATTTGGTAGTGAATCTTTAGTCGATACTATATAGATTGCATTTTGTCTGTCATAATCCTCTACTGTAAGACCAGCCCTATCTATCGACAACCCAACTTCTCTCCACACTCTACTAAAGGTATCATCGAGAAGTATGGCTGGAATGCCTTCAAAATTTATTAGATCTATATAATTCTCCTTGCTCTCCTTTTCACTGCTATTAAATGAAGCAACACTTTCCTGTCTAGTATTCCCGAAGTACTCCATCATACGAACTAGCATTTCTACCTCTCGAGAAGGATCAGCATTAGCCTTTTTCCATACAATCTTTTTATTTTTTAAAACACCTTCTACTTCAAGTAACTGTTGTGTCAAAAAAACTTTAGTATATCCATTAGGTTCTCTCTCCATTCTTGCAGTAAATTTCTCCCTTGCTTCACTAAAATTCTCATTATGATCATTTAATTTACTCCTTGATGATATGTATCTCCTTATTTCCTTCCAGTTTGTTCTAATTATGCCTGTTACAGGATTAGATGTTTCAATTTCATAGCCTTGCGCTTCTATAAACCTTTTTATATAAGGCCACAAAGAAACAGGATCAATTTTTATTTCAAGCCACCTTGCGATTCCGTCTTTTCTTATTTCCATTTCTAAATATTTTGGAAGCACTGGTGCATTTAACAAAGATTTTATGTCGTCATCACTTGCGCTAACAGATCTTGGCACTTTTAATGAACTAGTGTAATCAGGTGTGTCCAGCTGGGGTGGTATTTCTAACATTGCGACAGATTCACTGCTAGCATAATCTTCTGAATCGTTTTGATCAAAAATATCAGTAGCTCCTTCAACAGACTCTGCAGCAATATCTACAATTTCATCTATTGTTAATTTTTTATCACTACATGAAGTTAATAAAAAAATAAAGAAAATAAAGAATATTTTACTTGTTCTTATCATATTTTAATATCCGCTTCAATCATTGTAATTTCTAAGTTCTTCTCATGCTCTCTAGACAACCAGGTAAGTGGTAATCGTATTCCTTCTTCAATAAGCCCCATTTTATATAAAGCACATTTAACAGGGATTGGATTAGATTCAATAAACAAGCTTGTATAAAGCCCCTTCATCTTATTATTATATTTTTCTGCTTCTTCCCTATTTCCTTTAAGTGCTGCTTCACACATTTGATGCATATATGTGGGAGCTATATTCCCTGTAACGGTTATCACCCCTTTTCCTCCCAATAATATAGTTTCCATTGCTGTCGGGTCATCACCGCTGATTATACTAATCTTGTCATTACAAACATCAAGTAATTGTTCTATTCTTTTTAGATCTCCAATTGCTTCTTTTATGCCTACAATATTATCAATATCTAAAAATCTTTTAACTGTTGATGGAAGCATATCGCAAGCTGTTCTACCAGGTACATTATATAGCACGATTGGAATCTGCACCTCTTTTGCAACTAATTTGTAATGTTGGTATAGCCCTTCTTGAGAGGGTTTATTATAGTATGGTGTCACAAGTAAACATGCATCTGCTCCAGCCTCTAGAGCATATTTTGTAAGTATTATTGCTTCGCTTGTAGAATTTGCACCAGTTCCAGCAATTACAGGAAGTTTTCCCCCAACTTTTTCCACTACAAATTTTAAAACTTCACAATGTTCTTTATGGTCAAGCGTTGCTGATTCTCCGGTTGTACCAACAGGAACGAGTGCATCAGTTTGATTTTTTAAGTGAAAATTGATTAATCTCTCATATGCTTCATAATCAACTTCACCACCTTTTAACATCGGTGTTGCAATAGCAACCATGCTGCCTTTAAACATTTTAATTACCCTTTCTTTTAAATACTGAGTATAATTTATTTTTATTCTAACTTAAATTTACGCTTACTTCGAGGTAGTTTATTCTATGAAAAAAACTAAATTAGGGCAAAAAATTGATAATTTTGAACTTGAGTCGACAAATGGGGCAAATTTTCGCCTAAAAGATTTTAAAGGGAAAAATATAGTTCTATATTTTTATCCAAAGGATAATACTAGTGGCTGTACACAGGAGGGGCTAGATTTTAATAAAAATATAAATAAGTTTAAAAAGCTTAATACTTATGTATTTGGGGTATCTAGAGATAGCGTATCTTCTCATGTCAAGTTTAAAGATAAATATAAATTTAAGTTTGACCTATTATCTGATGAAAAAGAGACAATATGTAAAGCTTTTTCTGTAATTAAAGAAAAAAGTATGTATGGCAGAAAATATATGGGAATAGAGAGAAGTACATTTATAATAAATAAATCTGGTGTCCTAAAAATGGAGTGGCGAAAAGTAAAGGTAACAAATCACGTTAAAGAAGTGATAAGCTACCTCTCAAATATTTGATATTAGCCAATCTCTCTAGCATAGTTTTTTGCGTAATCAACTAAATTTTCTGTAACTTTCAACTTAAATTTGTGCCTTCTTCTAACAAAATAAAAATTCCTAGATATCTTTGGAGATAATTCCTTGCATAGTAGAGTCTTTAACACTAATTCTTTTTGTATAGTTGATTTTGATAATATAGAAACACCAATATTAGCTTCTACTGCACCTTTAATTGATTCAGAATTTCCAAGCTCCATACTAACTTCTAATTCCCCTTCTCCTATGCCTTGTTTTTTTAGGTACTCAGCTATAACAGCTCGTGTACCAGACCCCTCTTCTCTTAAAATAAATGGTAAATCTCTCAACTCATCTGGTGAAACAGACTCTTTTTTTGAAAAATTATTTTCTGGATTATGAATTAATACTAATTCATCAGACATAAAAATTTCGACCTCAAGATCTTGGGCCTTTACTGGAGCTTCAACGATCCCTAAATCTATAACTGAGCTTTCTATCATTGATACGATACCATCAGTGTTAGCTTCTCTTATTATAATATTTAGTTCAGGGTATTTTTTTTTGAAACCCTGTAGTAATGACGGTAAAATATATTGAGCAATTGTAGTACTCCCGCCTATAATTAAATTCCCTGAAATATCCTCAGAAAGTGACTTAATTTCTAGTTCCATCTCATTGCTGAGACTTGTAATTTTCTCAGCATAGGCAAATACCTTCTTCCCAGCCTCTGTTAATCTCACCTTGCTATGTGTTCTATCAAAAAGCCTAGTATTAAATTGTTCCTCAAGCTGTCTCACTTGGAACGTTACTGCAGGCTGAGTCATATGAAGGGTATCTGCTGCCTTTGTAAAACTTAATAACCTTGCAACTGTATGAAAAACTTGTAATCTCCTATCAGACATAAAATCCTCTTATAATAGTCATTCATATATTATATCATATATATCTAAAACTATTTATATGTTCTAATTTAATTATGAAATATTCAAAATCAGGAATTCAAACAATTAAAGATAAACCAATTGATGCCGAAGTAATTAGCCATCAGCTTCTAGTTAGGTCTGGAATGATTAAAAAGCTTGCATCAGGTTTATATACATGGATGCCTCTAGGATTAAAGGTCTTAAAAAAAGTTGAAAATATAATTATTGAAGAAATGGATAGTATGGGGTGCTTACAAATTTTGATGCCTGCAATACAGCCTAGTGAACTTTGGGAAGAGTCAGGTAGATGGGATAAATACGGAAAGGAACTTCTGAGAATTAAAGACAGGCATGATAGGGAATTTTGTTTTGGACCAACACATGAAGAGGTTATATCAGATATTATTAGAAAGGATATAAAAAGTTATAAACAGCTTCCTTTAACATACTACCAAATACAAACTAAATTTCGTGATGAGGTAAGACCAAGATTCGGGATAATGAGAGCAAGAGAATTTATGATGAAAGACGCATACTCATTTCATACAAATGCAAAGTGTCTAAATGAAACATACGATCAAATGTTTGTCTCATATAAAAAAATACTTGAAAAAATAAATCTGGAGTTTAAGGTCGTGATGGCTAGTACAGGGCAAATTGGTGGAAGTGAGTCTCATGAATTCCATGTAATTGCAGAAAATGGTGAGGATGAGCTAGTTTTCTCAGATACCTCTGAATATGCAATTAATTCAGAACTATCTGATAAGAAACTAAAAGAAGGAGATAAAAGCCCAGATGGTAAAGGAACAATAAAGATTAAAAGAGGAATTGAAGTTGGACATATCTTTAAACTTGGTGAGAAATATAGTGAAGCTATGGGAGTAACTATAACTACTGAAGAGAATAAGGTTGAAAATATTATTATGGGTTGCTATGGAATTGGAGTATCAAGAATAGTAGCAGCCACAATAGAGCAGTGTAATGATGAGAGAGGTATTATTTGGCCAACTTCTATAACGCCTTATGATCTAGCAATGATCCCTATAAATTACCACAAGGATAATAAAGTAAAAGAGTTTACAGATGATCTTTATCGTCAGCTATCTAAAAAAGGTCTAAGCATATTACTTGATGATAGGAACACAAGCCCCGGAGCTATGTTCTCAGATGCTGATCTAATTGGGATTCCAAAACATATTATTATTGGTAAGAAATTTAACGAAGATAAGGTCATAGAGCTAAAAGAAAGAAAAGATGGTAATTTATCTGAAATTAAGGCAAATAATATAAATGAAGTAGTTAGTAAATTATTGAATTAGAATGAATAATTAAATATTAGAATATCCTAATATAATTTATTAATTAAATTTATACCTTCACTTGACCTATTTATGATTTCTAATAGAATTGAACGTTCCCACTGTGAATTTTTACAGAGGGGTGAACGCGCACTGAAGTCTAGACTGAAGTCGTGTTTATTATAAAAAGAGTGGAATGAAACAAAAGTATTTGTTCATTCTGCAGTTAACTGCAACATGAACTTCTCAATGGGAGGAGATAAAAATGAAAATAAAAGCAATACTAACTAGTATGGCGCTTGTTGCTTCATTAGCTGTTACAGTACCTGTTGTTAAAGCTGAAGGTACTTTATACGTGCCAATCCCTAGTTACCGTGTTGGACCATATGCTGTTGGTGGAACCGGTTACTTCGGGGGTATTCTAGATTACTACAACCTATTAAATATGCGTGATGGCGGACTTAATGGGATGAAACTAATCTGGTCTGAGTGCGAAACAGAGTATTCTGTAGAGCGTGGAGTTGAGTGCTACAAACGTCTAAAAGACAAAGAAGGTGGAGCTGTTTTCTTTGATCCACTATCAGTGGGTATTTCTACTGCGTTAATTGAAACTGGTCGTAAAGACAAGATGCCAATTATCGCTGTAAACCATGGTAAAACAGCTGGACAACGTGGTGATATTTTCCCTTACTACTTTATGCCTGGTATCAACACATATGATGAGCATTCAATTATGATGCACTTTATAGGTGATGTACTTGAAGGTGATAGAGCTAAATTAAAAGGAAAGAAAATCGCTATGTTATTCCACGGTTCACCTTATGGACGTGAAGCTATCATGTTTATGGACATGATGTGTAAAAAACATGGCTGTTCACACACAGCTATTGAGGTACCACATCCTGGTAACGAACAACAATCACAATGGTTAAAAATTCGTAAGATGAAACCTGATTACGTTCTATTACGTGGATGGGGTGTTATGAACCCAGTAGCTATGCAAACAGCTGTCCGTACTGGCTTCTCTGTAGGAAGATTAATCGGAAACATCTGGAGTAACTCAGATGGTGACGTTATACCTGCAGGTGATGCTGCTGAAGGATATTATGCGATTACAACTCATCCAGCTGGAAGAGTTGCTAAAGTAATTGATGATATCGTTGACACAGTATATAAAGCTGGTAAAGGTGACTTAGTCGACAAAAGCCGTATAGGTTCTGTATATTGGAACCTTGGTGTGTTAGCTGGTGTGTTCCATACAGAAGCTGTGAGAATAGCTCAAGAACGTTTTGGACCAAAAGTTAACAGCGCTCAAGTACGTTGGGGCTTTGAGAACTTACGTTTAAATAAATCTGACCTTGATGCACTTGGTGCAACAGGATTAGTACCTGAAATTAATATCACT
>JAYZIH010000003.1:0-16011 GCA_036165695.1 Pseudomonadota bacterium | reverse complement strand
AACTTACTATAAAGTTCTGCATTACTAATTCTTTTATTATTATATTCATTTATATAATTCATTTTTACTTTTAATATTGCAGCTTGAATTTCATCTAGACGACTATTTATTCCAATGCAATCATGATTATACTTACCAAAGCTTCCATGATTCCTTAACGAAATTAACTTAGTATATATATCTTTGGAATTTGTTGTTATCAGTCCACCATCCCCATAGCAGCCTAAATTTTTTGTTGGATAAAAACTAAAGCATCCAATATCACCGACTGTTCCAACATTATCCCCATCGAATTTTGCTCCAAAGCTTTGGGCACAGTCCTCTATAATTTTTATATCCTTATTTTGAATTATCTCCTTAATTTCCTTTATATTTACAGGATTTCCGAAAAGATGAACAGGCATGATTGCTCTGGTTTTATCAGATATCTTTTCCTCAATTTTTCTAGTATCTATATTAAAGCTATCCTCATCTATATCAGCAAATATTGGCTTTGCTCCAATATTTATAATTGCTTCAACAGTTGATATAAATGTAAAGGGAGTAGTAATTACTTCGTCTCCATTACCAACATTAATAGATTTTAATGCCAAAAATATTGCATCTGTGCCTGAGTTACAGCTCACAGCATAATTAACATCTAAATAATTTGAAATCCTTTCCTCAATTTCTTGAACATTTTCACCTAGAATAAATTTACCTGAATTTAAAACCTTTCTTAATTCAGTATCTATTTCCTTTTTAAGTAATTCGTATTGTCTTTTTAAATCAAACTGAGGAATCATTTGTTATTTGTTTTGAAATTTTTCTTGCAATTACTAATGCATTTAATCCATCTTCACCGCTAACTTCAACCTTTTTCTTATTTAATATAGAACCTATAAAGCTATTAATTTCATCTCGTATAGGATCATTATTTTTAAACGTCATATTTTTGTTTTTAATTTGATTACTTATTTTTCTATATATCTTTAATTCGCAGTTCATGTAGTCTAAAGAGAAATAAGAATTATGTTGAAAAACTCTAATTTTTCTTTCTATTTTACTACTTATCCTGCTAGCAGACATATTTGCAACACATCCATTATCAAAAATTATTCTTGCATTTGCAATATCTATTGATTTTGTTATTACTTTTATGCCAGATGCACTTATCTTTCTTATCTTTGATTTATTTAATGCTATTGCAGCGTCAATATCATGTATCATTAAATCCATAATAACATCAATCTCACTACCTCTAACTTTAAATGGAGATAGCCTGTTTGATTCAATAAATAGAGGCTTTTTTATTAATTGTTTTAATTCAATAAACGCTTTATTAAATCTTTCTAGATGTCCAACTTGCACAACAAGATTATGTTTCTTAGCTTGATTGTTTAAATATCTTGCCTGCTCCACGCTATCTGTGTAGGGTTTTTCTATAAAGACATGTTTTTTATGTTTTATAAATTTTTTTGCAATAGAAAAATGGTCCTTAGTTGGAGTAACAATGCTAACAGCATCAACTTTATCAATAATCTCAGATATATCTTTTAGTATTGGAACTTTAAACTTATTCTTTAACTCACTAAATTTTTTAGTATTAATATCCACAATTCCAACTAAATTAGCATTTTTATTTTTCTTATATTTGTCAGCGTGGAATTTGCCGAGATATCCACAACCAACTACAGCAACTTTTAGTTTATTCATTTTATTTTATTTCTATATAGATTTTAGTATTGTATGATTAAGTACATTAATTATATGATAGTTTATGGTAAAAAAATATATAATTGTTGGCGTAGATGAAGCTGGCAGGGGTCCTTTAGCAGGCCCAGTTGTTGCAGCAGCAGTTATAATTGAAGAAGATTTGTTGCCAGAATATATTAATGACTCAAAAAGACTATCCCGAGATAAAAGAGAAAAGTTATATTTAATTATTAAGGACAAAGCTTCTGAGTGTGGAGTTGGTATAGTGTCACCAAAAGAAATAGATATGATAAATATACATAATGCAAACTTATTGGCAATGAAAAAAGCTTGTAAAAGTATAAAGGAGGATAAGAAACATATATTTTATATTGATGGAATTTTCTCTCCTAAAATTAAAGGAATAGTTAAGTGTGTTAAACATGGAGATGCATTAATACCAGTAGTAAGTGCAGCATCAATAATCGCAAAAGTAACAAGAGATAAAATTATGGAGGACATTGACAAGGATTACCCAATGTATAATTTTAAAAATAATAAAGGGTATCCAACAAAAGAACATATTTCATGTTTGGAAAAATATGGTCCATGTGAACATCATAGAAAAACCTTTAAACCAATTTTACAATCATGAGAAATCCATTTATACATCTTCATTTGCATAGTCAGTATTCTATTTCAGACAGTCTAATTAGAATTAGACAATTACTCGAAAAGACTTATGAGTGTGGAATGCCATCTGTTTCTGTGACTGATAAAAATAATTTGTTCTCTCTTGTAAAGTTCTACAGAGAATCAATTAATTATGGAATAAAGCCCATTCTTGGAGTAGATATTGATATTGAGAATAGCTTTAACAGTAAAATATTACCTAGCGTTGTTTTATTATGCAAAAATACCACTGGCTATAAAAATCTTACAAAACTAATTACAGAAGGATATCTTAATTTACCTGAAAATAATAAATTCTATGTCTCAAAAAAATTACTTCAGAAGTATTCTGACGGCTTAATTGCCTTATCTGGAGGGATAAATGGAGACTTATCTCAAGCTATTCTAACAGGAAAAGAAGAAAATATTGAAAATGTAATAAATTTTTGGAGGAAAACCTACAAGGATAGTTTTTACCTAGAAATAACAAGAACTGGTAGAGATTTAGAAGATGAATATAACAGTGTTTGCTTAGATATTGCGCATAAATTTAATGTTCCAGTTGTCGCAAGTAATGACGTCAGATTTTTAAAAAAAGAAGATTTTCAAGCACACGAAGTAAGAGTATGTATAAATGAAGGAAGTTATGTAAACGACTCAAAAAGAAAATCTATATATTCAGAGAATCAGTTTTTTAGAAACTCTGATGATATAGGTGAACTATTTTCTGATATACCCTCAGCAGTAGAAAATACTTTTGAAATTGCAAAAAGGTGTAGCGTAAGCTTACCACTTGGAAAAGTTGCTATGCCAAATTTTATGATTGACCAATCTATAAGTGAGGATGAATATTTTATTTCAAAAGTTAAGCAAGCATTACAGTCAAAACTTTCTGAAAGAAATATTTTAAATAAGGAGCATTATTATAAAAGATTAGATTTAGAGACTAAAGTAATTCTTGATATGGGTTATCAAGGTTACTTTTTAATAGTATCTGATTTTGTAACGTGGGCTAAAAAGAATAATATTCCTGTTGGACCTGGGAGAGGTTCTGGAGCAGGTTCACTAGTTGCTTATTGTTTAGATATTACAAATATAGATCCTTTGGAGTATGACTTGCTATTTGAAAGGTTCTTAAATCCAGAAAGAATTTCTCTACCAGACTTTGATATTGATTTTTGTATGGATAGAAGAGATGAAGTTATAGAGTATGTTTCTAAAAAATATGGCAAAGAAAAGGTAAGTCAGATTATAACGTATGGAACTATGACTGCTAAAGCTGTTGTAAGAGATGTTGGAAGAACACTTAACTTTCCATATGGATTCGTAGATGGTATAGCAAAATTAATTCCTTTTGAATTAGGTATAACACTTGAAAAAGCTTTAGAAGATAAGGAATTAAAGTCTGCATATCAGAGCGACGAAGACGTAAAAGAAATTATCGACATGTCTATGATTTTAGAGGGCTTGCCTAGGAACCCAGGAACACATGCAGGAGGAGTTGTAATATCACCAACAGATTTAGTAGATTATACACCTTTATATAGAGTGTCACACGATGGGCCTTTATTAACGCAGTTAGATATGAATGATTTAGAGTCAATGGGACTAATTAAGTTTGATTTTTTAGGACTTAGAACACTAACTGTTATTGAAAATACTATAAATTTAATTAATAAAGATAAGAAGCATGGAGAGGAATTTGATATAGAGCAGATTGGTTTACATGATGAAAAAACTTTTTCTTTATTGAGATCACAGAAAACTACAGCAGTATTCCAATTAGAATCTAGAGGACTTCAAGATATTATAAAAAGACTAAAGCCTGATAAATTTGATGATTTAGTTGCTTTGGTTGCTTTATATAGACCTGGCCCACTGCAATCTGGCATGGTTGATGACTTTATTAATAGAAAAAATGGGGCAAAGATTGAGTATTTACATCCATTTATAGAAGACATTCTTAAGCCCACGTACGGAGTTATTTTATATCAGGAGCAGGTAATGCAGATAGCACAAGTTCTTGCGGGTTACAGTCTTGGAGCAGCCGATATATTAAGAAGAGCAATGGGTAAAAAAAAGCCAGAAGAAATGGAAAAACAAAGAGAGATATTTGTTAATGGCTCGTTAAAGAATGGTGTAGATAAGAATAGAGCAGAACATATATTTGATTTAATGGAAAAATTTGCTGGATACGGGTTTAACAAATCACATTCAGTTGCGTATGCTTTACTTGCATACCAAACTGCCTATCTAAAAACACACTTTACTGAAGCGTTTTTTGCAGCAACGTTATCTAGCGATATGGATAACACGGATAAGATAGTTCGTTTTATAAATGATTGTGAGAGTTTAGGTGTTTCAATTAAACGTCCATCAATAAACGCATCTGATTATAATTTTAAGGTTGATGGTCCTAGCTCTATAATTTATGGACTGGGAGCAATAAAAGGAGCTGGTTATGCAGCTATTAATAATATTATAGAGGCAAGGAAAGAGAACGGAAATTTCTCTAACTTACCCTCATTACTAAATACATGTGATACACAAAAAGTAAATAAAAAGGTCTTAGAGTCACTTATTAAGTCTGGTTCTCTTGATGATTTTAATGAAACAAGGCTTTCATTGATGAATAAGCTGCCAGGGTCTATGAAAACATCTGAACAAAATTTAAAAAATATATCGTGTGGTCAGCAAGATATTTTTGGATTTAGCGATATCGAAACAAATCAGGAAGAAACTTCTCTAAAAGAGTGGGATTCTACAGAAAAGCTTGCATACGAGCGCGATGTACTAGGATTTTATTTAAGTGGGCATCCTATCAATAAATATAAAGAAGAGATTAAAAATTTGGTCAGCTATAATCTTAATAAGTTGAATAAAGATTTTAGTAATAGTAGAACTAAATCTAAAGTAATAAAGATAGCAGGGGTTATAACTAATTTAAGAGTTAGAAATTTTTCTGGAGGGAAAATAGCAAATATTACCTTAAGTGATGACTCAGACACTTTAGATGTAATTTGTTCAAATGAGCTAATTAAAGATAAAATTAAAAGAGATGAAGTTATTATTTTGGAAGGATATGTGAAGTTTGACGACTATACTAATAGGATAAGTTTTAGAGCAAATAATATCATACCGCTTGGAGAAGCAAGGTTACTTTATGCTACAGGTATTAACTTAAAGATTTCTGGAGGAGAAAAATCTAAAAGATTCTTAATTGAGAGTATAGATGGCTTTATAAAAGATGACACAGCTAAAGCAAATTGTTCTGTTAGGCTTGAATATAGTAATAACGGGAATGCATGTTTTCTAACCTTGCCTGAAAATTATAAAATTCCTGCTAAGGATGATATAATAGAAGCCCTTGAAGGAATTGAATGTGTTGAAGATATTCAATTACTTTATGGAAATTAAAAAAAATATATATTTTTATGTTAGATTTTGAACAACCAATATTAGACTTAGAAAACAAAATAGAAGAATTAAGATCTGTCAGTGATGACAGTAATGTGAATCTTGTAGATGAAATTAATGTTTTACAGAGTAAATGTAATAAACTAATAAAAGATATATACCAAAATTTGTCACCTTGGCAAATTACACAGTTAGCAAGACATCCAAATAGACCCTACACCTTAGATTATATTAATTTAATTTTTTCTGATTTTCATGAACTTCATGGTGATAGAAAATTTTCAGATGATAGTGCAATTGTTTCTGGAATTGCTAGGTTTAAAGGAGTAGCAGTTGCTATTATTGGTCATCAAAAAGGCAGAGACACTAATGATAAAATATTTAGGAATTTTGGCATGCCTAGACCTGAAGGCTTTAGAAAAGCATTAAGAATTATGAAACTTGCAGAAAATCATAATATGCCAGTAATTACATTTATTGATACACCTGGTGCATATCCGGGGATAGATGCTGAAGCAAGAGGTCAGAGTGAGGCTATCGCAAATAATTTACTAACGATGTCAGATTTATCAGTCCCAATCTTATCATACGTGATTGGTGAAGGTGGATCTGGAGGAGCTCTTGCAATTGGAGTATGCGACCATCTTGCAATGTTAGAATATAGTATATATTCTGTGATTTCGCCTGAGGGATGTTCTTCTATATTGTGGAAGAGTAGTGAGTATGCTTCTGACGCTGCGGAAGCAATGTGTATTACGGCTGATGATTTAAAGAGACTGAAATTAATTGATGAGATTATTACTGAACCTATAGGCGGAGCACATAGAAATGAAAAACAAGTTAGTATGTATTTATCACAATCTATAGAAAGAAACCTTCATAAATTAATTAATCAGAGTAAGGATACGCTACTAAAAAATAGGAAGGAGAGCATTGAATCTAAGGGTTTCTTTTCTGAATAAAATGGAACTTAGTTTTGAATCAATAAAAAAAAATTTTCATAACATTAACGAGATTAAAAGATTCATCGTAGCTTATAGTGGTGGCATTGATTCTAGTGTCTTATTAGATATTATGATTAATTCACCAGATGAAATAAGTAAGAAGGTTTTAGCAGTACATATTAATCACGGAATTTCTAAAGATTCCACCTCTTGGGAAAATCATTGTAGAGATTTTTGTAATGAAAATAATATTAGTTTTAAATCAATTAAAGTAGACTGCACTAAACTAAATGGGTCTAGCTTAGAAGAACATGCTAGGGATAAGCGCTATGATAGGCTTTTTGAGGAAGTTAGCAAAAATGAGGTTTTGCTTACAGCACATCATCAGGACGATCAAGCTGAAACACTTTTTTATCAATTGATAAGAGGAGCAGGCTCAAGAGGTTTATCATGTATGCCAAAAATTAAGATATTAAAAAAAGGTTCTCATATAAGACCTCTTCTTGATATACAGAAAAGCGAAATATTGGAATATGCTTCATCTAGAGATATAAAGTATATTAATGATTACACGAATAATGATAATAATTACTCTAGAAATTTTTTAAGAAATGATATCTTTCCTTTACTAAAAGAAAGATGGCCAAATATTTCCGAAACTTTTTCAAGATCATCAAAAAATATATCAAAATCTTTGTCTTTAAATGATGACATTGCTTTATTAGATATTGGTGATCCTATAAAAGATAATAATGAAAGTTTAGAGATTTCAAATATTAAACTGTTACCACAATACCGCATTGAAAATTTACTAAGATATTGGATTACAATTAATTCTCTAAAGCCACCCTCACAGGCACAATTAGATGCAATCATAAAAGATATAATTTTTTCTAATAAAGATAAAACACCATCATTCTCTAATAGTAGCTTTCAAATTAATAGGAGAAGCAATACCTTATATATAAAGGATAAAAATTATAAGGGGAGAATTGACGAAGGAAATTGATAAAAATCAATCCACCAAATCATATATTCCATAACGATAAATTAGAAGTTTTGCCCGCTCTATTATTTGTTAGTTTTAATTCCAAATGGACAATATACTGGGCACCAACCAATTATACCTGTGATAAATGGTATCAAACCAATATATCCCCACCAAATTGGTTCTCCTGGACTCACGACTCCGACATAGAATATTGCTACACCCGCTAAAACTCTTACTATTCTATCTAATGCCCCAACATTCATACTAAACATATTTTTTCCTAATTTTTTCAAGACAATTAATTCTACAATATTGACCCTTATATTGAAATAATTTATTTGATGTATAATCCTCATCTCTTTGCTATACTATAATACCGTCTTTAATAGTTATTATTTATTGTGACCAAATATATATTTATTACTGGCGGTGTTGTATCTTCTTTAGGAAAGGGGATAGTAGCAGCCTCCTTAGGATCAATATTGGAATCACGTGGGCTTACAGTTTCTCTTATAAAACTAGACCCGTATATTAATGTAGATCCTGGAACTATGTCTCCATCCCAGCATGGAGAGGTTTTTGTTACTCATGACGGAGCAGAAACTGATTTAGACTTAGGCCATTATTCTAGATTTGTTAATTATAAAGCCAGTAGTAATAGCAATTTCACTACGGGACAAATTTATGACAAAGTAATTAAAAGAGAAAGAAAAGGAGAATACCTCGGAAGCACAGTCCAGGTTATTCCACACGTAACAGATGAGATTATAGATAGTATATTTCGAGGCTCTGCAAAGAAAGATATTTGTATAGTTGAAATTGGCGGTACTGTTGGAGATATAGAGTCTTTACCTTTTATCGAAGCAATAAGACAGTTGGGCATACGTTATGGTAGTCACTTAGTCTTATATATACATTTAACACTTGTCCCTTATATTAAAGCTGCAAATGAAATTAAAACAAAGCCTACACAGCACTCGGTAAAGGAATTACGCTCTATTGGTATACAGCCAGATATTTTAGTTTGTAGATCAGATCAAAAGATATCTGATTCCGATAAGAAGAAAATCGCTCTATTTACAAATGTAGATGTAAAAGCGGTAATTAACTCGATCGACGTACGCAATATATATGAGATACCAATAGTATTGCACGAACAAGGGCTAGACAATATTGTTACTCAGAAGCTAAATATAAAATGCAAGAAGCCGTCTCTTTTAGAGTGGAAAAATTATAAACAAAAGAGGTTAAAGATAAAGGATAAAGTTACAATATCTATCGTGGCTAAATATGGAAATTATAGCGAATCATATAAATCATTAAATGAAGCAATACATCACGCGGGTGTTCATAACAATGTGGATGTAGAAATCAAATATATTGATTCAGAGTCTTTAAAAAAGGATGGTAAAAAAGCGTTTAAAGATGTTAATGGCATTATTGTTCCTGGTGGTTTTGGAATGAGAGGGATTGAAGGGAAAATTAGTGCTGCAAAGTATGCAAGAGAACAAAAAATTCCATATTTAGGTATATGTCTAGGAATGCAGGTAGCTGCTATTGAGTTTGCAAGAAACTGTTTAAAATTGCAGAAAGCAAATAGCACTGAATTTAATTCAAAAACTAAATACCCAATAATTGCTCTTATTGAAGAGTGGTTAGATAAGAAGGGGACTATTGAATATCGTAATACTAATTCAAATATTGGTGGTACAATGCGATTAGGGGAGCAGGAGTGTATGCTTAAGAAGAACTCTATAATACATAAATCCTATAATAAAAAATCTATATATGAGAGACATAGGCATCGTTATGAGTTTAACAGTAAGTATAGAGATAAGTTTGTGAAAAATGGTTTTATAGTAACTGGATCGTCTTTAGATGATAAATTAGTCGAGGTAATAGAATTAAAAGACCATCCTTGGTATTTAGGTTGTCAATTCCATCCTGAGTTTACTTCAAGACCAATCGGAGGACATCCACTATTTAACTCTTTTATTTCAGCGGTGAAAAAAAAGTCTAATGAATGATAAATTTGAAAAAAATTTTATAAAAAATAAAAAATTCTTTTTAATTGCAGGACCGTGTGTTATTGAAAGCGAAAACTTAAACTATGAAACAGCATCTTCTCTTGTCGAGATTACAAATAAACTCTCTATTCCTTTTATATTTAAATCGTCTCTAGATAAAGCAAACAGAACATCTCATAAGTCTTTCAGAGGCATCGGGTATGACAAGGGATTAAAAGTTTTAGAGAGAATAAAGAACGAATTAGATGTTTTAGTTTTAACAGATGTTCATGAAGATTCTCCGCTAGACGAAATAATGGATATTGTAGATATAGTTCAAACACCAGCTTTTCTTTGTAGGCAAACAAACTTTATACTTAAAGTAGCTTCATACAATAAACCAGTTAATATAAAGAAAGGTCAATTTTTATCTCCATGGGAGATGTGTAGCGTTGTTGAGAAAGCTAAGTCTACAGGGAATAAGAATATATTGGTATGTGAAAGAGGATTTAGTTTTGGATATAATAATTTAGTTTCAGATATGAGATCACTTGTAGTTTTGAAAGATACTAAATGCCCAGTAATATTTGATGCAACCCATTCTGCTCAGCTACCGGGGGCTAATGTGGAGTCTTCAGGAGGACAAAGAGAGTTTATACAACCACTAGCTAGAGCAGCATTAGCTGTAGGAGTATCAGGTATTTTTATAGAAACACATCCTAACCCAAAAGAGGCTTTAAGCGATGGACCAAATTCTCTACCACTATCAGAGATGGAAGAATTGTTAATTACATTGAAAAACATAGATAATGTAGTTAAATCCTAAATGTAATTGTACTATTGAGTATTTAAAATATGACTTCTAAGATAAAAAAAATATTAGCACGTGAAATAATTGACTCTAGAGGTAATCCAACGGTTGAAGCAGAAATCTTTCTAGATTCTGGAAAATCTGCATATGCATCAGTTCCATCTGGCGCTTCAACTGGGAAGAGAGAAGCTTTAGAGCTCAGAGACGGTGATACAAATAGATATAAGGGCAAAGGAGTGCTTGCCTCAATTCAAAAGATTAGAGAAGAGATTTCTGATAAGTTAATTGGGCAAGACGCATCCAATCAAAAGTTAATTGACAACATACTAATAGAATTAGATGGAACAAAAAATAAATCTAATTTAGGTGCAAATACTACTCTTGCAGTTTCTCTTGCATGTGCAAAGGTAGGAGCATTAGACCAAGGAAAAAAACTTTATAGATATTTATCAATAGATGAAGGAATACCTACAATGCCTGTCCCAATGATGAATATTATTAATGGTGGATCACATGCAAATAATAATGTTGATATACAAGAATTTATGATTATGCCTGTAGGCGCAGAAAGTTTTAGAGAAGCAGTTCGATACGGCTCAGAAGTTTTTCATACATTAGGAAGATTACTGACTGAGAAGGGTTATACAACAACAGTTGGTGACGAAGGAGGTTATGCTCCTAATTTAACATCTAATGAAGAAGCCTTAGAAATAATTTTATTAGCAATAGAAAGAGCAGGATATCAGCCAGGGGATGATATATTTTTAGCTTTAGATGTTGCCAGCTCAGAATTTTATAAGGATAAAAAATATAACTTACTTTCAGAAAATATGAAGTATAGCAGCAATGAATTTATAGACTTATTAATTAATTGGGTTAATAAATATCCAATTTTCTCTATAGAAGATGCACTAGATGAAGACGACTGGGATTCATGGAAAATACTTACTGATAGAATTGGAGATAAAGTTCAGTTAGTTGGTGATGATTTATTTGTAACTAATACAGAAATCTTTAAGGAAGGAATAGATAAAAATATAGGTAATGCAATTCTAATAAAACCTAATCAAATTGGGACATTATCAGAAACTATAGATGCTATAGGTATGGCAAAAGATAATAATTATAATACAATTGTATCTCACCGTTCAGGTGAAACAGAAGATGTATTCATTGCAGACTTATCAGTTAGCTATAATGTTGGTCAAATAAAAACTGGATCTTTATCAAGATCTGATAGAGTTTCAAAATACAATCAACTAATTAGAATAGATCAAGAATTAAATATGGATAATATTTACTTTGGAAAAAAACTATTAAAGAGCTTATGAATAAGATAATAGTTATTCTATTTTTAGTTTTTTTATATTTACAGTTTAAATTTTGGGGATATGGATATGACTCAGGATTTCCTCGTTTACTTGATTTAAAAGAAAGAATAGAAAACATTACTATTTCTAATAGTGAGCAAAAAGAAAAGATATTTATTTTAAATGAAGAGGTGAAAGACTTAAAGCAAGGTTTAAACGTTATTGAAGGGAAAGCAAGATCAGAACTTGGCCTAATAAAGAAAGATGAAACTTTTTTTCAAATTATTGAGAAATAATGACCAACATAAACTCTAATAAGATTTGGTGTGTGTTGCCTGCAGCGGGTTCAGGTAAAAGGTATGGAAGCAACAAAAAGATATATGAGAAAATTGGGGATAAGACTATTATTGAACATAGCGCCAACCCTTTTCTTCAAAATGAGAAAATAAATAAAATTATCATTGCATTGAAGTCGCTTGACTCAATGTGGGCAACTACTTCATTAGCTAATAATGAAAAGATTATTACTGCTTGTGGTGGAAAAACACGAGCAGAATCAGTTTTAAATTGTATGAACGCAATGAAAAAAGAAGGTATTGATAAGGATGACTGGGTTATTGTGCATGATGCGGCAAGACCTTGTTTATCAGAACTAAACTTGAGAAGGTTCATAAAATATAATATAGACGATCAAGTAGGCGGCATTATGGCAAGCCCTTTAAATGATACTTTAAAAGCTGCGTCATCGTTAAAGATAGTTATTCAAACAATTCCTAGAGAAGATTTATGGAAGGCTGAAACGCCACAAATGTTTAGATTTAACATATTATATGAAGCAATTTCAAAGTGTATAAATGAAAATAAAAAGATTACTGATGAAAGTTCTGCTGTAGAGATACTTGGATATAGACCAAGAATTTTTGAAAGTATTGAGAATAATATTAAAATAACATACAAGAAAGATTTAAATCTTGCAAAAAGGATTATTGAGGATAGAAATGTATAGAGTTGGATTTGGTTATGATTGCCATAAATTTACTGAAGGTAAAAATATTATTTTAGGTAGTGTCACTATACCTCATAATAAAACGATTGATGCTGACTCTGATGGAGATGTATTGTTACATGCAATATGTGACGCCTTGCTTGGAGCATGTTGTAAAGGAGACTTAGGAGTTCATTTTAATAATTCAAATACATATAAAGGCATAAGCAGCGTTAAAATTTTAGAGAAAACTATAGACATTATAGGTAAAGATAGTTTTTCTATTTTAAATATTGATGCAACTATTGTAACGGAAGAGCCAAATCTAAAAGATTTTTATAAAAAAATAAAAGACTCAGTTTCTAAAATTTTATCTGTCGATGGAAACCTAGTTAATATAAAATCAAAAACAAATGATAAGCTTGGATTTATCGGGGAAAAAAAAGGAATCTGCGCATATGTTGTTCTCATGGTTGATTTAAAATGATTTTATACATTGATACCGCTTCTAATAATACACAAGTTAGTTTTTTAAAAGAAGATCAGGTTTATCTAGAAAGTTTATCTTCCGAGAAACAGCAGTCAAAAAATATTTTATCTATGATTGAAAGTTTACTTGTGAAGTCAAGATCTCAAAGACAAGATATTAAATTTATAGCATTTAATAGTGGTCCTGGCTATTTCACAGGATTAAGAATTGGGCTCTCATGTGCACAAGCATTATCTACTGCTTTAAATGTCCCAATTTTTCCAATATCAAGTTTTCAAGCACTTGGACTTACTTTGTATGAAACAAATAAAACTATGCCTATTGGAGTTGCTATTGATGCAAGGATGAATGAAGTATACTGGTGTTCGTTTAATAAATTCGAAAATATCTTCCTTTCTTATGCTGAAAAGCAAATATTAAGTATTGATGAATTCTCAAAAAAACTTGATTCTAAGCTTTATGATAATGGAAATATTTGTGGTAATGCTATTGATATATATATCAATAATTTAAGCTTCAAGAATGAGAATATATTACATGAACCTTCCCATAATGTTTGTCTTCCAGTTCTTAAGAAGGTATTTCAAGATAAACTATATAATACTGACAATACACCTGATATAGAATATTTGAGAAATAAGGTAACAAATTAAATAATGAAAAAAATTATATGTATCTTAGGGCCAACTGCATCAGGGAAGTCAAACTTAGCTATAAATTTAGCTAAAAAATATGATCTTCAGATTATAAGCGTTGACTCAGTAATGATATATAAAGATTTTAATATTGGAACTTCAAAACCAAGCAAAGAAATTTTGTCAGATATTAAACACAGACTTATAGATATAAAAAAACCTAGTGAAAATTATTCTACATCTGAATTTATAAAAAACTTATATCAAGAATTAGATAAAATATATTTAAAAAATAAAATCCCTCTGCTAGTTGGAGGAAGTATGCAATATTTTAATGCATTTTTTCAGGGAGGGCTATCTGATATTGGTACAATAGATTTAACTATTAGAAAAAAGCTAGAAAATGATCTAGAAAATTACGGATTAGATGAAATGTATAAAAAATTATCTAAAATTGATAATGACATCATTAAAAATATTCATCAAAACGATAAGTACAGAATATTAAAGATGCTAGAAATATATTTTACTACTGGAGATAGGCCAAGTCGAATTTTTAATGAGTCAAAGAAAAAAGAATTAGATTTTAATTTCTTAAAAATAGCTTTTTTAACTGAAAATAGACAAGTTTTGCACAACCTCATTAGTGATAGAATGAATTTTATGCTAGAAAATAATTTTATTGAAGAAGTGTCTAGTATAAGAAATATATATGGCAATGTTAGACCGCTTGCCTCTATTGGCTATAAACAGGCTATTGAATACCTAGATAATAAGTCTGACTTCGACAATATGAAAAATAAGATACTATATGCTACAAGACAGCTTGCTAAGCGGCAGCTAACCTGGATAAGGCATATGCATGGTTTGACAGTGCATATGAACAATGATTCTGTTAGTATAGATAACAGAGTTGAAGATTATTTGAATAAATAGTTTTGGAAAAAATAGAATAATAATAATAATAATGGGGAAGTAAAATTATGTCCAAGACACAGACGCTGCAAGAGCCTTTTTTAAATGCATTACGCAAGGAAAAGATTCCAGTATCAATTTATCTTGTAAGTGGCATCAAGTTGCAAGGTCAAGTTGATGCATTTGACCAATATGTCGTTGTTCTAAAAAATAGCGTAACCCAGATGGTCTATAAACATGCAATTTCAACTATTGTGCCTTCTAAAAGCGTAAAATATAAATCTGAAGAACTTGATACTTAATTTTAAGGAATATTTTTTAATTTTTTTCCTTAAATAATGAGATTGTCATAAATCTTTTGTTATAATAGAGTCCTTAAATAAGCTATATATGGAGATATATGTATGTCAGGTAATGATAAGGATCCGTGGGGCAGAGAAAGACAGTCTCCGCCAGATCTAGATGATGTAGTTAATAAGTTTCTTGGTTCATTAGGCGGTATTTTAGGATCGAAAAAAAGTGGAAATGGTAGTACGCCAAGAAAAAAAGGAAGCCCAACACTTATTTTCATCATACTTATAGTTTGGCTAGCTTCTGGATTTTACATAATAAGTGAGAATGAGAGAGGAGTTGTTCTCAGATTTGGAGAACATGTTAGAACTACTATGCCTGGACCAGGGTGGCACTTGCCTACCCCAATTGAAACAGTTGAAAAAGTTAATGTTACCGGAATAAGAAGTGTAGAGAAAAGAACTACAATGCTTACTCAAGATGAAAATATTGTAGATTTAGCATTCTCAGTTCAATACAGAGTTAAAAATGCTGAAGATTATAAATTTAATGTTGAATTTCCAGATATTCCAGGCGATAGAACATGTAGGTTTGGAAGTAGAAATACTGTGTGTGGAGTTTTAGACTCAGCAATAAGGGATATTGTTGGAAAAAATAATATGGATTATTTATTAAGAGAAGGAAGAGCAGAGATTGCAAGTAAAACAGAAAACTTAATGCAAGAGATACTAGATCAATACCAATCTGGAATTGAAGTAGTAACAGTAAACTTACAAGATTCACAACCACCAAATGCAGTACAAGATGCATTTCAAGATGCAACAAAGGCAAGAGAAGATATGGAAAGATATAAAAATGAAGCAGAGGCTT
>JAYZIH010000002.1:0-10761 GCA_036165695.1 Pseudomonadota bacterium | reverse complement strand
AGTGAAAATGGAGAGGTTACAATTGAAGGCAATCTAAAATGAAAACCATACGACTCAAAATTGAGTAAGGAGATAATTTATGATTATTGATAGATATACAAAAATAGTTTTAACAGTTATAGCAGTTTCTCTAGCAGTTATAGCACTCTCAAATATAAATGAAACAATAATAGAACCTGCTATGGCAACATCAGATTGTGGAGATTCGCGTTACAGCCCTTGTTATGTAGAGGTTACAAATACACATGATTTCAACTAATATGAATAGTGAAATGAAAACCAAACTACTCACAATCTGTTTACTCTTTGTCACTTCGCAAGCGTTCGCTTGGACGGACGCAGAAATTGAATCGATGTACAACGGGTGTATGGAAACTGTCAGTTCAAAATATTCTGATACACAAAAGATGGAATATTGTTCTTGTTCAACTGGTTTGGCAATAAAAACCTGGACATTAGATCAACTTATTGCAATGCTAAATAATAATACACTTCGTGAACATAAAGATTTTAAAAAAATAGTAAATGACTGTACACAAAAAGTCACAAATAATTAATTATGAAAACTATAAAAAAACTTTCTACATTATTGCTACTTACGGTTGGCATTACATCGTGCGGATCTTCAGACGTGATTGTCAATATATATGGCTATGCTCAATATAATTGCACTACACATGAATATAGACTGACAAAGGCAACCCCATTACTTTCATTCTTGGAAACAAATACGTGGTATACAAGAGAAGAATTTCATAAAGCATTTTACGAGGCTTCTTTAGAACCATTAAAAGATCTGCCAATGAGTGAAGAGACCCTTGCTGAAATTTTGCCAAGCCCAGAAACGAGCGCCAATATGTTTGATGAATTCATAGCGGGCGTGGATTGTGCAAATCCAAAAGACATCCTGTTCTAATAATTTATTTTGTTTTTGTTTTTCCTGCAATGAAGTCCATTAATGCAAGCAGAACTCCAGATCCTACGAATACTAAATGGATTATTATCATCCATTTTATTTCTTGATCTGATTTATTAGATATATCCATAAATACTTCTAACAAGTTTATCCCAGATATTGCCACTATGGATGCGACTAATTTTAATTTTAAGCCACTAAAGTCTACTTTACCCATCCAACTTGGTTTGTCTTCACTATCTTGTGCAACTCCAATTTTAGATACAAAATTTTCATAACCTGCAAAAATTATCATTAGTACTAAATTTCCTATTAATGCAAGATCTACAATATGTAATAAAAATACTAAGAATTGCGTTATATCCATAGTTAAAATTAATGGAAGATAATGCATGAATTCTTGTACTACTTTGATAGTTATAAAAAGAAGTGATATAGATAAAGCAACATAGACCGGCGCCATTAGCCAGCGACTAGCAAACATACCTCTTTCTAATAAATCTTCAATTTTTTCCTTCATTTCCATTTGGTTTTTTTACCATTAAAATCTCTAAAAATCCATACAAATCGGTGTTTTTTGGTGAAAAGCTAGAATTTTTTTGCGTTAAAAACATATGAAAAACAAGAAGTTACAGTTTTTGTTCACATATCTAGTGCTAAAATTTCGAGTTTAGCTATAATTGAGGCAAGCTTTTAGAAAGATGAAGCTTAAGTTGTATTTAAGTACTTTTTAAAAATTAAACTCTCTCGAGGAGGAAATATAATGAATAAGTCACATTTAGTCTTATCAGCTAGCGTTGGTATCATTGGTGGGATTGCGGTATGGCTTTCACATGGAGCGTTGAATGCTGTTTACTCACTATGGGTTGGATTCATTGCATGGGCGTTATTCTTTGCAAATGGCGGAGACAACGATGCTGCTAAAAATACTATCCTAAGTGGTATATACGGAGCAGTCCTTGCTGGACTTTTCTTTGCACTTAGTGGATCAGTAGATATTGCCGGGGCTTTGAATGGCCCAGTTTGGATTGCAATTACAGTATTTGTGTTAATGATGGGTACACAAATTGAAATGTTTGGTAATGCTCCAACAGCGGTAGTTGGATATGCAGCAACTGCAGGTTACACAATCCATGGTTCTTTACCAGATTTAGTAACTACAATGCAGTTAAGCAATCCTGTAATTTTTGTTGCCCTATCTATCATAATTGGTACGATTTTCGGCATGATTTCAGGAAAAGTTGCGTCAGCGCTTGAGTAATAGTTTTTACTATAACTGAATAAAAAACCGGGGATTTCCCCGGTTTTTTTTGCCTATTATATTTTAATAAGTTGGTTTTCCTCTAACTCTGCTATCGTGAAATTTATATATTTCTCTTAAAAGCTCAGGGTCCAAATTTCTTTTGGCGCAGTCCTCGTACATCAGTCCATTACCATAAAATTTGTTGGCCTCTTGTTCTTTATAACATTCACATTTAGGTTGCAATGCTTCAACATTATTAACAAAGATACCTTTAAAAATATGAGCAATGGCTAGCATGAAAAAACCAATTAAAATTGCTTTTGGTATGTTAAGTCTCATAATAACCCCCTATATTAAGACTATTCTTAGGTTAAATAGACTAAACGTCAAGGCTCAATTAGTGTATTCTTAGTAGTTAAAAAAGAACCCTAATTATGGATAAAATCAGAAAATTTTTTAAAGTCACGTCAAATACGCAACTTCTTATAGTGAATATTGTATTTGCAATAACGGGCTCATTAGCACTATATTTTGCTAATATTGTCACTGCAGCTTTACACATTAATTATGATGAAGTAAACATCTATGCTTATTGGACTGTAAGAATACTTCTCATTATCCCTATCTATCAATTGTTATTGATTATAGTTGGTACAGCTTTAGGGCAATTTACCTACTTTTGGAATATAGAAAAGAAACTACTTCGAAGATTTGGGTTAAAGTTTTGATATGATGGCTGTTGAAATTAGGCTAAAAATTAAGGTGGTGGTTATATGGATAATTTGAATACAGATAAAGTAATAAATATATTGAATGATATTATGATGTGCGAGTTGTCAGGAGTAGTAAGATATACTCACTACGGGCTTATGGTAACAGGACCATATCGCTTAGTTTTAGAGGATTTTTTTAAACAACAGGCAAATGAATCACTTTTACACGCACAACAAGCTGGAGAGCTTTTAACTAGTTTAGGTGGACATCCAACTCAAGATATTTCATTTATCAAAGAAGAAAATAAACATAAGGTTGTTGATCTTCTATCTGAAAGTTTAGAGCATGAATCTGGAGCACTTGGATTATATAATAGTTTATTGAAAGAAGTTGAGGGGAAAAGTATATATATTGAAGAATATTCTAGAAATATGATTAAGCAGGAAGAGTTACATAGTTTATCGATAAAAAAGATGCTTTTAGATTATGAGTAATACATTTAAAAAGAGAGTGCTATCTGGCGTCCAACCAACTGGAGGGCTGCATTTAGGAAATTACTTAGGAGCAATAAGAAATTTTACTAGTTTATCAGACAGTCATGAATCGCTATTTTGTGTAGTTGATTTACATGCAATAACAGTTTGGCAGGATCCCACACAACTTAATAATCAGAAACGTGAAGTAATTGCTACTTTTATTGCTTCAGGCATTGATCCTAATAAAAGTGTAATTTTCAATCAATCAGATGTTCCAGAGCATACTCAGTTATCTTGGATTTTAAATTGTACAGCGCAAATGGGGTGGTTAAAAAGGATGACACAATTTAAAGATAAGGCAGGTAAGAACCAAGAAAAGGTTGGCGTAGGTTTATTTACATATCCTATCTTAATGGCATCCGATATTTTATTATATAAGGCAACAGACGTCCCTGTTGGAGAAGACCAAAAACAACATCTTGAGTTAACTCGAGACATAGTTGTTAAATTTAATAATGACTATAAAAAAGAGATTTTCCCATTGCCTGAACCAATGATTTTAAAAGTGGCTGCAAGAGTTATGAGTTTAAGGGATGGGACTAAGAAGATGAGTAAGTCCGACCCATCAGAATATTCAAGAATTCTTCTAACAGATGAAAATGATTTAATAGCAAAGAAAATTAGTAAAGCAAAATCAGATTCATTGCCAGTTCCATCTTCAGCTGAAGATTTAAATAAGAGCCCAGAAGCTGACAATTTACTGTCGATACTTGCTAGTTGTTCAAATGTGGATAAGAAAGATTTAATAAAGACTTACGGAGGCAAAAATTATTCTGATTTAAAAAAAGACGTAACAGACTCTGTTGTTGCCACAGTTTCTCCTGTAAGAGAAGAAATAAATCGACTCATGAATGATAGAAGTTATCTTGAAAAAACTATTAAAGATGGTGCTAGCAGAGCAAGAGAAATAGCACAGCCTGTTTTAAATGAAGTTTATGAAGCAGTAGGTTTAAATTAATTAATTCATTAGATGCTATCACAAGAAAATATTTTAAAATATCTTCTAAAGAAAGATAAAAATCTCAAAATAGTTTTAAATGGTAAAAAAAAATGCCCACTTTTTAAAAGAGCTACCTATACCAATGAGAGTCTATTCTATGAGTTAGCCCACACTATTGTCGGGCAGCAAATATCAATTTATGCTGCAGAAACAATATGGAACAGAATGATTTCAGAATGTGGTAATAAAAAAGATTTCCTAAATTTTATGTCTCGCAGTTCGCTTAGATGGGCAAAGAAGCAAGGACTATCTAAAAGAAAATATGAGTATATAAATAATATAGCAAAAAAAATTAAAACAGGAGAGTTAGAATTAAAATCAATAAAAAAACTTTCAGATAAAGAAGCAATCGAATTTTTAACTTCTTTCCGAGGCATAGGAAGATGGACTGCAGAAATGTTTCTAATGTTTGCTTGTAAGAGGAAAGATATTTTTTCTATGGGTGATTTGGCATTATTAAAAGCTATTAATAAAGTTTACAAGGTTAAGAAAAATGATTTTGGAAAAATTGAAAGGATAACAAAAAAATGGACACCATATAGATCTATTGTATCCTGGTAACTATGGGAACATATAGGGTCGTAAAATGAAAATTGAATACATATACTGCACATTTCCAGATATTAGACTAGCAAATAAAATAAGCAGAGCAGTCCTTTCAGAAAAACTTGCGGCTTGCACAAATATAATACCAGGTATCAGATCTCTTTATAGATGGAAAGGAAGGATTGAAAGTGATAAAGAATGTATAGTAATAATTAAAACTACTAAATCAAAAACTAAAAAATTAATTAGGTTTATTGAAGATAATCACCCATATGAAACACCATCTATTTCCTCATTATCTATTTCTAATACGAGCAAAGAATTTGAAAGGTGGGTTAAGAATGAATGCAAATAAAGTAAAGTAGTATTGCTTTCTAAAAGTCGCTAGTTATACCTTTTTTTTCCCAATCACCATATCTAGTTGGCTCAGGCCCCTTTGGTCCATTTTTTTCTTTAGGAAGAGGAACTTTTTTCTCCTTTTTTCGCCTTTCTTCAGCTTCTTTTATGGCTTGTAGAGCAATTTTCTTTTGTTCTGATTTCATACAGATTTTTTGTGTTGGGATTATTTAGTTTTTCTAGTATATTACAAACCTGTAATTATTCAAATAAACAAGGAGCAATAGATATGTTTAGTAGAAAGTTATTAATACCTTTTATATTTTTATTTTGTAGTAATGCAATAGCTGATGGACATAAGCATGTTGTAAAAATGTTAAATATGGGACAAGAAGGGCCAATGGTTTTTGAACCAGCGTATATAAAAATTAAGAAAGGAGATGTTGTTGTTTTTGCAATGACTGATAAAGGCCATAATGCTGTTAGTATTGCTTCTCCTAGTGGAGGGCCTGAGTTTGATACAAAGTATGCCCCATCAACTGAAGTTAAGTTTGACGTAGAAGGTATATATTTTTATAAGTGTACACCTCATGCAATTATGGGAATGGCTGGCTTTATTGAAGTAGGTAATACTTCTAATAAGGATGAGATGAAAGCAGCGGTTGATAAATTTGAATCAGGAGTGATGGTCCCAAATGCTAAGGGCAGAATGTTAAAAACATTTGAGGCAAATGTTAAATAGATAGTTAATCTTTATAAGCTTTTTCAATTTTTTCTTGCCTATTCTTTTCTTCGGCAGAAAAAAGTGCAGTTGGTCTGACCAGTAAACGTTCAATTCCAATAGGTTCTCCGGTATTTATGCAGTAGCCGTAACTTCCGTCCTCTATCCTTTTTAAAGCTTCATCAATCTTCGGTAATAATTTTGACTCTCTATCTAGGATCCTCAAGCGGAGATGAATTTCTTCTTCTATTTGTGCTCTATCTAATTCGTCACATTCTCTTGACTGTTTAGAAAGCTCATTTCTAACATTTTCAAGATGGCTCTTAAGCTCATTTTTTTGATTTATTAGCCTTTCTTTAAAGAAGTCTAATTGATCAGCATTCATATATTTACTTGCTGCTGCTCTCTTTATTTTAGATTCTGTTAATTTCATACTTACCTTCACACTAAAAAAACAAAGAATTTTTAAGAGCGTTATTATACATACTGGAATGAAACTAACAAGTACAGATGTACTTTATTTTGATGAAATGATATTTAGGCCTTTTAATAGATTTAGAGCTTCTGAAAGCTGGTAATCATTCTCAAGCCTCTTTGCCATTTGGTCCTTTTTTTCCTTACTTTTTTCTTTTTTATCAGTATTTTTTAAATGGCCAACTAAATCTGCTTCTTTTAGTAAATCGTCTTCTCCTCTTTTTTTCAGAATTAAATCATTTACTACAATATCTGGGGTAATTCCCTTTGCTTGGATAGATCTCCCATTTGGTGTGTAGTATCTAGCAGTAGTTAACTTGAGAGCTGTTTTTTGAGAAATAGGTAAAATTGTTTGAACAGATCCTTTCCCAAAAGATTGCGTTCCCATAATTATAGCCCTTTTATGATCTTGTAGAGCTCCTGCAACAATTTCAGATGCGGAAGCAGAGCCAGAATTAATTAATATTACTAATGGTGTGTTTTTTGTTAGATCTTTGTTATTTGATGAAAATTCATGCATAGCATCAGAATCCCTGCCTCTAGTTGAAACAATTTTTTTTCCTGCTGTTAAAAAAACGTCAGAAACGTCAACAGCTGCACCAAGTATTCCCCCAGGATTATTTCTTAAATCTAAAATTATTCCTTTAAGTTCTTTGTTATTTTTATATAACTGTTGTATTGAAGACTTTAGATTTTCACCAGTTTTTGATTGGAAGCTAGATATTCTTATATAACTATAATCTTTATCTATCATCTCATATTTAACACTTTTAATTTTAATTGTGTCTCTTACAATGTTAATTTTTATTGGTTCAGTTTCACCCTGTCTGGCAATAGTTAAAGTAATAGAAGTTCCAACCTTTCCTCGCATAATATCTACCGCTTCACTTAGACTCATACCTTTAACTGCTTTATCATCAAGCATGATAATAAGATCACCAGATTTAACCCCTGCATTATATGCTGGAGTATCATCAATTGGTGAAACAACTTTTACAAAACCGTTTTCCATTGTAATTTCTATACCAAGACCACCAAATTCTCCCTTCGTTCCAATTTGAAGGTCTTCAAAATCTTTTTCATTTAGATATGTAGAATGAGGATCCAATCCCTCTAACATACCTTTTATAGCATTATTAAAAAGCTCACTATCATCAACATCCTGCACGTAATTATCTTTAATCCGCATATAAACATCTGATAGTGCTTTCAATTCATCAAGAGGTAATTCTGTTTTTGAAGCATGAACTTCTTTTGGACTTTGAAATAAAAAAAGTACAGCAATAACCAATAAAGGCATAACTGTGTAATAAAAAGTTTTTTTGCTGATTTCAATCATATTGATGAATAGAATACATTATAAGTAAAGGTATAGCCACTAGGGATAATTAATTTATTAGACATTTCTAATATTGCTTGGTAACATAACTTCACATAAAAAATTAATAATAATCAAGATAATACGTTGTTATAACAAGGATTTTAGGATGTCAGTAGTTGAGCAAAAAACGAACGAGAGTGCATCTCATGTATCTGCAGAGGACATAGAAAAGGCTTCAAGATCAATTAAAGCCATGTCTCACCCATTAAGACTAAAAATATTATGTGTGCTTGGAAAAGATGAGTTTAGTGTTCAGGATATTGTTGATTTAGTTGGCACTTCTCAAAGTAATATATCTCAACATTTAGGGATTTTAAAAGACAAAGGGATTTTGGTCGCACGTAAAGATGCTAATAAGGTTTTTTATAGCGTAGGTGATGAGAAGACTCTCAAATTACTTAACATGATGAGAGAAGTATTTTGCCCGCAAAATATTTAATATATTAAAGAAATAAAATGCAACAGTATATAAACTTTATTTTAGATAATCCGATATTATTTATATTATTTTTCTTAATTCTTACCTTAATTATTTTTCTAGAAGCAAAAAAGTTTACACAAAAATTTAAAGAGATTAGCCCACAAGAAGCAGTTATTTTATTAAATAATAATGCTGTTCTACTTGATGTTAGAGAGGATAATGAACTTTCTAATGGCACTATAAAAGACTCAAAGCATATATCATGCTCTTCTTTATCTAATAATATTGGTAAAATAGAACAACATAAAGGCGAGTCAATTATTGTATTTTGTAAAAGGGGTATCAGATCATCATTTGCTGCAAATCTTTTAATAAAAAATAATTTTAGTGATGTATATTCATTAAAAGGAGGATTTGATGCTTGGGTGGAAGATAACTTGCCTATTTTTAGGAAGTAAAAAATGAAAGCTATAATTTATTCAACAGCAATATGTCCATACTGTGTCAGAGCAAAACTTTTATTAGATAAAAGAAATGTTCAATATGAGGAGTATAGAGTTGATCTTGATCAAGGAAAGTTAAGAGAAATGATTAAGTTAACTGGGAGGCAAACAGTTCCGCAAATATTTATTGATGATAAGTATATCGGAGGTTTTGATGAGCTATCTGAGTATGATTTAGATGGTGGGTTAGGATAATTATTTTTATAAAGAAAAATGCAGAAATATAAAATAGTAATATCAGGAGCAGGGCCTTGGGGTCATGCGCTAATTAAATGTCTAAAAAATAATAATCATGATGCAATAATATTTTCTAGAGATATTAGTAGTATTAATAAAGATACAATAGATAGTAATATAAATTATTCTGAGGATATAGACGAAATAGTATCTAATTCTGAGTATTTTATTATTGCATCCCCAGTAAGTTCAGTTCAATATTTTGCAGAAAAATTTAAGAAAAATAACGAAGGAATAAAAGTACTAGTATCATGTAAGGGTATGGACCCAAACTCTGGGAGTTTCCCATCAGAAATACTTTCCAATTATATTCATGAGGATAATATTGCAGTTCTGTCTGGGCCATCATTTGCAAATGAGGTATATAAAGGTATGCCAACGGCAGTTACTATTGCTTCTTCAAACCCCAGTTTAGGAAAAGAATTCTCAGATATGTTCCATGCTAAAAATTTCAGAGTATATAATTCTTCAGATGTAATAGGCTGTCAGCTTGGAGGGGCAATTAAAAATGTCTTAGCTCTAGCTGTAGGGATTTCGGATGGATTAGATCTGGGACCTAATGCCAAAGCAGCTTTAATTACAAGAGGCATGAATGAATTTAAGGAGTTAGGTAACTCATTAAAGTGTAACCCACAGACAATTTATGGTTTAAGTGGGGTGGGAGATTTAGTCTTGACGGCAAATGATAATCAATCGAGAAATAGATTTTTTGGAATAGAAATTGGTAAAGGGAAAAAGGTAGAAGATATAAAAAATAGTCTTTCAGAAACAGTAGAGGGCATCTACGCTGTTGATGGTATAATGATTCTAAGCAAAAAGTTTGATGTTAAATTACCAATTTGTGAACAGGTGTATAATATTTTACATGGTACGATAAGCCCAAATGAAGCAGTTGATGGACTTTTAGAAAGAGAACCAAGAATGGAAGTCTAGAATTAAATAAAATTATGAACAAAGAATTAGGGCAAAAATTTTTTAACTTAGAGTTTAATTCTCCAATTGTTTTATTATCTGGATGCGTCGGGTTTGGAGATGAATATACAAGAGTTGAAGGATTTTCAAACGATGATGTCGGTGCTATTTGCTTAAAAGGAACAACATTGGAAGAGAGGATAGGAAATAATCCTCAGAGAATATATGAGACAGAATCAGGAATGATTAATGCTATAGGATTGCAAAACCCTGGAGCTGATTTCGTTATCAAAGAAATTCTACCGTCTTTGGATATGTCTAAAACAAATTTTATTGCCAATATTTCTGGGTCTACTATTGATGAGTATGTTCAAGTTGTAAAGAAATTTGATAATTCAGATATTCAGGCTTTAGAAATTAATATATCTTGTCCAAATGTTAAGGAAGGTGGGGTACACTTTGGAAATAACTATGATATGACTTATAAAGTTGTAGAAGCATGTAGAAAAGCGACTAAGAAACCTTTGATAGTTAAACTTTCTCCGAATCAATCAGATATAGGGTTGAGTGCAAAAAAATGCATAGATGCTGGAGCGGATTGTTTATCAGTTATTAATACAATATCAGCTATGTCTATTGATATAGAAAAGAGAAAGCCTATATTAGATAACATCAATGGTGGGCTATCTGGACCAGCTATTAAGCCAATTGCATTATTAAAAATTTTTGAAACATATCAGGTTGCAAAGAAATTTAATATACCGATTATTGGGCAGGGTGGTATAAATTCCGTAAATGATGCAATTGAGTTTATTCTCGCT
>JAYZIH010000001.1:0-28712 GCA_036165695.1 Pseudomonadota bacterium | reverse complement strand
TCTCATAATTACTTTTCCCTGTTGCAAATGTTACGCCACCACCTCTCCAAAGTGGACTGCTTGATGTTCCAGCTCTAGCTCTTCCTGTTCCTTTTTGTCTCCATGGTTTTTTTCCACCACCTCTTACTTGTGATCTATTTTTTTGAGAGCTTGAATTACTTCTTGAATTTGAAAGATATGAAGTTATTACCTGATGAACTAATTCAGCATTATATTTTACTTTAAAACACTGGTCAGGAACATCTATCATGTAATTATCAGGAGAAATATTAATCTGCATTTGTATTTACCTGATTTTTTGGTGATGTTGAAATATATACATCACTTCCAATAAAACCTGGGATTGAGCCTTTTATAATAAGAAGGCTTTTATCTGTGTCTACCTTAACTATTTTTAGATTTTTTTTAGTAACCATCTTATTACCCATTTGTCCCGCCATCTTCTTTCCTTTAAAAACTCTGCCTGGAAACTGGCATTGTCCAGTTGATCCTGGCGTTCTATGAGATATTGAGTTTCCATGAGTTGCATCTTTACCTTTAAAATTATGTCTCTTAATAGTTCCGGCAAAACCTTTTCCTTTAGACTTACTCCTCACATCAACATACGTTCCTTCTGGAAAATGTGAGACATTTATATCGCTACCAATTTCCAAATCGATATTCTCAGTTGTTGTAAATTCCTTTAATTTTTTCATAGGATCTAACTTTTTCTTTTTATAAAATCCTTGGCTTGGTTTATTGAGTTTTGTTTCTTTTATTTGAAATGCTGAGACTTGATATGATGAGTGATTATTATTTTCTAAACTATTGATATTTGTGATTATATTCTTTGGGATTTCGACAACAGTAACAGGTAGTGAATCACCATTATCGGTAAACACTCTTGTCATGCCCAATTTTCTTCCTATAACACTAATTGTCATATTTCACTCCCAAAAAAAGCATAAAAAAAGCACGTAGGCATAACGCCTCCGGACTTTTTGTTGAAGAAAGAATTATACACTAAAATGAGGCTTAGAAAACCTCAATTTAGCTTAATTTGAACATCTACCCCTGCTGCAAGATCAAGTTTCATAAGAGCATCAACAGTTTTATCCGTAGGGTCAAGAATATCCATAATTCTCTTATGCGTTCTTATTTCATATTGATCTCTAGCGTCTTTATCTACATGAGGTGATATTAAAACAGTAAACCTCTCCATTTTAGTAGGCAAAGGTATTGGACCTCTAACACTCGCCCCAGTCCTTTTAGCTGTCTGGACAATTTCTTCTGCAGACTGGTCAATTAGCCTATGATCAAAAGCTTTTAGCTTAATTCTAATCTTTTGAGTAGACGCTAATTCTGTCTTTTTTACTGATTTTTTTTTCTTAACCAACTTTCTTCCTTTTAAAATTATGTACTCTTGTTTATTATTTCGTCTGCTATATTGTTAGGCGCCTCTACATATTTTGCAAATTCCATAGAATATGTTGCTCTACCTTGAGTTGCAGATCTTAAGTCTGTTGCATATCCAAACATTTCCTTCAGTGGGACTTCACCCCTTATAATTTTTCCAGCTGGGCCATCTTCCATTGCACCAATTATACCCCTCCTTTTATTTAAGTCACCAACTACATCACCCATATAATCTTCAGGTGTTACTACCTCAACTTTCATCATAGGTTCTAATAAAGCTGGATTTGCTTTTTGCGCACCTTCTTTAAATGCCATAGATCCAGCTATCTTAAATGCCATTTCAGAAGAATCTACGTCATGAAAGGATCCATCATATAAAGTAACTTTTACATCCTCCACAGGATATCCTGCTATAACACCATTTGTCATTTGTTCTTGAATACCTTTATCTACTGCTGGTATATATTCTCGAGGTATAGCTCCTCCTACAATTTCATTTATAAATTCGTAGCCATTTCCAGGTTCCTGCGGTTCAATTCTGACATACACATGCCCATACTGTCCTCGACCACCACTTTGTCTAATAAATTTACTTTCTTGTTCAACAGATTTTCTTATACATTCTCTATAAGCAACTTGTGGGGCACCTACATTGGCTTCAACACTAAACTCTCTTTTCATTCTATCAACAATAATTTCTAGGTGAAGTTCTCCCATTCCAGATATTATTGTTTGTCCTGACTCCTCATCAGATCTAACTCTAAACGATGGGTCTTCTTGTGCTAATTTCTGTAATGCTATCCCCATTTTTTCTTGGTCAGCTTTTGTCTTAGGCTCAACTGCTACAGATATAACTGGATCAGGAAATTCCATCCTTTCTAAAGTCACAATACTTCCTTGATCACATAATGTATCTCCCGTTGTCACTTCTTTTAAACCAACAGCAGCTGCTATATCTCCTGCTCTTACTTCTTTAATTTCCTCTCTAGAATTTGAATGCATTTGTAGTAGTCTTCCAATTCTTTCTTTTTTAGCCTTCACAGGATTTAAAACAGTAGATCCAGACTCAAGAACACCCGAATAAACTCTAAAAAATGTTAAGGTTCCAACGTATGGGTCAGTAGCTATCTTGAAAGCTAGGGCAGAAAACTTTTCATCATCTGAAGCTTTCCTAGTAACTTCTTCTTCGCCATCATCTATTCCAGTGATTGCAGGAACATCTAAAGGTGAAGGTAAAAATCTAATAACAGCATCTAACATTGCCTGGACTCCTTTATTTTTAAAAGCGGAACCACATAGTGCTATAACTATCTCATTTTCTAACGTTCTTTGTCTTAACCCTACATATATATCATCAGCTGATAAGTCACCAGAATCTAAATATTTATTCATTAAATCTTCATTTGCCTCTGCCGCAGCTTCAAGCATTAATTCTCTGTACTTCTGACATATTTCTAGAATATCTTCGGGTATATCCTTCTCTTCAAAGGTTGAGCCTAGGTCTTTATCATTCCAATAAATTGCTTTCATTTTAATTAGATCCACAATTCCTTGAAAATTATCTTCTTTACCAATTGGAATTTGTATTGGAATAGGGTTTGAACCTAGTCTTGATTTAATCTGTTCAACAACTCTAAGAAAGTCTGCCCCAGATCTATCCATCTTATTGATAAATGCAATTCTAGGTACTGCATACTTATTAGCTTGCCTCCAGACTGTTTCAGATTGTGGTTCAACTCCTCCTACTGCGCAAAAAACTGCGCATGCTCCATCTAAGACTTTTAATGAACGTTCAACTTCAATAGTAAAATCTACATGGCCTGGAGTATCAATTATATTTATTCTATGTTCTTCAAATGAAGCATCCATCCCTTTCCAGAAACAAGTTGTTGCTGCAGATGTAATTGTAATACCTCTTTCTTGTTCTTGTTCCATCCAATCCATAACAGCTGCTCCATCATGGACTTCACCTATTTTGTGAGAAAGGCCTGTGTAAAAAAGTACACGTTCAGTAGTCGTAGTTTTCCCTGCATCAATGTGAGCCATGATGCCAATATTTCTATATCTCTCAAGAGGAGTTTGCCTGGACATTAAATATTCCTTTTTACCATCTGAAGTGTGAAAAAGCTTTATTAGCTTCTGCCATTTTTATTGTATCTTCCCTTTTTTTAATTGCTAATCCCTTATTCTCAGATGCATCAAGTAGTTCAGCAGCAAGTTTTTTTGTCATAGACTTTTCATTTCTTTTTCTAGCGCATTCAATAATCCAACGCATAGCTAAAGTTAGCTGTCTAGTTGATTTTACTTCTACAGGTACTTGGTATGTTGCTCCTCCAACCCTTCTAGACTTTACTTCGACCTGAGGTTTAACATTATTGAGAGCATCATTTAAAACTTCTAAACCTTCTTTTGACTTTTTATTTTTTGTCAACTCATCAATTGCTCCATAGATAATTTTTTCCGCAACAGATTTTTTACCGTGCAACATTAATGTGTTTATAAATTTAGCAAGTTGAAGATCTCCATATTTTGGATCCGGTAATATTTCTCTTTTTGGAACTTCTCTTCTTCTTGACATTAAGCTAACCTAAATAATTATTGTGATTTTTTACTTTTTTTTGTTTTAGCCCCGTATTTAGAGCGACCTTGCTTTCTATTTTCTACACCTTGCGTATCTAAACTTCCTCTAACAATATGGTATCTAACGCCTGGTAAATCTTTTACTCTTCCACCTCTTAATAGAACAACTGAATGTTCTTGCAAATTATGACCTTCACCTCCGATATACCCTGTAACTTCAAAACCATTTGTTAGCCTAACTCTTGCAACCTTTCTTAAAGCTGAGTTTGGCTTTTTTGGAGTTGTAGTGTAAACCCTTGTGCACACACCTCTTTTTTGTGGGCATGAAGCAAGCGCAGGAACTGTACTTTTCTCCTTTTTTATTCTTCTTGGCTTTCTAACAAGTTGGTTTATTGTTGTCATTATATATCACCAAATTAATTAATAATTGCTGCAGAATTGTAGAAATAGCTTCATATACTGTCAAGGATTATCTGTAATTTCTTGTTCATTTTCTACTTCTGACAACTCTCTTTGCATAGATTCAACATCTACTTCTTGTTTTTCTGTATTATCAACCGATAATTCCTTCTTTAATTTTCTCTCATTATGGTAATCAAGACCTGTTCCAGCAGGTATTAGCCTACCTACAATAACATTTTCTTTTAACCCATTTAGATCATCTCTTGAACCTCTAACTGCTGCCTCTGTCAGTACCCTGGTTGTCTCTTGGAATGAAGCTGCAGAGATAAAAGATTCAGTGACTAATGAAGCTTTAGTAATACCTAACAACATTGGGTTATATGTAATTTCTTTCTTCTTATTCTCTTTAAGGCTTTCATTTTCAATTAAAACATTTACTTTTTCTGCCTGCTCACCTGTTAAATAAGTTGACTCACTTGGACTTACAATCTCTACTTTTCTTAACATCTGTCTTGCAATTACTTCTATATGTTTATCATTAATCTTAACACCTTGTAATCTATAAACGTTTTGAACTTCATTTACTAAATACGTTGATAGTGCTTCAACACCTAATAATCTTAATATATCATGTGGGTTTAATTCACCATCTACAACTATCTCTCCTTTCTCAACAGTTTCTCCTTCAAATACGTTTATTTGTCTCCACTTTGGAATTAAGGTTTCTGTAGACTTGCCATCTTCGTCAATAATAACAAGTCTTTGTTTGCCTTTGGTTTCCTTTCCAAAAGTTACGGAACCTGATGACTCAGCTAATATTGCTGGATCCTTAGGTTTTCTAGCCTCAAATAGATCAGCAACTCTTGGTAAACCACCAGTAATATCTCTTGTCTTTGTAGTTTCTTGAGGAATTCTTGCAATTACATCACCAGTTTCAACTTTATCCCCATTCTCTAATGTTAGTATTGCTCCAGGAGGTAGAGAATATTGAACAATTTTATCTGTCCCTGGAAGCTTAAGATCTCTATTTCTACCATCAGTTAGTTTTATTATTGGCTTAACATCTTTAGTTCCAGCTCTTCCTGATGTATCTAAAACTACAGTTGATGTTAAACCAGTAATCTCATCAATCTTCTTATCTACATTGACCCCTTCTTCAAAGTCTATAAGTTTTACTTTACCTGCTACCTCAGTAATAATTGGTCTTGTGTGAGGATCCCAGGAAGCTACAATCTGCCCTGACTTAACATTGTCTCCATCATTAACAGATATTGCAGCACCATAAGGTACTTTGTATAGTTCTTTTTCTCTTCCATTTTCATCAGTAACAACTATTTCTCCAGATCTTGTTGTAGCAATATTAGTTCCATCAGATTTTTTTAGGAATTTCATTTTTTTAAGCTTTATTAAGCCATTAGACTTAATCATTATATTGTTAACAGCAGCAGAACCACTCGCTGCTCCACCAATATGGAATGTTCTCATAGTTAATTGTGTACCTGGTTCTCCTATAGATTGTGCAGCCATTACTCCTATAGCCTCGCCAATATTAACAAGATGTCCTCTTGCAAGATCTCTTCCATAACACATTGCGCAAACACCATATTTAGTATCACATGTAATTACTGTTCTTACTTTTACTTCATCAATCCCATGTTTATCAAGCTCTTTTATTATTTTTTCATCAATTAAAGTCCCAGCAGGAAACTCAACATTTGATCCTTTAGGTCCAGAAATATCTTCGGCTGTTACTCTTCCTAAAACTCTATCAGATAAGTTTACAACAACTTCTCCACCTTCAATAACAGGGCTTATAAGTACACCATTCTTTGTTCCACAATCATTTTCAGTTACTACTAAATCTTGAGCAACATCAACCAACCTTCGGGTTAGATACCCTGAATTTGAAGTCTTAAGCGCAGTATCTGCAAGCCCTTTTCTAGCCCCATGTGAAGAAATAAAATATTGAAGAACGTTTAGACCTTCTCTAAAATTTGCGGTGATTGGGGTTTCAATAATAGATCCATCTGGTTTAGCCATCAGACCTCTCATACCTGCAAGTTGTCTAATCTGAGCAGCAGAACCTCTCGCTCCTGAATCTGCCATCATAAAAATGGAGTTAAAAGAATCTTGTTCAAAATCTTTTCCTTTAGAGTCTTTTTTTGTCATTTTTCCAAGTCTATTCATCATTGCAACTGCAACCTTATCATTAGTCTTAGACCATATATCTACAACCTTATTATATCTTTCACCCTTTGTGACAAGCCCAGTTAAATATTGATTTTCTATTTCTTTAACTTCCTGTTCAGCGCTATCTAGAATTTTCTGTTTCTCTTCAGGTATAACCATATCATCTAAGCAGAATGAAACCCCTGCCTTAGTTGCATATTCATAACCTAAATACATAAGTTGGTCTGCAAAAATAACAGTATCTTTTAAACCTAAAGTTCTGTAACAAATATCTATTGCATTAGATATTTCTCTTTTGTCCATAACTTTATTTACCAGTTCAAATGGTAAACCCTTTGGAACAATTTTTGAAAGCAATGCCCTTCCAGCAGTTGTTTCAACCCTACTTAATGAATTAGGATCTTCATTATCAAGATTCATACGGATTGTTATTTTTGCATGTAATTCAAGATTATTACTATAGTATGCACGTATAACTTCATCTACATCGGTGAAATACATACCTTCTCCTTTAGCACCAATATCTTCACGCGTTAAATAATAAATACCTAATACAATATCTTGAGAGGGAACAATTATTGGCTCTCCATTTGCTGGCGATAAAATATTATTTGTAGACATCATTAAGCTTCTAGCTTCTAATTGTGCTTCTACAGATAGTGGGACGTGAACTGCCATTTGATCACCATCAAAATCAGCATTAAAAGCAGCACATACAAGAGGGTGAAGTTGGATAGCTTTCCCTTCAATTAGGGTTGGTTCAAACGCTTGTATACCAAGCCTATGGAGAGTTGGGGCCCTATTTAATAAGACCGGATGCTCTCTTATAACTTCATCAAGAATATCCCAAACCTCTGGCCCTTCTCTTTCAACAAGCTTCTTAGCAGCTTTTATAGTAGAAACTAATCCTCTTATATGTAATTTACTAAATATAAATGGTTTAAAAAGCTCAAGTGCCATCTTTTTAGGAATTCCACACTGGTGAAGTCTTAGTGTAGGACCAACAACAATTACAGATCTTCCAGAATAATCAACTCTTTTCCCAAGTAGGTTTTGCCTAAATCTTCCTTGTTTTCCTTTAATTAATTCAGCAAGAGATTTGAGAGGTCTCTTATTGCTTCCCGTTATTGCTCTACCTCTTCTACCATTATCAAGTAAAGCATCAACTGATTCTTGAAGCATTCTCTTTTCATTTCTAACAATAATGTCTGGTGCATTTAGTTCAAGCAGTCTTCTTAATCTATTATTTCGATTTATAACTCTTCTATATAGATCATTTAAATCAGAAGTTGCGAATCTTCCTCCATCTAAAGGAACTAAAGGCCTTAAATCTGGCGGTAGAACTGGTAAAGATCTTAAAATCATCCATTCTGGTTTATTCCCTGACTTTATAAAGCTCTCAACCAATTTAAGTCTTTTCGTTAATCTTTTAATCTTTGCTTCTGATTTAGTGTTAGATAGCTCTTCTCTAAGTTGTTCTTTAATATCATTTAAATTTATATCCTTAAGCATCTGCAATATTGCTTCTGCACCCATTTTTGCATCAAATTCATCTCCCCATTTTTCTATTGCCTCATAATATGTATCATCTGTTAAGAGCATAGATCTCTCTAGTTCTGTCATTCCTGGGTCAATTACTACAAAAGCTTCAAAGTACAGAATTCTTTCTATATCTCTTAATGTCATATCTAACAATAAACCAATTCTTGACGGTAATGATTTTAGAAACCATATATTCGCTACTGGACATGCAAGCTCTATATGACCCATTCTTTGTCTTCTAACTTTTGTCAATGTAACTTCTACGCCACATTTTTCACAAACAACCCCTCTATGTTTTAATCTTTTATATTTACCACAAAGACATTCATAGTCCTTAACTGGTCCAAATATTTTTGCACAAAAAAGACCATCTCTCTCTGGCTTAAATGTTCTATAGTTAATTGTTTCTGGTTTTTTTACTTCACCAAAGGACCATGACCTAATCATCTCAGGTGATGCTAAACCTACTCTAATTGAGTCAAATTCCTCAGTTTTAGTTTGTTGTTTAAAAAAATTAATTAAATCTTTCATTAAGCCTCTTCCTCTTCAAGTTCTATATTTAAACCAAGTGATCTAATTTCTTTCATTAAGACATTAAATGATTCTGGTATACCAGCATCTATATTTTGCGTGCTATCAACTATAGTTTTATACATTTTATTTCTTCCACTAACATCGTCAGATTTCACTGTTAACATTTCTTGCAAAGTATAGCCTGCACCATATGCTTCGAGCGCCCAAACTTCCATTTCTCCAAACCTTTGTCCTCCAAATTGTGCTTTTCCTCCGAGGGGTTGTTGTGTTACTAAACTGTATGGTCCTGTGGAACGAGCATGCATCTTATCGTCAACTAAATGGTTAAGTTTTAGAACATTCATATAGCCAACAGTCACCTCTCTATCAAAAGGAACACCTGTTCTTCCATCTATTAAAGTTGTTTGACCTGACTCTGGGAGATCAGCTAATCTTAACATTTCTTTAATTTCATTTTCGCTAGCACCATCAAACACAGGGGTAGCCATAGGTACTCCAGATACTAGATTTTTTGCTAGATTCATTATTTCATTATCAGAAAATGTTTTTAAAGAAACCTTTTCATTGCCACCAACATTATATATCTCCTCCATAAACAATCTAATTTTCTTAATACTTTCTGATCTACCAATCATTTTTCCTATTTTTATTCCTAGTCCTTTAGCTGCCCAGCCTAAATGTGTTTCTAATACTTGCCCAACATTCATTCTGGATGGGACTCCCAAAGGATTCAGTACAATATCAACTGGTGTACCGTCTTCCATATGCGGCATATCCTCTACAGGAATTATCATAGATATAACGCCTTTATTACCATGTCTTCCGGCCATTTTATCACCAGGCTGTAATCTTCTTTTTACAGCAAGATATACTTTCACCATCTTTAAAACACCAGGAGCTAAATCACCGCCCGCTTTTATCTTTGCTTGCTGAACTTCTAATGTTTCTTCAAGTATTTTGTTTTGTTTATTGAGTTGCTTTGACAAGGACTCTAGTTGGTAATTTACTTCTTCATCTCTTATTCTAATTTCTAGCCATTTCTCTTTTTCAATGTCTTCTAAATAAACTTCCGATATTTTCTCGCCTTTTTTAATACCACCAGGTCCGCCTTCTGCAATTTTTCCAATAATTAAATTTTTAACTCTGAATAAAATATCATTTTCATATATCCTTAACTGATCAGCTATGTCTTTTTTTGCAAGCTCGATATGCTCCTCTTCAATATCAAGAGACCTCTCATCTTTTTCTATTCCATCTCGAGTAAAGACCCTAACGTCAATAACTGTACCCTCAATACCCGAAGGAACCCTTAATGAAGTATCTTTGACGTCAGAAGCTTTTTCTCCGAAGATAGCTCTTAGTAATTTTTCTTCTGGTGTTAATTGTGTTTCACCTTTAGGTGTAACTTTTCCAACTAAGATATCATTAGGTTTTACTTCTGCTCCTACATAAACAATTCCCGATGTATCAAGTTTTGAAAGTAGACCCTCACTTACATTTGGAATATCAGCTGTAATTTCTTCAGACCCAAGTTTTGTGTCTCTTGATATGCACGTTAATTCTTCAATATGTATAGTAGTAAACCTGTCTTCCTGAACTACCCTTTCAGATATAAGTATAGAATCTTCAAAGTTGTATCCATTCCAAGGCATAAATGCAATTAGCATATTTTGGCCTAATGCGAGTTCACCAAAATCTGTTGATGGTCCATCTGCTAACGTATCATTTTTTTCTATCTGGTCACCAACTTTTACTAATGGTTTCTGATTTATGCAAGTATTTTGGTTTGACCTAGTGTATTTAGTTAAATTATAAATATCTACACCTGCTTCCCCAGCTGATGTTTCTTTATCTTTAACTCTCACAACTATTCTTGCAGCATCTACACTATCAACAGTTCCCCCTCTGTTCGCATTAAGTGAAGCTCCAGAGTCTCTTGCAATAGCCCTCTCCATTCCAGTGCCAACTAATGGCTTTTCTGATATTAAAGTTGGGACGGCTTGTCTTTGCATATTTGAACCCATTAATGCTCTATTTGCATCATCATGTTCAAGAAATGGTATTACTGATGATGCTACAGATACAATTTGCATAGGCGAAACATCCATATACTCAATCTTATCTGGAGTCATCATAGTAAATTCATTCATATGCCTACATGAAACAAACTCACTTTGAAATTTTCCCTTATTATCAAGTTCAGCATTTGCCTGAGCAATAACATACTTTGCTTCCTCAATTGCACTTAGATATTCGATCTTTGAAGTAACTGCCCCTTTTTCTACTTTTCTATAAGGAGTTTCCAAAAATCCAAATTTATTAGTCCTTGAGTAGACAGCTAACGAGTTAATAAGGCCAATATTTGGTCCTTCTGGAGTTTCAATTGGGCATACTCTGCCATAATGTGTTGGGTGAACATCTCTTACTTCAAAACCAGCGCGTTCCCTTGTTAACCCACCAGGGCCTAACGCAGAAATCCTTCTTTTGTGTGTTATTTCTGAAAGTGGATTATTTTGATCCATAAACTGAGATAGTTGACTAGAACCAAAAAACTCTCTAATTGATGCAATAACAGGTTTTGCATTTATAAGTTCTTGTGGCATTAAGCCTTCAGATTCTGCAATAGTTAATCTTTCCTTTAGTGCTCTTTCTAGTCTTACCAAGCCAACTCTAAATACATTTTCAACCATCTCTCCAACAGACCTTACTCTTCTATTACCTAGATGATCAATATCATCAACGTCTCCGTTTCCATTTCTAATATTTACTAGTTCTTTAACGACATCTACAATATCTTCTTTAGTTAAAGTACCACTTAAATTTTTATTTTTATTTAATCTTGCGTTAAACTTCATTCTTCCAACATCAGACAGGTCATATCTTTGGTCAACAAAAAATAAATTACTGAATAAATTTTGTGCAGCTTCTTTTGTAGGTGGTTCACCAGGCCTCATCATTTTATATATTTCTACCTGTGCCTCTAACTGATTTGTAGTAGAGTCTATTGATAGTGTATTAGAAATATATGGGCCAATATCAATATCGTTAGTATATAAAATTGTGAAGCTTGATACTTTTTTAGATTTTAAAATATCAATATTTTCTTGCTCAAGTGTAGTGTTTATTGGAACAACTATTTCTCCTGTTTCTTTATCAACAATATCGTTACCAACTATCTTTCCAAGCAAAAATTCTTCTGAAACTTGAAGAAACTTTATCTTTGCATCTTCAAGCTGTTTTGTGTGTCTCGCTGTTATCCTTTTACCAGCTTCTGTAATAATTTTATTTTTTATTTTTATATCATCAACAGCAATTGTTCCTTTTAACCTATGTGGGACTAATTTTAATTCAAATATATCTTTATCAAGCTTGATGTCGTCTTTTTCAAAAAAATCATTGATAATATCATTAACTTCATAACCAAGTGCTTTTAATAAAATTGTTGCAGGTAGTTTTCTTTTTCTGTCAATTCTAACAAAAACACAATCTTTTGGATCAAATTCAAAATCTAACCAAGAACCTCTGTATGGGATTACTCTAGCTGAATATAATAATTTACCAGACGAATGGGTTTTTCCTTTATCGTGATCAAAAAATACTCCAGGCGATCTATGTAACTGTGACACTACTACCCTTTCAGTTCCATTAATTACAAAAGATCCTTTATTTGTCATTAGAGGTATTTCCCCCATAAAAACTTCTTGTTCCTTTATGTCTTTTACCTTTTCAATATTATCTTTTTCACAAATAACCAATCTCATCAATACTTGTAATGGTGCTGAATATGTAAGGCCTCTTAGTTGACATTCTTGTACATTAAATAAGGGTTTTCCTAATATATAGTCAACATATTCAAGTCTTACATGTCCTGAATGACTTATAATTGGAAAAACCGAGTTAAAGGCTTTATGTAGTCCAGATTTAGCTCTTTCATCTGCAGAATCTCTCGTACATAAGAAACTTGCATATGAGTCAAATTGAATTTCTAACATTTGTGGAATATCAATAATTTTATTAATTTTCCCAAAATTTTTTCTTATTCTCTTTTTTTCAGTATATGAATATTTCATAAATTCCTTAAAAATAATAAATACCCCTGTCAGTAAAAATAATTACTAACAGTTGGTAAATCAATTTATATAGAAAACAAACTACTGCAGCTCAACAGTTGCTCCGGCTTCCTCTAATTGTTTTTTAAAATCCTCAGCTTCATCTTTAGCAACACCTTCTTTTACTACTACAGGTGCTCCTTCAACCATATCTTTAGCATCTTTTAATCCTAATCCTGTAATAGCTCTTACTATTTTAATAACAGCTACTTTATTAGAACCAATGCTTGGCATATTGATTGTAAATTCAGTTTTTTCTTCAGCTGCAGCTTCAGCTTCTCCGCCACTACTAGCAGCTGGCGCTGCTGCAACAGCTGCTGCTGCTGATACACCAAATTTTTCTTCCATTGCTTGAATCAAATCAACCACATCCATTACACTCATGTTTGATATCGATTCTAATATTTCATCTTTTGAAACAGCCATAACTTACTCCTAATGTTATATAATCTACACTAAGTCTTTTCTAGCGTATTTTTATACGCATGTAGTGTAAATACTAGTTTTGTATTTGGGGCAGCAAGTGTTCTAACAAATTTTTCAATCGGCATCTTCATTAAAGACATTAATATACTTATTGCTTCATCTTTAGTAGGGAGTTTAGCTATTTTTTCAATACTTGTAATTTCTAATAGCTCACCATTTACCGAAAGTGAAATTGGTTTTAACATTGAATTATCTTTACTAAAATCATTTAGTAATTTTGCTGCAGCTCCAGGACTCTCTTTAGAGAAAGCTAATATAATCGGTCCTTTAAGGGAATCCTCCATACACTCAAAGCTTGTATTTTTAATTGCTTTCTTAGCTAAAGTATTTTTAACAACTTTCACATATACATCCATTTCCCTAGCTTTTGCCCTTAGGGAAGAAAGTTGTTCTACTGAAAGCCCTCTATATTCAGCTGCTACTGCAGATAAAGCAGAAGATGCAACTTCTGATACTTCATTTACCACTTGCTTCTTCTGATCAATGCTTAACGCCACTTTGTTTGCTCCAATTACATATGCTTAAATTTTAAGCACCATATCTACGTAGGCTATAGATTAAGCATTTTAAAAAAAATGCACCTACGGTCTTTGATAGCTATCAACTAGATAACCTCACAAAGTCTATATATATGAGGCACCATCTATTACTAAACTTGGCCCCATTGTTGAAGAGACTGATATCTTCTTCAAAAACTTACCTTTTGCAGATGCTGGCTTTGCTTTAACTAGCTCTGCAATAAGAAATTCTAAATTTTCAACTAATTTCTGTTCTGTGAATTCTACCTTGCCTATAGCGCAATGTACAATACCTGATTTATCTGATCTAAATTGTACTTGCCCAGATTTTGCGTCTTTCACACCTTTTTCTATATTTTTCGTGACTGTTCCCACTTTAGGGTTAGGCATAAGACCCTTAGGTCCTAAAATCTGACCCAAAGGACTAACCATCTTCATAGTTTCTGGCGTCGCTAAAAGAACATCAAAATCTATATTTCCTTTTTTAATAGAATCAGACAAATCATCCATTCCAATAATATCTGCACCAGCATCTTTAGCCTTTTTTGCATCATCTCCCTCACAAAATACAGCAACTTTCATACTTTTACCGGTTCCGTTTGGAAGAACAACAGAACCTCTAATATTCTGCTCAGATTTGCTTGCATCAATACCAAGATTTACAGCAACATCAACAGATTCAACAAATTTTGTACCTGGTTTGCTTTTTATTAATGTAAAAGCATCTAAAGGTTTATATTGAAGATTATCGTCAATACCCTCATAGCAATCCTTCATTCTTTTAGACACTTTACTCATTCTTGCCCTCAACTGTTATACCCATACTCCTTGCGCTTCCTGCAATTATCTCAACTGCTGCGTCAATATCATTAGCATTTAAATCTTTCATTTTAGTTTTCGCTATCTCTTCTAATTGAGCACGTGTTACTTTGCCAACCTTCTCTGCGTTAGGTGTCCCGCTTCCTTTTTCTATACCTGCAGCTTTTTTTAATAAAATTGATGCTGGAGGAGTCTTAACGATAAAATCAAAACTTTTGTCTGAAAAAACCGTTATTACAACAGGAACTTTAACTCCTTTTTCAAGCTTTTCTGTTTTAGCATTAAATGCCTTGCAGAAATCTTGTATATTTAGCCCATGCTGGCCAAGTGCTGGACCAACAGGAGGACTTGGATTTGCTTCCCCTGCAGGAATTTGTAATTTTATATATGCTTCAAATTCTTTCTTTGCCATAATATTATCTAACCTTTTTCAACTTGGCCAAATTCTAACTCAACTGGAGTAGAACGTCCAAAAATTTGAACAGCCACAAGCATTTTATTTTTTTCATAATTCACTTCTTCAACTACACCATTAAAATCATTGAATGGTCCGTCAATAACCCTAACTACTTCGCCAGGCTCAAATAAAACTTTGTGTTTCGGCTTAGCAACTCCTTCTCTAATTCTACCAATTATACCATTAGCTTCGTCGTCACTAATAGGCGCCGGCTTATCTGAAGATCCACCAATAAATCCCATAACCTTAGGAGCTTTTTTTACAAGGTGCCATGTATCATCATTCATTTCCATTTGAATTAATATATAACCTGGGAAAAATTTTCTTTCGCTTTTATGTTTTTGCCCATCTTTCATCTCAACTACTTCTTCCGTTGGTATTAATATTTCCCCAAACTTATCTTTCATATCAAATCTGTCTATTCTCTCAGTAAGGAATTTTTTTACTTGAGCTTCATATCCGGAATATGCATGAATAACAAACCATTTTAGTGACATAACTTTATTCCTAAGCCTTAAGACAACAGTAATTTAACTCCAGAACCTAAAAGCTTATCTAACAGCCACAAAAAGAGTGCCATCAAAATTACAACGACAAATATAATTAATGTTGTTTGTAACGTTTCTGTTCTAGTTGCCCAAATAACCTTATTAAGTTCAACCCTTGCTTCATGCATAAAATTTCTTAATTCTTTTCCCTTTTCAGTATTAAATAAAATTATTATATCTAATACAATTGCACCTACTATGCCTAAGACTCTATATATTACAGGGTATTCTGTATAAAAATAAAAACCTACTATTGCTAAACCCAAAATAGCAACAGCTACAATCCATTTAAGTCTATCTCCCTTTGATGCAGTACTTTCAATCTTTTCCATGTCTTAAATATATACTCTATATATATGGCAGGCCAGGAGGGACTTGAACCCCCAACCTGCGGTTTTGGAGACCGCTGCTCTGCCAAATTGAGCTACTGGCCTTTTAAAAACCAAAAGCGGGAAGAAAATATTCCATCCCGCTTTAACTTTTGACAAGGAGTCTTATTCAATAATTTTTGAAACAACTCCTGCTCCAACAGTCTTTCCGCCTTCTCTAATAGCAAATCTTAAGCCTTTCTCCATTGCTACAGGTGCAATAAGTTCAACACTCATTGCAACATTGTCACCTGGCATTACCATTTCTGTATCTTTTGGTAACTCACATGCACCAGTTACATCTGTAGTTCTAAAATAAAATTGTGGGCGATAACCTTTGAAAAATGGAGTATGTCTACCTCCTTCATCCTTAGATAGAATATAAACTTCACATTCAAACTTCTTATGTGGTTTTATTGAACCTGGTTTACATAAAACTTGGCCTCGTTCAACTTCTTCTCTTTTTGTTCCACGAAGTAGAACACCAACATTATCTCCAGCTTGTCCTTCATCAAGAAGCTTTCTAAACATTTCAACTCCTGTGCAAACTGATTTTTGTGTATCTTTAATTCCACAAATTTCTATCTCATCATTTACTTTTATAATTCCTCTTTCTACTCTACCAGTTACAACTGTTCCTCTTCCTGATATAGAAAATACATCTTCAACTGGCATTAGAAAATCTCCATCAAGTGCTCTTTCTGGTTGAGGGAAAAACTTATCCATTTCAGCAACTAATTTTTGTATTGATGGCGCACCAATATCACTTGAATCACCTTCAAGTGCTTTGAGTGCAGAACCTGTAATAATAGGTGTATCATCACCAGGGAATTCATAACTTGTTAGTAATTCTCTTATCTCCATTTCAACAAGGTCAGTAAGTTCCTTATCATCAACTTGGTCAGCCTTATTTAAGTATACAATTATATTTGGAACACCAACTTGTCTCGCTAACAATATATGTTCTTTTGTTTGTGGCATTGGTCCATCTGCAGCACTACACACTAATATGGCACCATCCATTTGAGCGGCACCAGTTATCATATTTTTAACATAGTCAGCATGTCCTGGACAATCTACATGGGCATAATGTCTTGAATCAGATTCATATTCAACATGTGCTGTTGCTATTGTAATTCCTCTTTCTTTTTCCTCTGGAGCATTATCAATTTGATCATAAGCTTTAAATTCACCACCGCTTGCCTCTGACATAACTTTTGTTATAGCAGCAGTTAGTGTTGTTTTCCCATGATCCACATGTCCTATTGTTCCCACATTTAAATGTGGTTTATTTCTTTCAAATTTTGCTTTTGACATCCTTTCTTGCCCTCCACGATATCTTTTTTATATTTTCCCAAAAAAATCAAAAACACTATTTATATATAAGTAGATTTTTGAGCTGTATGGGCGTGATTGTATACTGTTTTAGCCTTAATTTCTCGATTTTTTATCAATTACATATAGAGTACTTATTCTCCTTTAGCTATAGTTTTCTGTCAATTACTTTATGTGGAGCCCATAACCGGATTTGAACCGGTGACCTCTTCCTTACCAAGGAAGTGCTCTACCGACTGAGCTATATGGGCACTTTCACTTACTGGAGCGGGTGAGCGGGATCGAACCGCCATCATCAGCTTGGAAGGCTGAGGTTCTACCATTGAACTACACCCGCGTTAGCTATTAGATATTATATATTGATTTTCAAATTTCTAAAAAACTTTGAAAATTGGTGGAGGGGGTAGGATTCGAACCTACGAAGGCATAGCCGGCAGATTTACAGTCTGCTCTCGTTGACCGCTTGAGTACCCCTCCTCCGTAAAGCCTTGGATTTTGAGCTACCCTGTTCAAGTAGTCAACATATTTTATACACACTATTGATCCGTAATACTCATATTTACTTTAGGAAAATATGCGTTCACGACGCAACCATCTCCTATACCGCCGGAATCATAAGTTGCAAATGCCTGTAAAGCTGTTGACGTCCCAAATGAAATAGTAACCTTTGGCGGATTTACACCAACAGTATACGGTGTAGGTAAAGCGTACACCATAGTAAAGGAATCAGAACTAGTGTCTGGCACACTAATTGATGAACCATAATTCGTTGTATCGTCTGGTAAATCATGACTAATTGCGCCACCTGTACTTACCCTTGTACACGCAGTATTGAGACACGTTACTCCTTGATTAGCTGTTGCTGTAGGTACAACGACTACTTGTTCTTCAGCTGTTTCACCGTATTTGCCTTGAGCATTTGTATAATAATTTTCCTGACTTGCCTTAGATGCATCACTATCTGTTGCACAATCAGCATCAGTTCCTGCATTAATCTTTGTTAACTCTACTGAACCTTTTATTGTAAAACTACGACTGATTGTTGGCTGAATATATCTATAGGTTGTTCCAATTGGAAGACCAGAAACTGAAGCATATTTTCCAACTTCCTGTCCCGCACTAACTGAAGCTATATCAACCTGTAAACTTCCAGAACCTAAAGTAACACAGCCTGAAACAGAATAACTTGTTTCACTAGATATTGTAGCATTCTCACATAATTCTATTTTTTCCATTGTAACTTTATAAACATCTGCCGAACCTGTTGCAGCATAAGAAAAAACTGGATTCATCAAAACTAATAATACATAAAAGAAAAAGGATTTATTATTCATACTAATCTAACCTCCCAATCACAACACCTGCGCTTTCTGTTTCTACCATAATTCTATTTGTTCTCTCTACTTTTGATAATAGCTCATTAGATACATCACCTTGCATAAATGCAGTTTCACTTATAAAGTCATCAAATGCAGTTGGCCCTCCTTTCCCAGGATAAAAGAGTGTTACCTTTACAAAATCCTCAGGCGCATCAAATCTATTATCCTCATAACCAACTTCAACCATTAAACTTGAATGTATTAGCATTTCTAATGACAGTTCTTCACCATAAGTATCTTTCACATTTTTTTCTGCCTGCCATTCAAAATATTTATAATGCACATCTGCCCATGGAAAGTAAGGCACTTTCCCTAATATATGTATATCATAACCGTCTAATACCCTTTCTTTTTTATCACCACTCACAGTATTAGTGCTAGAGATAGCTTTATAGTAATTGGCATATGCTTTAAATGAATTAGATTTTAATTCAAGCCCAAAACTAGTACGTGTATTATCTTCATCATCTACATCAAAGAAAATGTTCATTCCTGACATAACGCTTTTATTAAGGAAGACTTGTCGATAACCAAAACCAAGATTTAAAGCAACCCTATTATTACTTTGTACGTAATAGTTGTTGAGTTGTATTTGTGAGAAAAATGCATTTTCTTCAGTTAAAGAAAGTGGTCTTACAAGTAAAATTTCTATTTCAGGTTTTTTATTTTCAATACCTTTAACCGACACTTCAGTAGTCCCAGGTCCATTAAACATATTAAACAAAGATCTTTCCAAGAAGCCGTTACCTACTTCTCCAACTTTTGATTTAACATCTGCGAGAGTGCTTCCACATATAAAAGAAGCAAAGAATATAGTTACTATTATATTTTTAATTCTTATAACCATATATCTACCATGCTTTAGTATTCAATTAATTATAGCATTATATGATTTTAAAAAAAGATAGATTTTTGTGCTAGGTTAGCTGCGCTAACATCTCTTCTACATAAGTAAATTTCTCTCTAGGCTTGCCTTTCTCTTGGCCATTTTTGACCTCTACTTCATCAATTTTTTTCCACTCATTAAAATTAATATATCTTATGCCTTTCTTATCTAAGACTCTGTATAAACCTTTTGAGCCTAATTTATCTTTTTTTGAATTAAGCTGCTTAATATCTTTAAGCAATTCTTCAATAGTTTCATTCGCACAGGCTTTATTTGTTCCAATAATTCCACTTGGGCCTCTTTTTATCCAGCCTGCAGTATATAATTGAGGAACAACTACATCATTATCCATAACTCTACCAGCTTCATTTGGAATAACACCCCAGGAATCATGAAACGGAACTCCAGGTAACGCTATTCCTCGATAACCTATACTTCGAAATATTATGCCTGCGTCAAGTTCATATGTTTCTCCAGTTCCTTTTGCAGATTGTTTAAAAGGATCTCCAGATAAACTATTTTTTTCAAAAATAATTTTTTCAAGTTTCTTATTTCCCTTTAATTCAACAGGACTTTTAAGAAACTGGATGTAACAATTTCTTTTCTTTATATATGGTTTTGTCCAGGGAAATTCTCTAGCTCTATGAACAGGTACTGGCTTGGAGTAATCAACAAATAAATCATAGATCTTTTTTTGCAACCTACCTTTTTTATCCTGTAATTCACTTTCACTTGCTTTGTTTAGGATAATTTCAGACTTATCGACTATAGTATTACAATCTCTTAGTTCTCCAAACTCCCTTAGCTCTTTTGAGGTAAACTTGCCTTGTGCAGGTCCTCTACGCCCAACTATATATATTTTTTTTATCTTACTTTCTGACAAAACATTAAGTGCATGTTCTGATATATCAGTAAACTTAAGCTCATCAATAGTTTTTGAAAGTATGCGGGCTACATCTGCAGCAACATTACCTTGTCCAATAATCACTGCTGTTTCATGGCTTAAATCAAAAGTTTTCTCTCTATGTTCTGGATGCCCATTATACCAACCTACAAATTCTGTTGCCGTGTGACTTCCAGTAATATCTTCACCTGGAATACCTAGGCTTCTGTCCGTCTCTGCCCCTACAGTTAAAATTATTGCATGGTAAAATTTTTTTAGTTCTTCGATTGAAACATCTTCCCCAAGTTTAACATTCCCAATGAAGTTAAAATCTTTAGAATCAGTTATTTTTTCAAATACTTGTATACTACTTTTAATTTTTGGGTGATCTGGCGCAACTCCACTTCTTACGAGACCGTACGGAGTAGGTAGTTTTTCTATTAAATCTACAACTACATTATAATTTGAATTTATAAGAGCGTCCGTAGCATAAAAACCACTAGGCCCTGCTCCAACAATAGCAACTTTTAATGGGTTTCCCTTTTTTCCTAATTCAGCCATATTTATAGATTCTATAATCCTAATTCTTCTTTTCGTTCATCTGCGCCATCTAGTGGTTCCATCTGTTCTGAACAAACAGGAAGGTCTTGAGATTTTTCCTCATTAATTGCAACCCAATCTTCCATCCCATCAGGCAAATCATCCTCTTCATATATTGCTTCAACTGGGCACTCAGGAATACATGCACTACAATCAATACATACATCGGGATTTATGTATAGCATATCATCTCCTTCATGAAACGCTTCAACTGGGCAAACAGTAACACAGTCAGTAAAGCGGCATCCCTTACAATTTTCAGTAACTACTGTTGTCATTTTTTTTCTCCCAAATACTTAATAAATATTCAAAAACCTTTTATACAAAATTTTAATTTGAAAATACTAAGAGTTCTCCTCTATTCATTTCAACTGAATCACCACTCCAACGATCATACTTTCCCTCAAAATATTTTTCATCAATCTTAATCCCGCTTGCTTTACTTATACTTTCAAAAATTAGTTTTAAAAATAATGGGGAGTACGAACAGTTATATGAAAATGTTGGCAGCATTTCTATTTTATTCATAGATATTATTGTTCCTCTCTTCATGCCTGCCCCTGTTCTTATGCCTGCTTCTCCATATAAAACTATCGTTCCCGAATTCATGTTTACCCCAGTAAAATCTCCGACATCTCCTCCTACAAATATAGTAGCGTTCGACATGCCATTCCCAATTTCATTTTTTACATTCCCTTCTATAATAATCTCTCCACCAGTAATACCTACACTTGCACCTCTATATGCACTTCCAATGCAATGGCCTCCATTACCAGTAATATGTATTATACCTCCTGACATTTCAGGCGCTATCCAATCTTCAACATCTCCATTAACCTTAATGGTTCCTCCAGACATGGCAGAGCCTAAGTGCATTCCTGCATTACCGTTTACTACCATTTCTCCTGAATCCATTTTTGCACCTAAATATTTTACTCTACTGAGATCACCCTGTACTGTTAAAACTTCAGATTTATCATCTTTAACATTAAAAAACTTATCTACAGTACATTTTATATTCCCATGTAATATCTCTAACTTCTTAATTTCATCTAGTTTAAGATTAGCAGTGATAAGCGGAGATATGTTTTCTGCTTCTATTGGTGCATCTGGTTTTTTCTTAATAGTAAGTTTCATAGTTTATTTAATTAAATCTTTTAAATAGATTTTATGTTGTCCTAATCTCCCATCAAAATTACCAGCTGTTATTGTATGTATTCCAGATGTAGCGCCGGCTTTAATTCCCACTTTCATTGATTTAGCCAAAGTATCGTAGTCTATAGCATCAATAACTATTTCTAATACACAGTTTGTATCCTCTGATAAAGATGAATTATCTATTACACCTTTAAGGGTTGGACAATACAATTCATTTGTTGAAGCTGGAAGGGTTTTATATTTTGACCCTACTTTACTTCCACTTCTTACAACGCCATTTGGAAATGGCATTATACATCCAGATATTTTTTTTATTTCTGCTATAGATTTTTTTGCAGCAATTAAAGTTTGATTAAGCGACTTTCCAAGTAAATAAAAGTTTCCACCTCCTACAGATTCTTTAACACCAAATAACTCATCAATAACAAACTCTCCATCCATAACTGGGATTCTCCAAATCCTTTTTCCTTTTATTTTCTTGCTAATTTGATATCCATCACCAAAATATCTTAATGCTCCACCTACATTAACTGATTTGTCTAAACTAAATCCTGAAAAACATGATGTAGTTGGGCAAGTCATTACACATTGACCAATTCTCTCAATTAGTCTTTTTTCTAAACTATTTTTATCAATTGAAAAAATTAAAACACTATAGCCGGGCCTCTGGTCTGGCGTATCTTTTGAGGAAAGTTTTTTATTTATACCTGCCTCACATTTACATCCAATTACTGAAGTTGCAAAACCAGTTATTGATTGTGCTGCTGCTAGTGCCCACTCATTATTCTTTGCGGTTATAATTATTTCAGAGCTCCACATTGTAAAGGCTTCTGCAAATGTATCTATAATTTCTGTGTTTTTAATCTTCATAAATACTACTTTTCACTTTAGTTTCAATAATTTCATTTTCATGCAAATAACTGTCATCTACTGCATAATTATCAAACGACACAGAATAGAAATCATCAAAGAATGGTTTTATAACTTTCTCTATTCCTTCGTCGAATTTAGGCGCAACTCTCATTACTTTTTTATCTGTGTAATCAGAAATAAATTCATGGTCAGCTATCAGCAATTGTCCTGATTTTATTACATATCGTGGTGCATTAAACATTTCCTCCTTATCGTCTAAAACATCATAAATTGTTATGTCTGCATCTGCGCCAACTCCTAGATGACCTTTATTTTTCATTCCTAAGCATTTTGCAGGCCCTGCTCTTGTAATAATTGCAATTTCATTCATAGTATATTCACGTTTTAAATCCTTTAATAATGCATTGTTCATAGCTTTTTGGTTTACATGTTTCATTGCTTCTTTCCTAAACTCATAGTCCATCAAAAGTTTAATAATTAAGGGATAGTTCATAAACGATCCACCATTTGGATGGTCTGTTGAAAGTACTATTCTCCATGGATCTTTAGATTGCAAAAATATTTCTAAGCCAATTGCCCATTGCAATGCATGGGTATATATATGTCCCTGATAATCAAAAGGTAAGATACCACAACCACTTTCACACTCTGTATCTGCATTTACCCATTTATCTTTTTTTACACCTCTTAGTAGATATGTAAGTGGGGCATCTGCTGTCATAAAAGTAGCTTTTCCAAACATTACCTGTCCCACATCACAAGTAATATTTTCGTGTTCATTTATGTACTCAGTTATTTCTTTTGATCCAGATAAAGGAGGTTTTCCCAACTCACCTGCATAACTATTAAATTGAATATGTGCAACATGGAGCCTTCTATCTCCAGCGGTTCTCATTGTCTCTAAAGTAGTCTCATAATTACCTGTATGCCCTAAATTATTACAATGTATATGGGGAGGGTGCGGCAATCCCAATTCATGTACTGCATTAATAAAAGCATCAATAACTTTTCTTGGCGGAATATCAACAACTTTACTATCCTCGTCGATATTTTTTACGTTAAGATTTTTATGTCCCTTCCATGGTTCATCTCCACCAGGATTTACTAATTTTACTGTATATGCCTTTGACGCATTTAACCACCAAGCAACGGCTTGTTTAAACTCTTCCATTCTATTTTCTGCAATTAAACTTTGTAAAAAAAGATTATTTCCAAGTAAAACGTAAAATCCATTATCAATTACAGGTGTGTCATAAATTTCTTCTAATGCATGTCTTGCGGTGAGCGGAGGAACTGCTGCCTCCATGGCAGTTGTATAACCTAAAGTTGCATATCTATAACCTGTTGCAAATGTAGATGGAACTATACCTCCAGTTCCAGATCTTGTATTTGGAGTTTTATAATGAGGGTCAAGTCTATGATCTTCTGGCATCAACTTTCTAGCTAAGTTAACCTTGGGTCCAGCAATGTGGCAATGTATATCTACACCTCCAGGCATTACTGCCATACCTTTTGCATCAATAACTTTTGCTGACTCTGAAACTGAGGCAACAATTTCTCCATTTTTAATACAAATGTCTTTAACTTGTCCGTCTATATTATTCGTAGGATCATAAACTGTACCATTTATAATACGAATCTCATCTTTCATTGAATGCCTAACCTTTTTTTAAAAATTTAATTACGAAAACTACTTGTCTTTGCCAGATTTTTTTCTTTTCTTTAGAACTAGTTCTCTAACTTTTTTTCTTAATTTAGTTAAAACTTCTAAATCACCTGGAAATGGTGAGTCAAATGCTGGTCTTAAGCTAATTGGCACATCATCCATTCTGTAAACGGTGCCTCCTGTGTTTATGCCATATGTACTTGTTGCTATTGCGACATGAGCCATTTCACTTGTATGTGTTTCCTTGGTATCAAGAGAAATTACCTTACATTTCTTACTTTTTAAGTGTGCTATAGCCTTTTTTGGAAAATTAGATGCAGGATCACTAGCAATAATCATGGCAGCATCTGCTTCCCCTCTATTTAAAGTGTCAACAGTTGTATACTCACCTGGGTTAAACCTTGGATATCCTCTGCTAAAATTTACGCCAAATGGATATCCAGTTTGCCATGAAACTACATTATCAGCTCCCGTAACATTTCCATGGCCTCTAACTGGTTTGGCTACAAAATGCGTAAACTCATTTAAATCTGCGGCAAGTGCTAGGAGAGCTCCAGAATTAAAGTGTCTGCCTCTTGTCATTGTTAAACCCATCCCGAAAAATAAAACACCGTATTGGCAGTTTTTCATTTTCTCCACTAAATCATGAATTGTTTCAGGTGACACGCCTGTTATTTCTTCAATATTGCTTGGAATTTTTTTACCTTTTACAGCAGCTCTAAGAGTCCAAAGTAATTCAAAATCCTTACCTGGTTTTAGCTGAACAAATATATCTGCAACACCTGCACTTTTAGTTTTTCTTACATCAAATAAGATAACTGTCCTATCTTTTTTTCCATTTGGTGTAAACATGCCCTGTGGGGTTACAGCATATCTTCCAAAATGTCTTGGGTGAGATTCTGCAGGGTTCCCTCCCCAATATACTATTAAATCTGCACGATTTTTAACTTCACCTAAAGTCATGCTTGGCTCGCCAACTCCTTGAAATGCCATTCCAGAAGGACCGTGACAAACTGAAGTTGTAGTATCTATTGTTCCAGAAATATCGTCTACAATTGGTACGACTTGGCGCTGAGCTTCACATATTGTATCACTTAAACCATATACAATTGGAAATTTAGCTTCCACCAATGTCTTTGCTGCTTCCTCAATTGCTTCATCCAACGTTACTTCTTTATTATCAATCCTTGCTATTGGTCTATCTTCAATAACATGGTTTAAAAACCATGCTTTACCTAAAACACAAGCATCTTTAGCCTGTGTTATAACTTTATTATCAACGTCAACTGTTAAAGTTATATCATCACAAACGCAACCACAAAAGGTACATGTTGCATTTTCTACAATCTTTTCATTTTTCACTACGTCATCAGACATTTTTCTAGCGCTCATTTTCGTTTACTCCATTTTTCAATTACTACTTCCATATGTTTAGAAAGAGGCATGCCACTGCTTCCAGTATCACCTTCCATTAATTGACTAGAGTGCGGACCGTATGGAATAAATAAAACTCCAGATGGGAGGTTTTCTGGTTTCTGTGCTTTAATTGAAACAACTGCTTGTCCAATATCATTACTTAGCTTGACTTTATCGCCATTCTCTAAGCCAAGTCTTTGCATATCTTCGGAATTTATTTCTAAGGTTGATGTGACAGTTTTATACTCTTCCTTGAGTTTACCCTTGTTCAGAGACGTTCCTTGTTTACTAGAACGTCCTGGGATAAGTATCATTTTTTCCTTCATTTTTGCATTACGTTTTTCCTAAGCCTTTAAAACCGTACTTATAAAATAACCTATTATTGGTAATAACTCAACATTTTAGGTACTGGAGCCGCCTGTCAGATTCGAACTGACGACCTGAGGTTTACAAAACCCCTGCTCTGGCCAACTGAGCTAAGGCGGCTTTACATGCCCTTATCATATACCAATAAACCCTCAAAAATAAGGGACTCTACATGCTTTAACTCATAATTACAATTATGAATTACATCTAAATACGCCCCGCCTGTAACAAAAATTATTGGATTACTATTAAAATGTATAATTATTTCATCAATAAATTTCTCTACGCCAATATACGCAGACAGCTCTGCTCCATGGTTAATACTAGAAGCAGTATTATCTGAAAAAAGATTTTCTGAAATTTTTTCGTTTGAAAAGTCAAAGTCCAGCATGTTTTTAAAAGTATCAACTATTAAATCTTTACTAGGCAAGATCGTGCCACCATGATGTACATTATTTTTATCAAGATAGTCAATAGTTGTAGCAGTGCCCGCATCAATGACTATTAGATCTTCCTCTGTTCTCTGTCTAGCACCAATTAAATTTAGAGCTCTATCAACTCCTAGCCTATTAAGGTTATCCTTATACGCAGGATTAATAAAAATCAAAGAGTCATCAATATTGAAAAACTTAATATTGAAATTTTTTAATTTAGAGAACGATTTAATAAGAAAATCTTCATTATATTTAGGCAATACACTCGAACATACAACATTTTTGCAGTCATGTTTCAATATTAATTTTTCTATATCAGTTACTAGATTACCACTATAATCATATCTCTCTATAGTGCTAATTTTATCATCAGAAAAAAAAGCAACCTTACAACATGTATGGCCAAAATCAATCAGAAATTTTTTATTTTCAAGAGTCATATTTTCTTTTTTCAAATAATTCAAAAGATGAAATAACACTGTCTAGAATTATGCTTGCAATTTTATTTCTATCACATTCATCTTCATTTATCTCAAATAAATCTGTTGAGGGTTGATCAATATTTTCCCTTTCTTCATCAGATAATCTAATATTTAATCCTACACCTATAACCATATATAAACCTCTATTAGGATTATATTTTGTTTCTACTAATATACCTCCTATTTTCTTATTGTTAAATAATAAATCGTTTGGCCATTTAATCCTTATATTCTGAAAATTATTCTCACTTAGTGACTGTGTAATTTTAATTGCAATAATTTGATTGATAGAATATGCAATTTTTATATTTCTATTAATAGTCCATGAAACAGAGAAACATATTCCGTTTTTTGGTGTAACCCAATTTTTATTTTTCATCCCCCTTGACTTAGTTTGTCTTTCTGCAAAACAAGTATGCCCGTTTGGATAGAAACAATTTCTCTCAAGTAATATGTCATTTGTTGAGCTGACACTAGAAAATACTTGTATTGCGGGCACTATTTTTTTTGATTCTAAAGAGAGTGAATCATAGATATAATGTGGGTTTAAAAAATCATTATATATTTTCATGGAAACATCTGACAAAACTAATTTTATTAAAACTATTATAGAGAATGATATTAGCACTAACAAACACGAGGGGCGAGTCTGTACTAGATTCCCACCTGAGCCAAATGGTTTTCTTCACATAGGACACGCGAAATCTATCTGTCTGAACTTTGGTGTAGCTGAAGATTATGAAGGTAAGTGCAATCTTAGATTTGATGACACTAATCCTGAGAAGGAAAATCAGGAGTATATTGACTCTATTAAAGAAGATGTCACATGGCTTGGTTTTAAATGGGACAAATTATGTTATGCGTCAGATTATTTTGAAAATTTATATGATTATGCAAAGAATCTTATAAAAGAGAATCTAGCATATGTAGATTCTCAAACAAGCGAACAAATACGAAAAACAAGAGGGACGCTCACTGAACCTGGAACTGAAAGTCCACATAGAGATAGACCAATAGATGAGAACCTAAAACTTTTTGAAGATATGAAAGATGGTAAATATAAAGATGGGGAAATGGTTTTACGTCTAAAAATAGATATGTCTAATCCAAACCTGAATATGAGAGACCCAGTTATATATCGTATAAAACATATAACACATCATCGAACTAAAGATAAATGGTGTATTTATCCATTATATGATTTTACTCACTGTCTATCTGATGCAATTGAAAATATTACACACTCTTTGTGCACACTTGAATTTGAAGATCACAGATTACTCTAT